>DASXMO010000065.1:0-18709 GCA_036495605.1 Solirubrobacteraceae bacterium
GTACGCGACATACATCCGGGTAACCACTCAGCAGGCGCGACCGACTAGCTTTGACCTGCCCGTCCGTCTATCGCAACACCCCACGAACAGGAGGATCGACATGAGCAATACCACCACCGCCGGTATCGGCGAGATCGGGACCGTGATCGTCCCCGTCTCAGACCAGGACCGCGCGATCGAGTTCTTCGTGCAGAAGCTCGGCTTCGAGAAGCGCAGCGACACCCCCTTCGGCCACGGCGACCGCTGGGTCGAAGTCGCGCCCGCCGGCGCCGCGACGACGATCGCGATCGTGCCTCCGCGCGAGGGCGAACCGGTCGGGATTCAGACGCGCATAGGCTGGTCCACCGACGACGCCGACGCCAGCCACGCGAGCCTGCGCGAGCAGGGCGTGGACGTCGACGAGGAGGTCATGCGCATGGGCGATCCCGTGCCGCCGATGTACTTCTTCCGCGACCCCGACGGCAACCAGTTCATGGTCGTACAGCGCGACTGACCAGCACCCGACCGGCGCCGCCGCGGCAGTGCGCGCGCGGCGGTGCCCCCGCCGTAGGATGCGACTCATGTCCAGCACCATCGCCGAACAGGGGACGTTCGGGACACGCGAGCGCCCGGGAAGGTTCCCGCCCCTGCGGCGTCTTGGCGGTCGAGGACCAATCGGTCTAAGGCCGACCCGCCGCGTTGCGGGTTGCAACCCATCACAAAGCGACAACCGGAGGAATCTCCATGCAGCGAACCCGCATCTTCCTCGCCGCCCTCCTCGCCTGCGGCGCGAGCCTCCTCGGCACCGCCCTCGCGCAGGGCGCGAGCCCGAGCGCGCACGCCGCCCGCGCCGCCAAGGTGACCCTGCGTCACACCCGCCTGGGCAACATCCTCGCCACCTCCTCCGGGTTCACGCTGTACGAGTTCACCCGCGACCACGGCGCCTCCAACTCCTGCGTGCGCATCAGCGGATGCTCGGAATCCTGGCCCGCGCTCACGACGAGCGGCAGGCCCACCGCCGGCCCCGGCGTCAAGGCCTCCCTGCTCTCGAGCACCAGGATCTCAGGCGGCAAAACGCAGGTCACCTACGCGGGACATCCCCTCTACCTCTACAGCGGCGACTCGGGCCCCGGCGAAACCTCCTACGTCGGCGAATCCATGTTCGGCGGGCGCTGGTACGCGCTCAGCGCCTCCGGCGGTGCTGTGAGGTAGTCGCCGAGCACCGCGAGCGCGAGCTTCGCCGTCGTACGCGAGCTCGATCAAACACGCAGGGGTCCAGGTGGCGCGATGAGATCCCGCTCGCGTGCTGCGCTCGAGAGCTATGGTCTGAGGCGATGAGCGCGACGGAGGCACCGCCCGACGCATTCTCGCCCGTCCCCCACCTGAGCGTCTCCGAGCGGGTGGCGCGGGGGAAGGCGGCGCGCGCGGAGGTGCCGCGCTCCAGCCACGCCGCGTTCGAGCCCGCGCCCCATCGCGTCGATCCGGTGAAGGTGCTCGAACGTCAAGCTCAGACGCGGGTGCCCGAGCTCGTGCCGATCCGCTACGGGCGCATGCTCGTCTCGCCCTTCACCTTCTACCGCGGCGCCGCCGCGATCATGGCGGGCGACCTCGCGGCGACGCCGCGCTCGGGGTTGACGGTGCAGTGCTGCGGGGACGCGCACCTGTCGAACTTCGGCGTCTTCGCCTCGCCCGAGCGCCGCCTGATGTTCGACGTCAACGACTTCGACGAGACACTCCCCGGGCCGTGGGAGTGGGACGTCAAGCGGCTCGCCGTGAGCATGGCGATCGCCGCGCGCGACAACGACTGTTCCATCAAGGCCCAGGATCAGGTCGTGCTGGCGAGCGTCGAGGAGTACCGCACCGCGATGATCGCCTTCGCGGGTATGAGCAACCTCGACGTCTGGTACTCCCACCTCGACATCGAAGCCGTGCTGCGGGAACTCGGGCCGCAACTCGAGCCCCAGCAGGTCAAGCGAACCGAGAAGGCGCTCGCGAAGGCGCGCACGAAGGACAGCATGTCGGCCTTCTCCAAACTCACGCACGTCGTCGCGGGGGAGCCGCGGATCCTCGCCGAGCCGCCCCTGATCGTGCCGATCGACGACCTCGCGCAGGGCGCCGAGCGCGAGCAGATGTTCGAGGGCCTGCACGAGCTGCTGCGCTCCTACCGCGAGACGCTCGAGTACGACCGGCGCGTGCTGCTCGAGGAGTTCCGGCTCACCGACTTCGCGCGCAAGGTAGTCGGCGTCGGCAGCGTCGGCACGCGCGCGTGGATCGCCTTGCTGCTCGGGCGCGACGGCGAGGACCCGCTGTTCCTGCAGATGAAGGAGGCCGAGGCCTCGGTGCTCGAGGAGTTCCTCGGCCCGAGCGAGTTCTCCAACCACGGCGAGCGCGTCGTCGCCGGGCAGCGGCTGATGCAGGCCTCGAGCGACATCTTCCTCGGCTGGCTGCACGTCCCCGAAGGGATCGACGGCCAGGACCGCGACTTCTACGGGCGCCAGCTGAAGGACTGGAAGGGATCGGCGGAAATCGAGCGCATGAAGCCCTCCGGACTGGCCGCCTACGGGCGGCTGTGCGGCTGGACGCTCGCCCGCGCCCACGCCCGCAGCGGCGACCGCATCGCGATCGCCGCCTACCTCGGCAAGGGCACGGTCTTCGACCGTGCGATCGTCGAGTTCTCCCGCGCCTACGCCGAGCAGAACGAGCGCGACTACCGCGCTCTCTCCGACGCCGTCGCCGCCGGGCGGATCGTCGTCGAGACGGGTCTCTAAGCGGCGCTCACCCCGGCCAGTTCCGAGGCGCCGGGCGCGGCACGCTAGCCCGCTCGCGCGCCGCGGTCTGTCGCCGGCAGCATCACCTGCTCTCCGGGCTCAAGGATGCGCACCTGCACGTCCGGCGCGAGGCGCTCGACGTGCCGCGCGAACAGGCGCGGCGGGTCGAACAGTAGATCTCCGTGACGGCGCGTCCCGCCAAGGGGCAGGAACGTCCCCCAGTGGATCGGGATCGCCACGCGCGGCGCCAGCAGCGCGACCGCTTGGGCGGCCTGCAGCGCATCCATATGCCCGGGACCCAGCCTCGGGCCCCAGCCCGCGACCGGCACGAGCGCGACATCCAGCTGCCGGGCCCGCGAGGTTCGCGTTCGTGTCCCGCGGGCCGGCGACTCGTCGGCCGCGGCCTCTGTATCGGCGCCGATGTCGGCCATCTCATCGAACAGCTCCGTATCGCCCGCGAAGTAGATCGTCGTGCGGCCGCCGCGCACGACGTAGCCCAGCGTCTCCGCGCGCCTGCCGCCCGGGTTGCGGCGGCCGTCGTGACGGGCCCGCACCGCCCTCACCGCGATCGGGCCGACGTCCGTGCTCTCGCCGGCGCGCAGCTCGCTCGTGTGCGTGAAGCCCCTGCGTGACAGCCACGCCCCGGCGCCCGCGGGCACGAGCAGCGAGATGTCTTTGCCGAGCGCTCGCAGCGAGGCCAGGTCGAGGTGGTCGCGATGCAGGTGCGAGAGCAGCACCGCATCGATCTCCGCGATCCGATCTCTCTCGACCGGTCCGCTCTGACGACGCAGATGCGCGACGCGATCGCGCAGCAGCGGATCGGTGAGCAGGCGCACGCCATCGAGCTCGATCAGGACGGTGGCGTGGCCCACGAACGCGATACGGTCCCCGGCCATGCCACCGCGATCGGCCGTGACCTGGACCATGCACGAGACCGTAGCAATCGTCGTTGCTCCCGATCACCCGATCCCGGCGCGATCCTCGCCCGGTCCGCCTCCGGCCCGCGCCGCGTGACGCGCGCACGTCTCCTGCTCGGGTTCGCCGTCCGCGCGGCGATCATGCTCGGCGTCGAGGCCGCCGTGCTGCTCGTGCTCGCCAGCGTGCTTCCGGGCCTGCAGGCGCTCTCCTTCGACGCCGCCCTGCTGGTCGCCGCCGCGATGGCGCTGTTCAACGCGCTGCTGTGGCCGCTGCTCACGCGCGTAGCGCTGCCGCTGACGATCCTCACCTTCGGGCTCGCGTCGCTCGTGCTCAGCGCGGGCGTCGTCGCGCTCGCCTTCTATCTGATCGATGGGGTCTCACCGCCGTTCTCCACCAGCCTCGCGATCGCCTTCGCGCTGGCCGTCATCTCCACGCTCGTCGCGCCGCTGCTCGATGTCGGCGGGGATGCCCGCCAGCTGCGCGTCGTGCGCCGGCGCGCGCGCCGCGCGCGCGGGCGCAACGGCAGCGACGTCCCCGGCACGATCCTCTTCGAGATCGACGGCCTCGGCGAGGGGATGCTGCGCGAGGCGCTGCGCGACGGGCACGCGCCGACGATCGCGCGCTGGCTCTCCGAGGGCTCGCATCGCCTGCTCGGATGGGAGTGCGATCTCTCCTCACAGACCGGCGCCAGCCAGGCGGGCCTGCTGCTCGGCAGCAACTGGGACATGCCCGCGTTCCGCTGGTATGAGAAGGAGTCTCGCCGCACGATCGTCTCCAACCACCCCTCCGACGCCGCCGAGATGGAGCGCCGGCGCTCGACCGGCGAAGGCCTGCTCGCGGGCGCCGGCACGAGCCGCGGGAACATGTTCTCCGGCGACGCCCCGCGCTGCACCGCGACGATGAGCGTCATCCGCGACCGCAAGCGCTCCAAGGCCGAGGACCTGTTCGCCTACTTCGCCGATCCCTACGGGTTCATGCGCACGATCGTGCTCTCGCTCGCCGACATCGCCCACGAGCTCAGGGCCGCCTCGCGCCAGCGCCGCGGCGGCGCCGAGCACGTCGATCGGGGCAAGTTCTACCCGCTCATCCGCGCGGCGATCGCGGTCGTGATGCGCGACCTCAACGTGGCCCTGCTGATGGCCGACATCGTCGAGGGCGTGCCCGTGAGCTACGCCACGTTCGTCGGCTACGACGAGGTCGCCCACCACTCCGGCATCCGCGAGCCCGACGCGCTCGCGGTGCTAAAGCGCCACGACCGCCAGCTCCTGCGCCTGGAGCGCGCGGTCGCACAGGCGCCCCGCCCCTACCACCTGGTGGTCCTCTCCGATCACGGTCAGACCCAGGGCGCCCCCTTCCGCCAGCGCTACGGCGAGACGCTCGAGCAGGTGGTGCGCGACGCGCTCGCCCACGGGGATGTGCGCGCTCCCGTCGCGGTCGACGAGGCCTGGGGGGACATGGGCGCGGTGCTCGCCGACGCCCGCCAGGACTCATCCGTCGCCGGGCGCGCGCTCGCGCGTGCCACGCGCGCTCGGGCGGTGCAGGGGACCGTCGCACTCGGACCCAACCGCGAGGCTCTCGCCGAGCGCGAGGCGGAGCCGCGGGCGCCGGAGGCGGAGCCGCGGGAACGGGAGGGGAGACAGCTGGACTCGCAGGAGTCGCGCGAGTCACAAGAGCCCCCGCGGCAGGGAGAGGAGCAGGGAAAGGGGAAGGGAGAGGAGAACGAGCAGGAGCAGGCCATAGTGCTCGTCTCCGGCGGCCTCGGGCTCGTCTACCTGCCGCAGAGCTCAGAGCGGGTCACGCTCGAGCAGATCTCCGAAACCCACCCGCAACTGGTAGAAGCGCTGAGCGCCCATCCGGGGATCGGGTTCGTGATGGTGCGCTCGCACGAGCACGGCGCGCTCGCGATCGGCGCGCGCGGGCGCAGGCGCCTGCGCGACGACACGGTCGAGGGCGAGGACCCGCTGCTCCCCTTCGACGCCACCGCGGCCGACCATCTGCGACGCCACGACAGCTTTCCCCACTGTCCCGACATCCTCGTCAACTGCATGTACGACCCCGTCAGCCACGAGGTCGCCCCGTTCGAGGAGTTCATGGGCTCGCACGGCGGTCTCGGCGGACCCCAGACCCACCCCTTCGCCGTCATCCCCGCGCAGTGGAGCGAGCCGCCCGCGCCGATCGTCGGAGTGGAGGCGATGCACGCACAGCTGACTCGCTGGCTGGCCGGCGAGGGCTGACGCGACCGCTGCAGGGTCGGCGGCAAACGGGATCGAGCGAGTCCGACGGGTGCTGAGCGCCCGGGGTGGGGGCTTACGCTTCGGGCAGCGAGGCCCGCAGGCGCTCGGAGATCTCGTGCATCTCGCTCGGCGTGTGCGGCCCGTCTCGTCGAGCCAGCCGTGCGATTCCGCGCAGGCCGCCGATGCGCACACCGTCGAGCGTCGGGCTCGAGAAGATCGGCAGACCGCCGCTCTCGACGAAGCACATCGCGCCGATCACCGCGACGCTTCCACCGAGCAGCTCGCTCACCACCGCAACCTGCCGGCAGACTCCCTCGACCAGTTTCGTCTCCTCGCGTCCGCCGATCAGCAGGCGCTCGCGAGGCTCGCCGGAGGAGCCGCTCGCGCGACGCACCCTCACCCGGCCGCGGGCGCGCTTGGCATCGATCACCGTCACGCCGCCCCGGCCGATCGCGATGTGGTCGATGCTCGTGCGCGAACCCGGTATCCGCCGGTGGTGCACCAGCAGGACGCCGTGACGGTGAAGCAACGCGTGCAGACGTCTCGCCGTACCCCCCGCAGATTCAGAATCGTTCATACCGCCGGAAATCTAGCTGGCGGGCGAACATTTCGCACATTCGCCTCGCTGGAACTATATACCGGAGCGGCTAGGCGACGGCGCGCAGGGCCCGGTAGGGCTCGCCCGCGAGCTCGCGCACGAGCGCGTCCACGACACCCTCCTCGTCCTGCTCGCGGCCGTCGGTGACGGCGCCGATCACCGCACGCTTGCGCTCCAGCAGCGTCGCGATCGTCTCGTCGATCGTGCCGGCCGCCAGCAGATAGGTCGCGTTGACGGCGTCCTGTTGGCCGATGCGGTGACAACGGTCCTCCGCCTGGTCGTGCTTGGCCGGCGTCCAGTCGAGCTCGAGGAACACCACGTTCGAGGCGCGCGTCAGCGTCAGGCCCTGTCCGGCGACCTCGATCGAGCAGACGATCAACTGGTTCTCCGCGCCGCCATCGGGCGCCTGGAACTCGCGCAGCGAAGCGTCTCGGGCCGCGTGGGTGTCTTCACCGAGGATGTGCAGCGCCCGCGGGAAGCGCTCCAGCACCGCCCGCTGGATCTCGCGATGCTTGGCGAACACGACCAGACGCTCGCCCGAGGTGCAGAAGTCGTGGATCCACGCGAGCGCCGCGTGCAGCTTGCCCCGCGCGGCCAGCAGCTTGAGCGCGTTCAGCCGCACGAGCCGCTCGGCGCGCAGCGCCGCCGCGACCTTCGCATCGAGGCGGCGCAGATCCAGCGGCTGGCTGCGCAGCCACGCGATCACGTCGCGCTCGGCGAAGCGGTACTCGTATTCGTTGTCGAGCTCGATCGGCACCACGCTGCGCGTCTTCGGCGGCAGCTGCGGCAGGACATCGACCTTCAGCCGCCGCACGAAGCAGCGCGCGCGCAGATGCCAGTGCAGGCGCAGGTGGGCATCTGCACCGCGAAAGCGCTCGCCGAACTGCGCGCCCGAGCCGAAGTCGCCCAGCCTGCCGATGATCCGCAGCTGTGAGATCAGCTCCGTTGGCCGGTTCATCACCGGGGTGCCCGTGAGGGCGAGGACGAGGCCGTCTCGTGGCAGCGCCGACGCGAGCTGCTGGGTGGCCTTCGTGCGCTTCGCGCCCGCGTTCTTGCAGTAGTGCGACTCGTCGAGCACAAGCGCGCGCGGAGCGAGCGCGCGCAGCTCATCCAGCCGTGCGGCCACGATGTCGTAGTTGACGACCGTTATGTCCACCGCCGGCTCCGTCGCTGTCGGGCCCGCGGCCTTGCGCCTGTCGATACCGGTCCCGGTCAGCGCCCTCGCGCTGCGCTGCGGCAGCCAGCGCGCTATCTCCGCCAGCCAGTTCAGCTTGAGGCTCGCCGGACACAGAACGACTGCCGGGAAGGCATCGTCGGCGTGCAGCGCGGCCAGCGCCTCGATCGTCTTGCCCAGTCCCTGCTCGTCGGCGAGGAACGCTCGTCGCTGTGTGAGCAGGTAGTTGACTCCGGCCGCCTGGAACGGCTTCAGCTCACCGCCGAGACCGAAGACCTCGAGCTTCGCGTCCGTCGCGGCCGAGAGCGCAACCAGCCCTTCCGCCTGCGCGTGCTGCTCACGAATCTCCTGCAGCAGCCCGAGCGCCTCGGGGTCCACCCAGGTTCCGTTCGCGCTGAGGAAGCGGTCGAGATCCGGCACGCAGAAGGGGTCCGCACGGATCGCCGGCAGCCGGGCGTGTTCATGGCCGCCGCCACGACGCGCCATCGGCGCCATCGCGCCCGCCAGCGCCGCGAACCTCTCGAGTTGGTCCCGGTCGTGACCGGGCGCCAGCACGAACGTCGGGTCTGCGTGCACTCGCGAGATGTCGAGCACCGCGGGGGGCGCCGGCCTCTGGACCTCGTATGCGGGCCGCTCACGCTCGCTCGCATCGGATGCCCGCCGCGTGCGGGGCATGCGCCGCGTGGCGCTACGAGCACCCTGGGCGATCTCCGTGAGGGCGTGCTCCGCGTCTTCGCTCAACCGCAGCCCGCTCGGCCCGCTTCTTTGCAGACGACTGACGATGCGCTCGGAAAGCTCGTCGAGCGGCATCAGCGTGCGTCCGATCGCCGGCACCTCGTAGGCGTCGGGGTGCTCGCACAGCGCGCGCACGAACTCGACATCGACATCGTTGGCGAAGCTCAGCCACCATCTCTCATCCGGGCGAGCGAGGTCGAGCACGCACTCCCGCGAACGGCGTCTGGAGCGCCGACGCGCGATCGCGCGCGCGAGCCCATCGCTCACGTGCGGTCTGCGCGGCAGGCCGGCGAGCAGCCTCGCCAGTGCCTCCGCGCGCTCAGGATCGAGCGGGATCCGCCATGCCTTCCCGGCCGGGTCCCAGCGCCTGCCGGGAATCGCGCGCAAAAGCACGCGCAGACGGTCGTCGTAGGGGAACTGCAGCACAGCTTCGCCGCTGTCCAGGGAGGCAAAAAAGGGTCCGGGCACGAACATCACACGATATGCGCAGCGGTGGATGCGACAGGACCTCGGGAGAGATCCGCGTACGGGCGCGTAAACAGCGCCGGCGAAGGCTCGCGCTGGGAGTGCTCGAGCTCCTCGTCCTCGTCGCGATCGCCGTCGCGCTGCCCGCCGGCGTGCGCTCCGAGGGCGGCCCGTGGTCTCAGCCGTCCACCCTCGCGGGATGCTCCGGACCTGCCACCCCGGCGGTGGTGTTCCCGCAGGACACCCCCCGCCACGGGACCGGCCGGGGCGCGATCGTGTGGGGGGCGGATGCGAGCTGTCGCGGTGGCGCCGGCCCGCGTGTCTCGGCGATCACCACGGGCACCGACATCCCCGGGCCCGCATCGGCGCTCGGCGCCCACGCCGGCCTCATCTACGGCCTGACCGGGGCGGTCTCCGCGGCCGTCGCACCGCGCGGGCGGGTCCTGCTCGCGGCGGGCACTCGTGCTCAGGGTGTCCCCGGCGCTCAGGGCGCCGTTGGTGCGCGGCGCGCCGGGAGCACGCAGGACACCGGGCTGTTGCTCAGCGAAGGGCGCGCACACGGACCCTTCTCGACCCCCACCGCGACCGGCGGTGCGGCCGCGCCGTTCGCGCTCGCCACCGCCTACCTCGGCGACGTCGCGCTGCTCTCCCTGGGGGCTCCCCTACCCCGCTCGCCGACCCTCGCCGGCCCGATCGAGCTGCGCGTGCACCGTTATTACTCGGCGAGTGTTGGGTCGTTCGAACCGGCCGTGAGGGTCGCAGCGGGCGGTCCGGTCGAAGGGCTCGCGGTGGCGATGGACTACCGCTCGGACGCGCTCGCCGTGTGGGAGCGGGACGGGGTGATCTACGCACGCGACATGCCGGGCTCCGGGCGGGTCTCGCACGCGGTCGTCCGCGTCGCCTCGGCGGCCCCCGGCGCGCACATCGCGGCGCTGCTCAGCGACGACAACCGCGCGACGCTCGCCTGGAGTGAAACCCGCGGTGGGATTACCCGCGTGTTCGCGGAGCTCTCGGGCACCGGTGTGCAGTTCGGCAAACCGCGGCTGCTCGAACGCTTCACCGATCCCGACGGCGCTGCGCCCCCCAACGGCTCACCGCGCCTGGTGCGCCTGCTCTCGGAGTCGGTGATGCTCGCCTGGAGCGGCGTCGCATCCGGGCATTGGGAGGTACACACGGCAGCGGTCGACCTGAACGGCGTGCGTTCGATCAACACGATCTCGCCTCCTGGTCACGACGCGCTGCTCACCGACCTCGCCCCGGGGCCGGCGGGCGAGGCGTATGCGTTGTGGAGCGAACCGCAGATGACCCGGGGCGGGAGCGTGGACTACAGCGATCAGGCGCTTTACGCCGCACGCGGGATCGACGCCTACCCCGGCCGGACGATCTTCACCGCCCCGGAACCGATCGCTCCCGCGGGTGAGTCCGGTTGCACCGGACAGGCCGCGATCGCCGTCGACCCCGACTCCGACCGCGCGCTCGCCGCCTGGCGGGCGCCCGGCGGCGCGATCGACTACTCGCTGCGCGCGCTCGGCGGCGCCTGAGCGGTTCCGCGAAGACTCCATCCGACCCCGGAGGTCCGCCTGAGAGCGGCTCCGAGCGTCGCCGAGCGGCTCCGAGCGCTCCGAGCGGCTCCGAGCCGCGGTGCGAAGCTCAGAGCAGCTGCTGGGAGATCAAGAAGACGTTCATCAGCGTGATCAGCGCGGCCAGCGCGCACGCCGCGGCGGTGGTCAGGCGGCTGTTGACCTGTACACCCATCACCTCGCGATTGCTCGTCAGCAGCACGAGCGGGATCAGTGCGAAGGGAATGCCGAAGGCGAGCACGACCTGACTGAGCACGAGCACGTCCGTCGGTGAGAAGCCGACCGCGAGGATCGCGATCGCGGGCGCCATCGTCACGAGCCGGCGAGCCACGAGCGGGATGTTCAACCCGACGAACCCCTTCATCACGACCTGGCCGGCGTAGGTTCCCACGCTCGAGGAAGACGCCCCGGAGGCCAGCAGGGCGACTGCGAACGCCAGCGCGGCGCCACCGCCGACCAGCTGGGCAAAGCCGGCGTGGGCCTGCTCGATCGTGCTCACGCCGGAGTGGCCGGTGCCGTGGAAGAGCTTCGCCGCGACCGCGAGCATCGCCATGTTCACAACCCCCGCCAACCCCAGCGCGAGGATCACGTCGGTGCGCTCGAACTTCAGCACCCGCGCGCGCTCGCGGGCGTTACGCACGGGGGTGCGTTTGCTGGTGAGCGCCGAGTGCAGGTAGATCACGTGCGGCATCACCGTCGCGCCGACGATGCCCACCGCGAGGTACAGGCTGTCGCGGTCGCCCAGGTGCGGGGCCAGACCCCCCAGCGACTTCCGCGCCGAGGGCCCGATCTTCAGCGCCTCATACAGGAAGCCGAGGAAGATGATGCCGAGCAGCGCCGAGATCGCCAGCTCGAAGCGCCGGTAGCCCCGCGACTGCAACTCGAGGATCCCGAAAGCGATGAACCCCGTCATCACCCCCGCAACCAAGAGCGGCACGCCGAACAGCAGGTTCAGGCCAAGCGCCGCGCCCACGAACTCGGCCACGTCGGTGGCCATCGCCATGACCTCCGCCTGCACCCACATCCCCCACGAGAGCGAACGCGGATAGCGCGCGCGAAACAGCTCGGGCAGGCTGTGGTCGGTGGCGATCCCGAGCTTCGCCGAGAGGTACTGGATCAGCATCGCCATCACGTTCGCGACCAGCACGACCCACAACAGCAGATACCCGAACTGCGCTCCGCCCTGCACGTTCGTGGCGAAGTTGCCCGGATCGACATAGGCGATCGCCGCCACGAACGCCGGGCCGAGCATCGCCAGCGACGCCTTCAGTCTCCCTTTCGCGAGCAGCGCGTCCAGGTGGCTGGGACCGAGCGCGACCTCGCCGCCCACCCCCGCGACAGCGGCTCCTTCAAGCGCCGGTTCGCCGACCAGCGGCGAAGGCAACGGCGGCGGGGGCGGAGGCGGCGGGCTCATGGGGCGTCGAGCGCCACCCTCATCGCGCGTGCCAGCTGTCCCCCGATCGCCTGCTCGCGCTCGTCGTCGCAGAAGCTCACGAGCAGCGGACCGTCGAAGGGCTGGCGTTCTCGCACCAGCAGGCGGTCTCCGGGTGAGATGCCGAGCTCCGAGAGGTAGCGCAGCATCTCTGGGTCGGCATCGGATACCCGCACGAACACGCCGCCCTGGCCCTCGTGCAAGCTGTGGAGGCTGCGGCTGTCCTCGCGCTCGGGCAGCTCGAGCTCCGCGCTCGGGATCGGGTCGCCGTGGGGGTCGCGCGTCGGGTCCCCCAGCTTTGCCGCGATCAGGCCCTCGAGCTCCTCGGAGATGACGTGCTCCAGCACCTCCGCCTCCGCGTGCACGCGATCCCACGGCATCTGCAGCGTCTCGGCGAGGAACAGCTCCAGCAGGCGATGGTGGCGGATCACCTCGAGCGCCACCCTCCGGCCGCTCGCGGTCAGCCGCACACCGCGATAGGGCACGCGCACGATCAGCCCATCGCCGTCGAGCCTCTTCAGCATCGCCGACACCGACCCCGAGGTGATCCGCAGACGCTCGGCCAGCGCGTTCGTGGAGACCGGCCCGTCCTCGCGCGACTGCAGGGCGAAGATCGCCTTGCAGTAGTCCTCCACGGCTGACGTACGGGCGTGTGAACCCGTCTGTTCTTGGACCGCCATGAATCCAGTTTATGGCATGCCAAGATTTTTTTCAAGACAGGGCACACCGCGCCGGTGGGCGCTTTAGGAAAAGATGCCCCGCACGATGGATCGCGACTACGAGCTGCAGACCCACCGCGCCGAGAACAACCACTGGTGGTATCGGGGCCGTCGAACGGTGCTCGATCGCGTGATCGAGCCACTGCGGCTGCCCGCCCGCGCGCGCATCCTCGACGCGGGCTGCGGCAGCGGGCGCAACATGGTCGAGCTCGCCCGTCACGGCACCGTGACCGGTGTCGAGCTCTCGGACACGAGCGTGGCGCTCGCTCGCGCGCGCAACTGCGGCGAGGTCGTCGAAGGCTCGGTGCTCGAGATGCCGTTCGAATCGCAGAGCTTCGACTTCGCGGTCTCGCTGGATGTGATCGAGCATCTGCAGGACGACCTCGCGGCCCTGCGCGAGCTGCGGCGCGTGGTCGCGCCCGGCGGCGCCCTGCTCATAACGGTGCCTGCCTATCAGTGGCTGTGGAGCGGGCACGACGAGATCAACCACCACCACCGCCGCTATACCCGTCGCTCGCTGCAGCGCGTCGCCGAGCAGGCCGGTTGGGAGACCGCGCGCACGACCTACTTCAACTCGCTGCTGCTTCCCGTCGCGATCGTGCTGCGCGTGCTCGACCGCTTCTCGACCAAGACGACCGAGTCGAGCCTCGACCTGTGGGTTCCGCCGCCGCCGGTCAACTGGCTGCTCGAGCGTCCGCTCGCGCTCGAGGCCGCGGTGATCGGACGGGGCGGGCGCATTCCCGCCGGGCTGTCGCTGCTTACGCTGTTTCGCTGAGCGCCGGCGTCCTGAAGGTCCAGGCGCGGTTGGCCGCGAACGTGAGCACCGTCACGATCACGGTCGTCGGGATCTGACCCACGAGCTCGTCCAAGCCGAGGTCGTGCACGAACAGGTACACGAGCCCGAGGTTCAATCCCAGGCCGCACGTCTGCACGATCGCCCAGCGCACCGGCGTGAGCGCGTCGCCGACGTGCTCGCGGAAGGTCCAGCGGCGATTGAGCAGGAAGCCGTTGACCGCACCCACGGCGAAGCCGATGCCCGAGGCGGCCACGTACCAGACGCCGAACACCTTCAGCAGGACCGTGTACACGGCGAACGCGATCAACGTGTTCGAGACGCCGACGATCCCGAACTTCAGAAACTGCACGACGAGCTTCACGTTTAGCGTCGATATATGCCGTTCACGTAGTCTGTGCATGGCCGTCTCTACTGTAATTGCCTTTGCCCACCGGCCACCACGACGACGATGAAGATGACGACTACGAAGACCCTCTCGGATCAGGACCAGCGCCCGCAACGTACTCCAACGCTGCTGAGCGTCGTCGCGCCCGTCTACGACGAGGAGGAGCTGATCGAGCAGTTCGTCGCCCGCGCGATCGCAGCCGTGGCCGACTACCCGTTCGAGCTCGTGCTCGTCAACGACGGCTCCTCCGATCGCACGCCGCAGATCCTCGATCGCATCGCCGACGCCGATCGGCGCGTGCGGGTCGTGCACCTATCGCGCAACTTCGGGCATCAGGCGGCGCTCACAGCCGGGCTGGAGCATGCTCGCGGCGACGTCGTGGCGATGATCGACGCCGACCTGCAGGACCCGCCCGAGCTGATCGTCGAGATGATCGAGCGCTGGAGCACCGGCGCGGACGTCGTCTACGCCGTACGTCGCGCACGCGAGGGCGAGACCGCCTTCAAGCTCGCGACGGCGTCGTGGTTCTACAAACTCTTCGACAAGCTCGCGCAGGTCGACCTCGAGCCCAACTCCGGCGACTTCCGTCTGCTGGACCGCGGCGCGCTGGACGCGCTGCTGTCGATGACCGAGCGCTCGCGCTTTCTGCGCGGCATGACCGTATGGGTGGGCTTCTCGCAGACCGCCGTCTCCTACGAGCGCGACGCGCGCCATGCCGGCGAGACCAAGTACACGCTGCGGCGCATGCTGCGCTTCTCGCTCGATGCGATCGCCTCCTTCTCACACCTGCCGCTACAGCTGGCGACCTATGTGGGCCTGCTCTCGGCCGGCGTCGCGTTCATCGCGATCCCGGTCGTGATCGTGCTGCGCATCTTCGACTCATATCTCCCCGGCTTCGGCTCGATCACGATCGCGATCCTGCTGCTCGGCGGAATCCAGCTGATCGCACTGGGCGTGATCGGGGAGTACGTCGGGCGCATATACGACGAGGTCAAGCACCGACCCCTGTACATCGTCCGCGAGGAGCGCAACCGCCCGGCGGGCGACGCCGTCACGGTCCCGCTCGCGCGGGCCGGCCTGCCCGTGCGCCATCCGGAAAAGGTGGGCTAGCGAGCAGCTCCCGCCATCTCGGCCTCACCCGGCGCCGCCTGTGCCTGCTCTGGTGCGGGGCTGCGGTAGAAGTCCCGAGCGCGCACCAGCACGACCGCGCCGATCGCGCCCAGCAGGACCGCGCCGGCCCCCACGATCAGGATCGTGTTCATCGCTTCGGTGAACGCGCGCAGGGCCACTGCGATCACGTCCGGTCGGTGCGGCGCCGCGGCGGCCGCGGCGCGTGTGCCGCCCGACGCGACGGCCTTGGCGAGTCCCGGCGCGGGCGCGCCGAGGGAGGACTCGAGGCTCGTGCCGAGGCGGTGTTGGAACAGCGCCCCGAGCGCCGCCACACCGATCGCCAGACCTCCCACGCGGAAGGTGTTGCTGATGCCCGAGGCCATGCCGCTGCGCTCGGGCGGCACGACGCCGAGCGCGATGTTCGCGATCGCGGGGTTGGCCAGGCCGATCCCGGCGCCTGTGAGCAATAGCCCCGGCAACAACGCGGTCCAGCTCGAGGAAGCGCTGAGGCCGCTCATCAGCGCGATCCCCAGCGCGGTCAGCCCCAGCCCTGCGCCGAGCGGCAGTGCCGGCGCCATCCGGCTCGTCGTGCGGCGCGTAGCCAGCGGCACGACGAACGTCAACACCGTCGCCGGCAGCAGCCGCAGCCCGCCCTGCAGCGGCGAGTAGCCGAGCGCGTCCTGCAGGTAGAGCGTCAGATAGGGGAACATCGCGAACATCCCCGCGCCGATCAGGAAGGTGGCGAGCGAGACGCCGCAGAACGCGCGATTGCCGAACAGCGTCAGGTCGAGCATCGGCCGGCTCTGGCGCATCTCGACGACCAGGAACGCCCCGAGCAGGATCGCCGCGCCGATGAGCATCGAGACGATCAGGGTGCTGCCCCAGCCCTCGTCGCTGCCTCGCAGCAGCGCGAAGATGAGCAAGAAGAGCGCGCCCGAGAAGGTCACCAGCCCCGCCCAATCCAACCGCTCGGCGTCGGGGTCGCGCACGTTCACCATGCGCGTGCTCGACATCGCGATCGTGGCGATGCCGATCGGCAGGTTGACGAAGAAGATCCACTGCCAGCCCAGCCCGTCGGTGAGGATTCCCCCGACGAGCGGGCCGACCGCGACCGCGCCGCCCACCGTGGCGCCCCACGCGGCGATCGCCACCCCGCGCTCGCGACCCTGGAACTCCTGCGCGACGAGCGCGAGCGAGGTCGCGAACATCGCCGCTCCGCCAAAGCCCTGCACCGCGCGGGCGGCGATCAGCATCGTCGCGCTGCTCGACAGCCCGCACACCAGCGAGGCCAGCGTGAACACGCCCACGCCACCCAGGAACACGCGCTTGCGCCCGATCCGATCGGCGAGCGTGCCACACGTCAGGATCAGCGCCGACATCGTCAGCGCGTAGGCGTCGATCACCCACTGCAGGTTCGTGAAGCTCGCGTGCAGATCGCGCTGGATGCGCGGCAGCGCCACCTGCACGATCGTCAGGTCCACGAGCAGCATGAACGTCGCAGCGCAGATCGCGATCAACGCCCACCAGCGTCGGTCAAGGCCCATGCGGTTCACAGTAGCGACCGCGGCGAGGCTCTCCGGCCGGCGACGAGGTTCCCTGAAGCCCGGGTGCGATCGGCATCGAAGCGACTCGCGCAGGGACAAGCTCGACCGGCCGCCGTCCACTATCCTCGCCCGGTGCCCACGCGCGTACTGATCCTCGGAGCCGGGTTCGGTGGCCTGGAGCTGTCGAGCATGCTCTCGGAAGCGCTCGGAGAGAGGGTCGAGGTGACGCTGATCGACAGGGGCGAGGCGTTCGTGTTCGGGTTCTCGAAGCTCGACGTGATGTTCGGGCGCACCTCGGCCGAAGCCGTGCGGCTTCCCTATCGCGACATCGCCAAGCCGGGCGTGCGGTTCCTGCAAGAGACGGTCACGGCGATCGATCCGGAGAACCGCCGGGTGAGGACCGGCGGTGGGGAGTACGAGGGGGACGTGCTGGTGGTGGCGCTGGGCGCCGACTACGACCTCGAGGCAACGCCGGGGCTGGCGGAGGGCGGCAACGAGTTCTACTCGGTCGCGGGCGCGGAACGGCTGGCGCAGGTGCTGCCGACGTTCACACGGGGGCGAGCGATCGTGGGGGTGTGTGGCGCGCCGTTCAAGTGCCCGCCGGCGCCGAGCGAGGCGGCGCTGTTGCTGCACGAGTACCTGAGCGCGCAGGGAGTGCGCGAGGACTGTGAGATCTCCTTCGTGCTGCCGCTGCCGAGCCCCGTGCCGCCCTCGCCTGAGACCTCGGCCGCGCTGGTGCAGGCCTTCGCCGAGCGCGACATCGAGTTCGTGCCGGGCACGCGCGTGGCCGCGCTGGATCCGGAGCGCAAAGTCGCGCTGTTCGACGGCGGCGGCGAGATGGCCTACGACCTGTTCCTCGGCGTTCCCAAACACCGCGCGCCGGACGTCGTGGTGGCGGCGGGGATGGTCGAGGAGACATACATACCGGTGGACTCGCGGACGCTGCAGACGCGCTATCCGGGCGTCTACGCGGTGGGGGACGTCGCCGCGGTGGGGGTCCCGAAAGCGGGCGTGTTCGCCGAGGGCGCCGCGCGCGTGGTGGCACGTTCGCTGATCGCGCAGATCGAGCGCGGTGAGGATCCTGGAGCGCAGTACGACGGTCTGGGGTCCTGCTACATAGAGTTCGGCGGTGGGCGCGTGGGGCGCGTGGACGTCGACTTCCTATCGGGCCCGAAGCCCACGGGCACGTTCCATGAGCCCTCGCTGGAGTTGGTCGCACAGAAGCAGGAGTTCGGCGCCAGTCGCCGCGCGCGCTGGTTCGGTCACTGATTCGCGTGAGCCGCTGAGCCCGCGATCAGGCGGTCGACGCCGAGCGTGCAGACACCCAGGCTGACGACCGCCGCCGCGACGATCGCCGTCGCCACGGTGCCCGACAGCACGCCCTCGCTGAGACCCAGCGAGGCCACCGCGGCGGGCACTCCCAGCTGTGCGCACGCCGTCAAGCCGGCGCTCAGCGGTCGGCGCACGATCGCCGCGGCCGCCAGGTGGATCGCGACGTTGAGTGCTGCCAGCGCGCCCGTCAGCGCGACCATCGCCGGATCGCCCACCAACCCCCTCAGGTCGAGCTGCGCGCCGAGGACCACGAAGTAGAGGGGGACGAAGAACCCGTCCGCGACGCCGCGCATCTGTGTCGAGAGTCGTTTCGGGCCCCCGATCAGCGCCACCGTCACGCCCGCGCCGAACCCGGCGATCAGCACGCTCGTGCCGCTCTTCTGGGCGATCCACGCGAGCAGGAACAACACCAGCAGCGACAGGCGCAGGTCGAGCGCCCAGTGGCGCTGCTTTGACATCCGCCGCACACGATCCACCCAGTGCTGTCCCGCCAACAGCCGCGCCACGACGTAGAGCGCGGCCACGGCTGCCGCCACGAGCGCCGTGCCGATCACCGCGTGCAGCGTGCGCTGGGGCTGCAGCACGATCGGCACCGAGAGGATCGTCACGACATCCGCGATCGTCACCTGCGCCATCACCGCCAGCACATCCGGGCCTTCGGCTTTCGTCTCCTGCAGCGCCGGCAGCAGCACCGCGGCCGAGCCCGACGCCAGCACCACCGCATAGACCGCGGCGTGGCCCGTGCCCGCGATCGCCGCAGCCGCGAAGCCTGCCGGGACCGCCAGCACACCCACGATCGCCGCCAGGACCGCTCCACCGCGCAACGACGCCGCCAGGCGTGGATCTCTCAGCGGCAGGTGCATTCAGACCGTGAGCATCAGCATCGCGAACCCGACCTCGCCGAGAAACGCGATCGTCGGGTCGCCCGGGTCGACGATTT
>DASXMO010000066.1:0-7597 GCA_036495605.1 Solirubrobacteraceae bacterium
CGGAACCGTCCGGCGCATTCGCCGGACGGCCGGGTCGCGCATGCGCGACCGGAACAGCGTCTCCGATGGGCTCTCAGGTGAGAGCGCGCTGTTTTGGGTAGGGTCTCGCGCGCGATGAACACGCGCGAAGCGAAGTACAAGCTGAAGGTTGCTCAGACGCTGCTGGGCACGGGCATGGTCGAGCCGATGCGACCGGACAAGATCGTGCGCTCGCTGTCGGCGCTGCGCCGCTGGGGGCCTACGCCGGCGGCGTCGTGCAGGATGATGTCGATCCGCTATCCCGAGCGGGAGGCGCTGGTGGACGAGCGGGGGACGCTGACGTTCGCCGAGGTGGAGCGGCGCGCGAACGCGCTCGCGCGGGTGCTCGCGAAGGCGGGCGTGAGTGAGCAGGACGATGTGGCGATCATGTGTCGCAACCATCGCGGCTTCATCGACGCGACGATGGCCTGTTCGAAGCTGGGCGCGGGTTCGTTGTATCTGAACACTGCGTTCGCGGGACCGCAGATTGCGGACGTGGTGCGCCGCGAGGATCCGGCGGCGCTGATCTACGACGAGGAGTTCGCAAACCTGATCGGCGATGGCGGCGAGGGGCGCAAGCGGTTCGTCTCCTGGCACGAGCCGGGTGAGCGGCCGCTCGGCGACTCCGATCCGCTGCTCGAGGAGCTGATCGCACAGGAGTCGCAGGAGCCGCTGGGGCCGCCAGCAGAGAAAGGGCGCGTGGTGATCTTGACGTCGGGAACGACGGGAACCCCGAAGGGGGCGCCGCGCAAGCAGCCCGACTCGATTGAGCCGTTGGCGGCGCTGTTCTCGAAGATCCCGCTACGGGCGCGTGAGACGACGGTGATTGCCGCGCCGATGTTCCACTCGTGGGGGTTCGCACACTTCACGCTTGCGCTGCCGCTCGCCTCGACGCTGGTGTTGCGTCGCAAGTTCGACCCGGAGGACACGCTGCGTGCGATCGCCCATCATCGCGCGAGCGCGCTGGCGGTGGTGCCGGTGATGTTGCAGCGGATATTGGAGCTCGGCCCGGAGACGATCGCGAAGTACGACTTGAGCTCGTTGCGGGTGGTCGCGCTCAGTGGCTCGGCGTTGCCGGGAGAGCTGGCGATCCGGGCGATGGACGTGCTGGGGGACGTGCTCTACAACCTCTACGGGTCTACTGAGGTGGCGTGGGCGACGATCGCGACGCCCGAGGACCTGCGCGCCGCGCCGGGGACCGCGGGGCGAGCGCCGATGGGGACGGCGGTGAAGCTGCTCGACTCCGAGGGCCGCGAGGTGGCGCCGGGGGAGGGCGGGCGCATCTTCGTGGCGAACGAGATGGTCTTCGAGGGCTATACGGGGGGCGGCAACAAGGAGATCGTGCGGGGGCTGATGAGCACGGGCGACGTTGGGCATTTCGATGCCGGTGGGCGACTGTTCGTAGACGGGCGCGACGACGAGATGATCGTTTCGGGCGGCGAGAACGTGTTCCCGCGCGAGGTCGAGGATCTGCTCTCCGATCACGAGCAGATCGAGGAGGCGGCCGTGGTGGGAGTGCCGGATGAGAAGTTCGGCGAGCGGCTGAAGGCGTTCGTGGTTTTGCGCGAGAGCGCGCAGTTGGATGAGGAGTCGGTGAAGGAGTACGTGAAGGCGAACCTCGCTCGTTACAAGGTCCCGCGCGAGGTGGTTTTCCTAGACGAGTTGCCGCGCAACGCGACGGGCAAGGTGCTCAAGCGCGAGCTGATCGCCCAGGCGTAGCGCTCGGCGAGTCAGGCGCTAGCCTGGAGCGGGTGCCGATGCAGACGCACACGTATGACCTGGCGGGCCTGCGGCTCAGCGCCGGGGAGGGCCGGCGCCTGGAGCTGGTGGTCCCGATCGAGGGCCTCGAGCTGGGCGGCGAGCGCTATGAGGCTAGGCCGGCGAGCGTGCCGGCGACGCTGGACGTGTCGAAGATGGTCGGCGGTGGGTACGCGTTGAAGTTGGAGTTGGACGCGGCGTTGGTGGGGCCGTGCATGCGCTGCCTGAAGGAGGCTGCGCCAGAGGTTGTGGTGAGGGCGCGCGAGGTAGACGTGCCGGGCGAAGGCGATGAGCTGGAAAGCCCGTATGTGAAGGGTGAAACGGTCGATGTGGCGGGGTGGGCGCACGACGCATTTGCGCTGGCGGCTCCCGCGAAGGTGCTGTGCCGGCCGGATTGCGCGGGTTTGTGCCCCGAGTGTGCGGTGGACCTGAACGAGGCCGGTCCCGAGCACTCGCACAAGCGTGCGGGTGACTCACGCTGGGCGAAGCTGAGCGAGTTGAAGCTTGACTAGTCGCGAGGGGAGCCTCGGTGAGGGCGATGGTGAGGCAGACGTGGCGCGGGAAGATCGGCCAGATATGAGCTTGCGGGTGGTTGTGGCGGTCGATTGCAATGGCGCTGACTTTGGTCCGGCGGAGGTTGCGGCCGGCGCGGCGATCGCGGCGCGAGAGGGTACGCGGACGATCCTGTTCGGGCCCGCGGCCGAGCTGAGGGCAGCGCTCGCAGATGCGGACGGGGAGGCGATCGAGGTGGTCGACGCGCCGGTGTCGATCGCCAAGAGCGCCGATCCGGCGAGGGCGGTGCGGACAAACCCCGAGGCTTCGATCGTGCAGGCTGCCCGTGCCGTTGCGCAGGATCGGGCGCAGGCGCTGGTGTGCGCCGGGGGCACCGGCGCGGCGCTGGCGGCGGGGCTGTTCAACATCAAGCGCGCGCGCGGAATTCATCGCCCGGCGCTGGCGCTCGTGCTGCCCGTGCCGGGCAGGCCGGTGACGCTGCTGGACGTCGGCGCGAACGTACAGGCGCGTGCGGAGCATTTGGAGCAGTTCGCGTTCATGGGTGCGGCGCTGGCGCAGACGCTGCTCGGGGTTGAGCGTGCTCGCGTGGGGCTGCTCTCAAACGGCGAGGAGGCCGAGCGCGGCAGTCCGTTGGTCGTGGAGGCGCACGCGCGTCTGCGCGAGCGTGTGGCAGCAGATGCGGGTGCGTTTGAGCTGGTCGGCAACGTCGAGGGTGGAGACCTCGTTTCGGGCGTGGCGGACGTGATCGTGACGGACGGTTTGACGGGCAATGTGGTGTTGAAGACGATGGAGGGCGTCTCGCAGACGTTGTTGCGTGCGATCCGCGACGCGGCGATGTCCTCGACGCGGGCGAAGCTGGGGGGACTGTTGCTGAGGCCGGCGCTGGGCGGGTTGCGCGAGGAGATCGATCCCGAAGGCCAGGGCGGCGCGTACCTGCTCGGGTTGCGCCAGCTCGGAGTGGTGCCGCATGGGGGATTCGCGCGACGTGGGTTCGCGCAAGCGATCCTGCGCGCCGAGCGCGCCGTGGAGGAGGATTTGGGCGGTCGCACACATGCCGCTTTGGCGCGGGCCGGGGCGCTGCGACGGGCTACGCCCGTGTCCGCTCAGATCGCTAGCCTGCCTGACAATGACGCGTGAGGAGGTGGGGGAGTTGATCAAGGGCCATCTGGCCGACGAGCTGGACGTCGATCCCGCTGTGATCGGCGAGCAGACGCGGTTCAAGGAGGACCTGGCGGCCGACTCGCTCGACCTGTACACGCTCGTGCAGGAGCTGGAGGACACCTACGGTGTGCGCATGACCGACGAGCAGGCGGCCGGGATCGCCACCGTCGGACAGGCGGTCGATTTTGTGTTGGCGCATGCCCCGGTTTGATGTCCGGCGATGAAGACGGCTTGTCCTGCGAGCCCATCGGAGCGTTGTAGTGAATCTGCTCAGTCAACTTTTGGATGCGTTGCCCGAGGAGCTGGAGCGCCAGGTGTTCACGCACGCATCGTGGACGGAGCGCCGCGAGGATTCCTACTCGCGGCTGGCGTTCCTGGGCGACAGCGTGCTCGGCCTGGCGATCACCACGCACCTGTATCCGCGCCTGGAAGCGGAGCGTTTTGGGGCGGGACGGTTGACGAAGATTCGGGCGCAGGCGGTGTCCGGTCCGAGCTGTCGCGCGGTCGCCGAGCGGTTGGGGGTGCCGGAGCGTCTGCGCGCCGCCGCTCCCCAGAACGCGGCCGGCGGGGCGGTGGCGCTGGTGGAGACCGAGCGGGTGCTCGCGTCGGTGATCGAGGCGGTGATCGGTGCCTGCTATCTGACGGTGGGCTACGAGCCCACCTCCGAGGCAGTCGTGGAGGCTTTTCAGCCGGAGATCGAGCAGGCGCTGGAGCACCCGGTCGACTTCAAGTCGGCGCTGCAGGAGCTGCTGGCGCGTCGCGGCTCGGTGGTGGCCTACGAAGTGACGGCCGAGAGCGGACCTCCGCACGAGCGCACCTACGAGGTCGTGGCACTGGTGGACGGCGAGACGCTCGGCTCGGGGTCGGGCAAAAGCAAGAAGCACGCCGAGCAGGAAGCCGCGCAGGGAGCCGTGGAGCGATTGCAGGCGCAGACATGACCTGGGTTCGCAGGGCAAGCTGGGCAACAGAACGCGAGGGAGCGTTTTGGCGTACTACGTACGCGAGTGACCGAGGACGCAGACCCAGCGCCGCCATGCGTGCCAAGGAGGCCGCGCTATGAGGTTTGCTCGATGCGTCTGAAGTCGCTCACGCTGAAGGGCTTCAAGTCCTTTCCCGATCGTACGCGCCTGCACTTCGGTCCTGGAGTGAGCGTCGTGGTCGGGCCCAACGGGTCGGGCAAGTCCAATGTGACCGACGCGGTGCTGTGGGCGATGGGCGAGCAATCGCCGCTGGCGGTGCGAGGCCAGTCGATGCAGGACGTGATCTTTGGCGGTGGGCGGGGCGTGCAGGCGCGCAGCGCCGCGGAGGTCGAGATCGTGCTCGACAACTCCGACGGCACGGTCGATCTGCCGCTGAGTGAGATATCGATCGTGCGCCGTCTGGATCGCAATGGCGAGGGCGGCTACCGCTTGAACGGTGCGCGCTGCCGCTTGACGGACGTGATCGAGGTGCTCTCGGACACGGGCCTCGGTAAGGAGCAGCATTCGGTCATCTCTCAGGGGCGGGTCGAGGCGATCGTCACTTCCAAGCCGCGTGACCGGCGGCTGCTGATCGAGGAGGCGGCCGGGCTGGGCAAGCATCGCAAGCGTCGTCGCCGTGCTCAGCTGAAGTTGGATCGCACGCAGGAGAACCTCGATCGCGCGCTCGACGTGGAGCGGGAGGCGCGTACGCGCTTGCGCCCGCTCAAGCGCCAGGCCGAGGCTGCCGAGTTGCACGAGCGGCTGGAGCGTCAGCTACTGGAAGCGCGCTGGACGCTCGCCTGCGAGGCGTTGCGCGCGCGAGGCCTGGAGCTGGGTGAGGCGGAGCGACAGGTGCGCGAGGCGCGCAGTGGGCGCGAGTCGGTCGAGACGGAGCTCGAGGCGATCGTGACACGGCGTGGGGAGGCGGAGAGTGCGCTTGCGCAGCGCACAGAACGTCACGATGTGCTCTCGCGACGGGCGTATGAGATCCGTTCGGCGCGGGAGCGGTTGAGTCTTCGTGGAGAGCAGGCTCAGGCGAGCGCGGTGACGCTGGCCGAGCGCGCGAAGCGCATCGAGATCGAGCTGGGAGCGCTGACCGCTCCGAACGAGGGCGCCGACGGCGAGGCGGGTGCGCTTGAGGGAGAGGATCATGAGACGGCGAGTGCGGATCGGATACGTGCTCTGGAGGCTCAATTGGCCGATCTCGAGCGCGAACGCGAGCGAGAACTGAAGCGCGAGGTCAAGGAGTTGGAGGCAGAGCGCGAGCGTGCAACGGCGCTGGCGGGCGAGCTGCGCGGGGCCGTCGAGTCGGCGCGCGAGCAGCGTGTCCAGGCAGATGCGCTTGCCGAGCAGGCGCGTGCAGAGCTGCGCGGCGCCGAGGCCGCGGTCGAGTCGGCACGGCGTGAGGCCGCGGCGGTAGGCGCGGAGTTGGCGGCGGCGAATCAGTTCCTGAGCAGTCATGTCCGCCATCGCGGGGCGGGCGCGAGCGCTCTCAGTGAGCGGCTACGGGTCAGCGATGGATATGAGCTGGCGCTCACTGCTGCGCTGGGTGGACGCTTGGATGCTGCGCTTGTACGCGATCTCGAGGGAGCCACGGCGCTCTTGGACGGCGCGGGCCCCGACGGCGCGAGTGCTCTGTTGGCGGGAGACGCGGTGGAGGATGCGAGCGATGAGGCGCCGCCGCCTGCTGGCGGGCGGGCCGCCAGTGATGCGCTCGCGCCCCCGGCGCCGGGGGCGGTGAGATTGATCGAGTTGGTCAGCGGGTCTGGCGGAGCGTTGGGGCTCGCACGACGCCTGATCGGGGATGCGTGGGTAGTTGAGAGCTTGGAGGGCATCGACGCGCAGTTCGACGGGATCGCGGTGACGAGATCCGGGCGCGTCCTGTTCGGCGCTTGGGGGGAGGTGCGCCAGGTCAGCGAGGGCGGCGCCGAGCGGGTGCTCGCGCGTCGCAACGAGCGCGAGCGGTTGATCGCCTCCAGCGAGACGGCTGTGCAGGCCGAGCATTCCGCGCAGAAGGCGGCGCAGGGTGCGCTGGAGGCGGTGCGCGGCGCGGATGATGCGCGCGTTCAGGCCGAGGAGGCTCTGCGGGGTGCGGAGCGCGAGCTGGCGGAGGCGAGCGAGACCGAGCGACGGGCGGGCTGGCTGATCGAGCAGCGGCGCAGCGCTCCCGAGGAGGGACCGCTCGCGGTGCGCCGGGCGCAGTTGCAGGGTGAGCTCGCCGCCGAGCGCCGTCAGGCGGAACGGCTGGCGGCCGAACGCGCTCAGCGCGAACAGCGGATCGCGCGTCTGCGTGCGAGGCGCGCGGCGGATATCGCGCTCGGGCCTCGAGCTGAGCGCATCGCCGCGGCGCTCGAGACTGTGGCGGAGGCCGCCGAGGGATTGCTGGCTCAGCTAGAGGAGCAGCTTGCGCGCGATCAGACGGCCGGTGAGCAGGTGGCGGCGGAGCTGCGCGCGTGCGCCCAGGCGGAGGCCGAGGTCCAGACGCGCCTGCGGGCCTTCGGGGAGGCGGTGACGAGCGCGGAGGTCGCGGCCCAACGCTTGCGCGACCAGGCCGCCGAGGCAGCGGAGGAGTTGAGCGCGATCGGCGAGCGCCTGGAGCGGCCGCTGCCGAGCACTGAGGACGGGGAGGCGCAAGAGCCGCTTTCCCCGGAGGAGGCGAGCGCGCTGGAGGCTCGCGTGCAGCGGTTGAATCGCAGGCGCGAGCAACTGGGCCCCGTCAACCCCCTCGCTCAGGAGGAGTACGCCGAGGCGCTCGCGCACGTCGAGGAGCTGGAGGCGCGACGCTCCGATCTGGAGACGGCGCTGCGCGAGTTGAGGACGCTGATCAAGGACACCGATCGGCAGATCTCGGAGACATTCGAGCAGACGTTCTCCGCGGCGGCGCGCAATTTCGAGGAGCTCGTCGGCGACGTGTTTCCGGGCGGCAGTGGACGGTTGCGCTTGGTGCGCGACGAGCAGGCGCCCCGCGCGGTGCTCGGTGGACAGTCCGCGGCCGCGAATGGCGCCGCGGGTGAGGCGACAGAGAGTGGAGAGGCCGTCGCGGAGGCCGCTGCCGACGCGGAGGCCGAGCACGAGGAGCAGCGCGTGCGCGGTGAGGGCGAGCAGGAGGACGCGATGGGCGTCGAGATCGAGATCACCCCGCGGGCAAGTCCACGAAGCGTCTGTCGCTGCTCTCGGGCGGGGAGAAG
>DASXMO010000067.1:0-4622 GCA_036495605.1 Solirubrobacteraceae bacterium
ACCGAGTGGCGCATGCGCCACTCGGCCAGACGGTGCATGCACCGTCTGGAGGAACCCGCGCCTGCGCGGGTTCCTGGCAGGGTCGCATGCGACCCTGCCAGCCAGGCCGCATGCGGCCTGGCTCACCAAATCAGCTTTCAAAAGCATGGGCCGTCAGGCCTGACAGCGCTCGCTCGGGCCAGCGCTGGCCTCAGCGCCGTCTGCGCTTCAACGTGATCCCCTCGAGCACGTGCGCGACCGTCTCGCACGCGTCCACCGCCGCCTCGAGCGACTCGAAGATGTCCTTCCAGCGGATCACCACCATCGGGTCGATGCCGCCCGCGAACAGCGAGGTCACCGCGTCGCGCTGCAGGCGATCGCCCTGGTTCTCCAGGCGGTGGATCTCCACCAGGTGCGGTGCGAGCTCGCCGCCGCTGTGCAGGCAGCGCAGCGCTCCCAGGATCTCCGTACCGGCCGCGACGAGCACGTCGGCGAACCCCACCGCCTGCTCCATCGGCGCTTCCACGCCGTAGAGATCGAGCTGCGCGGCGGCCTGCTCGGTGTAGTCGACCACGTCGTCGATCGCCGTCGCCAGCGCATAGCCGTCGCCGGCATCGAACGGCGCGCGCACCCGCCGCCCGCCGCCCATGCGATGGATGATGTCGTGCGTGATGCGATCGCCCTCCTGCTCGCACGCGCTCAGGTCCTGCGCCAGCGAGGCGTGCTCGGGGAACGCGCCCAGCAGCTCGCGCAGCAACAGCGCCGAGCGCTCGACGTTGCGCCCCGCATCCTCCAGCAGCATCGCCAGGGTCGTATCGATCGGGCGCGCGAACAGACTCATCGCCGGAGATTATGGACATCCGCCGGCCCGGCAGGTCCTCTTCACGAGTTCTTCACGACTCGATCACGACTTCGCAACCCGTCCGCACGCCTCCCGGGCGAGGCTATGTGCCCGTGGCGGCCGCTGCCGACAACACGAGCACCCTCTATGCCGGCGAACTGGAGATCCGGCTCGGCGAGGGTCTCGTGCTGGCCACAGGGCGAGCGCTGACGCTGTCGGTGCGCGAGTTCGAACTGCTCGCCGCGATGGCCCGGCACGCCGGCGCGATCGTCACGCGCGAGGCGCTCTACTCCGAGGTCTGGGGCGGTGAGCTGCGCCCCGGCGACCGCTCGGTCGACGTCTACGTGAGCAAGCTCCGCGGCAAGCTCGAGACGGCGATGCCCGATCGGCGCTTCATCCACACCCACCCCGGCTTCGGCTACCGCTTCCAGCCCCAGCCCGCGCGCGACACCGGCGGCGCCGGCGCCGGCAGCGGGAGCACCGGGCCGAGCGACCCCGCCGACGTTTCCGAGATCGCCGAGCAGTCCGCCGAGGGGCTTTTACGAAATGTTCACATCGGTGCGGTCGGCGATTCGTGAGACTGACGCCAGCAACATCGGCCGGCAGGGACTCCGCCTGCGCACAAACGCTCGCGGCGTGACGACCGGCACCTACATAACCCAGTAGAGGGAGAGACTCTCAGTGATCCATAACAAGATTGGCGCGCTCGCAGGCGTCGCGGTGCTGGCGCTTGGCCTCGGCGCATGCGGCTCCAGCTCCTCAAGCTCAAGCTCGTCGTCCTCGGCCAGCACCGGGGGCACGATCTCCGGCGCCGGCTCGACGTTCGCGGCACCGGTCTACCAGCAGTGGGCATCGTCGCTCTCGCCCCTGACGGTCAACTACCAGGCGGTCGGCTCCGGCGCGGGAATCACCTCGCTCGCGGCCAAGACCGTCGACTTTGGCGCCTCCGACCCGCCGCTGAAGCCCGCCGACTTCCTATCGCTTGAAAAAGTCGGCCCCGTCCAGCAGATCCCGATGTTCCTGGGCGCGATCACTGTCTCCTACAACCTCCCCGGCGTGCAGTCCGGCCTGAAGCTCGAAGGCTCGACGATCGCCGACATCTACCTCGGCAAAATCAAGACCTGGAACGACGCCGCGATCAAGGCGCTGAACCCGGGCGTGTCGCTGCCGAGCACCCCGATCACGGTCATCCACCGCTCGGACTCCTCCGGCACCACCGCCGGCTTCACCGGTTTCCTCTCGGCGGTAGACCCCGAATGGAAGTCGAAGGTCGGCGAAGGCAAGGACGTGCAGTGGCCCACCGGAACGGGCGCCAAGGGCAACGCCGGCGTCGCCGGAGCAGTGCAGCAGACCACAGGCGCAATCGGCTACGTCGAGCAGGCCTACGCGCTGCAGCACAACTTCACCTACGCCTCCGTCAAGAACCGGTCCGGCAACTTCGTCGCGCCGAGCCTGGCCTCAACCAGCGCCGCCGCCTCCGTCGTGGTCGTGCCGGCGAACCTCGGGATCAAGATCTCCAACCCCGTCGGCGCGCAGGCCTACCCGATCACCTCGCAGACGTTCGTGGTGGTCTACAAGGACATGTGCAAGGCCGGCATCCCCGGCGGCGAATCGGCCGCCAAGGGCGTCGTGCAGTTCCTCAACTACGGCCTCGGCTCCCAAGGCCAGTCCGTGCTCGCCCAGGCCGACTACGCGGCGCTGCCGTCCTCGATCCTGGCGAAGTCCAAGGAAGCCGTCACGAAACTCGAATGCAACGGTTCGCCGATCAGCTGATCGGTACGCACGTCACTCCATGACCATCGCCGATCGGGTATAGACAGGTTATGGAGGCCGCATCGCTTGCGACCGGCGGGCGCTCGATTCTCGGGCGCTCGTCGGCCGCACGCCTACCCGATCGCGCGCTCCGCTACGGGCTCACCGCGCTCGCGGCGCTGATCCTCGCGCTGATCGTCTACTTCTTCTTCCGCCTCGCCGGCGAAGCGCAGCCGGCGTTCGCCAAGTTCGGCGTCCTCGGCTTCACCTTCGACAACGACTGGAACGTCTCCGCCGAACACTTCGGCGCGCTGCCGCTCGTCGTCGGCACGCTCATCACCTCCGGACTCGCGCTGGCGATCGGCGTGCCCGTCGCCGTCGCCACGGCGATCTACATCACCGAGCTCTGCCCCGGGCGCATCCGCGCCCCCGTGACCGTCCTGATCGAGCTGCTCGCGGCCGTGCCCTCGGTCGTGTACGGGCTGTGGGGCATCTTCTTCCTCGCCCCCAAACTCGTGCCGATCGAGCAGTGGATCGCCGACATCTTCTCCTTCATCCCCTTCATCGGCGGGGGCGTCGTCACGATCCCCAACATCTTCGTCGCCGGGCTGATCCTCGCGATCATGATCCTGCCGATCGTCTCCGCGATCTCGCGCGAGGTCATGACGACCGTCCCCTCCGACCACAAGGAGGCCGCGCTCGGTCTCGGCGCGACGCGCTGGGAGATGATCCGCCTCGCCGTGCTGCCCTACTGCCGCGGCGGGATCATCGGCGGGGCGATGCTCGGCCTCGGCCGCGCGATCGGCGAGACGATCGCCGTGACGATCATGATCGGCGACGCCCCGCAGATGCCCCAGCACCTCTTCGGCCAGGGCTACGCGCTCGCGGCCGTGATCGCCAACGAGTTCGGCGAGGCCCAGGGACTGCACCGCTCGGCGCTGTTCGCCGCGGGCCTGCTGCTGTTCGTGCTCACGCTCATCGTCAACGCGATCGCGCGCCTGATCGTGCTGCGCGCCGCCCGCGCCCGCGCCCCCAAGCGCACGACCGCCCGCGAGCGCGCCGAGGGCGCGCCCCCCACGATCGCCGGAGCGGCCGGGCTGTGAGCACGCCATCCACCGCCGGGGCCGGCGGCAGCGATCGTGGCGGCGGCGATGCGCCCGCCCGGCGCCTTGACCGCTTCGCGCTCACACCCGCGCGCAAGCGCCGCGACCGCCTCGCCCGCGGCGGGGTCCTCGCGGGCACGATCCTCGCGCTGATCCCGCTGCTCTTGATCGTCTGGTATCTGCTCAGCAAGGGCCTCTCCTCGTGGAGCTGGAGCTTCTTCACGACCGACCCCACCGGCAACACCTTCTTCAAGAACTCCACCATCGGCGGTGTGCAGAGCGCGATCCTCGGCACGATCGAGATCGTCGCGCTCGCCTCGGTGATCTCGATCCCGATCGGCATCGGCGTGGCCGTGTGGCTCGTCGAGTACGGGCGCAGCGGCTGGTTCGCGAACACCGTGCGCTTCTTCGTCGACGTGCTCACCGGCGTGCCCTCGATCATCTTCGGCCTGTTCATCTACATCGCCCTGATCATCGGCACCGGCAGCTCCTACGCCGGCTACAAGGGCTCGCTCGCGCTTGCGCTGCTGATGCTCCCCGTCGTGATCCGTTCCGCCGAGGTCGTGCTGCTGCTCGTCCCCGGCGCCCTGCGCGAGTCCGCGCTCGCGCTCGGCGCGCCGCGCTGGCGCGTGATCGGCAGTGTCATCCTGCCGACGGCGCTGCCGGGGATGGTGACCGGCATCCTGCTCGCGATCGCGCGCGCCGCCGGCGAGACCGCGCCGCTGCTGTTCACCGCCGGCGCGACCTTCAAGACGAGCACCGATCTCGGCGGCTTCATGAACTCGCTGCCAGTGCAGATCTACAACGACGTCACATCTCCCACGACAGCCGTGGTAGACCGTGCATGGGGGGCCGCGCTGACGCTCGTGGCGATGATCCTCATACTCAACCTCATAGCCCGACTCGTCGCGCGAAGGAGTCGCCTTGCATGACCACGCCCACCCCCA
>DASXMO010000068.1:0-8854 GCA_036495605.1 Solirubrobacteraceae bacterium
CTGCCGAGCACCAGCTCGACCTCCCTACCGATCGGCGATCGACGGGATCGCCGATCGTCGCGCAGCACGATCGAGGGCGCCATCATGCTCGGCATCCGCCTGCCCGGCGGGTGGCGGTGAAAGCCCAGCGGGTTCAGATCCTCCTCACCCATGACGTTGTTGACGTGGATTCCCGTCCCGGGCACGACAACGCCCGATCCCTCGCCGTTGGTGCAGGTGACGCTGCATGCACGGCCGTCCGAGTCGAGCACGGAGATGTGCGTCGTCGAACCCAGCTTCGCCTCGAGGAACCGCTCCAGAAAGCGGTCCTGGCCCAGTCCCTCGACGAACTCCGCCGTGCGCTCTGCCTGCGCGGATTCCATCGCGACGAGCACATCTGCAAGGCGCGGCGGCCGCGGGCCGCGGTCAAGGAGCGCCAGCGAGTAGGCAAGCAGCGTCCCGCCCGCCGAAGGCGGAGGATTGGTGAGAACGATGCGATCGCGATAGGAGACCCGCACTGGATCGCGCTCGATCGCGCGATAGGCGGCTAGTTCGTCCGTGCTCAACGAGCCCCCGCGCACGTGTAGCCAATTGCACACCGCGCGGGCGATGTCGCCGCGATAGAAGGGCTCCGCGCCATCCGCGCCAAGGCGGTCGAGAGCATCGCCGAGGTCGGGGTTGCGCAGCAGCTCGCCCTCGCGCAGCACATGACCGTCGGGCGCCCACAGCGCGGCGCACTCGGGCGTCGAGGTGAGCAGGTCAGCGAGGATCTTCGCGATGTAGGCCTGTCCGGCGTTTAGCATCACGCCCTCCCGCGCGGCGCGGGCCGCTGGGGCACAGAGCTGCTCGAGCGCCATCGTGCCCCAACGCTCCATCGCCGCGCACACGCCCGCGGGGGTCCCGTAGGCGCCACAGGAGGCGGGGCCGATGTAGAAGACCTGCACGGCGTCGCCGAAGGACACGTCGACCGCATCGAGCTCGGCCGCGCCGCCGTCCTCACGGCGCGCCGGCGCGGGGACGAAGAAGTCCAGCAGGACGGGCTCCTCGCCGGCGCCCGCCACGAGCATGTGCCCGCCGGCGCCCAGCCCGGTCAGAAGCGGCTCGGCGGCGAAGGACATCAGCATCGCGGCGACGGCCGCGTCGACGGCGTTCCCCCCGGCGCGCAGCACCTCCGCGCCGGCCTGCGCGGTCAGTGGGTGCCCGGCGGCGATGACGCCGTGCTCGGCCGTGTCGCTCATGTCAGAGCGATACCACAGCCGGCGCTATCGAGGCATGAACTCAGGGACTTCCAACTCATCGACGGCCAAAGTGGCCCGTCGCTGAGCGTGAGCCGGGCGCGGAGGCCCACTGCTGGTGCGGCGCACGCGCGGCTCGCCGGCAGGCTCGCGCAAGCTGCCCGTGCCGAGATCGCGCGCGATCTGCCGGCGGGGGTCGCCGTAGCCGGTGGCGACGACAGTGACCCAGACCTGATCTTCGAGCTTCTCGTCGACCATCGCGCCGAAGATGATGTTGGCGTCGGGGTGCGCGGCCTCCGAGACGGCCTTGGCGGCCTCGTTGACCTCCCACAGCGAGAGGTCGCGTCCACCGGTGATCGACAGCAGGATCGAGTGGGCGCCGTCCATCGAGGTTTCGAGCAGCGGCGAGGCGACGGCCTGCATCGCGGCGTCCACCGCGCGCGACTCCCCGCCGACGCCCATGCCGATCCCGAGCAGGGCGTTGCCCGCGTCGGACATGATCGTGCGCACGTCGGCGAAGTCGAGGTTGATCAGGCCGGGCAGCGTGACGAGGTCGGAGATGCCCTGCACGCCCTGGCGCAGCACGTCGTCGGCGACGCGGAAGGCCTCGACCATCGCCGTCTGCTTGTCGAGCACGGTCAGCAGGCGGTTGTTGGGGACGACGATCAGCGTGTCGACCTCCTCGGCGAGCGCGGCGATGCCCTGCTCGGCCTGCTCGGAGCGGCGCGAGCCCTCGAAGCCGAAGGGCTTTGTCACGATCGCGACCGTCAGCGCGCCGACTTCGCGTGCGATCCGGGCGACGATCGGGGCGGCGCCGGTACCGGTGCCACCGCCGGCTCCCGCCGTGATGAAGATCATGTCCGAGCCCTTCAACAGCGCCTTGACGCGGTCGTAGTCCTCCATCGCGGCCTGCCGTCCGACGGCCGCGTCCGAACCCGAGCCGAGTCCGCGCGTGAGCTCGGCGCCGATATGCAGAGTGATGTCCGCGGTGGACTGCTGCAGCGACTGCTGGTCGGTGTTGACGGCCAGGAACTCGACGCCCTCGACCTCGGCCTCGACCATGCGATTGACGGCGTTCACGCCCGCGCCGCCGACGCCGACGACCCTGATGCAGGGCTGACCGACAGGGCCGCCGCTGTATGCGGAGGCGGGCGACTCGCGCTCGTACTCGTCCATGATCGGTCGGGCGCCACGCGCGGATGCGGAAACAGATGCGTCTTCGCGATCCATGAGGCTTGCCGGGATCTCCGAGGAGAAGGCTTGCTTGAGACGGTCCTTGGGCGTGGGCACGCCGGCGCGTGCGGAGCCCTCGCGTGAGGTGTGCTCGCGCGAGGCGGGCTCGGTCGGTGCGTCGCTGCTCAGCGCCGGATGGGGCGCGCCACGCTGCTCGCGTGCCGCGGGAGTCTGCGATTTGGGCGCCGCCGCCGCCTTCTTGCCGGCAGCACGGGCATCGGGAGCTGACTCGGCGGACTCGTCGTCTTCGGTCTTGCGAAAGAGGGCCGCGAGCGGGCCTTCGCGCATGGAGGCGCGTTTGGGGTTGCTCATGCGCGTGACCGATCGAGCCTACTGGGACTTGCCATGTGCGAGGACCTCCTGCGCGAGTTGCCGGTAGGACTGCGCGGCCACGCCGTCGGGCTCGTACTTGAGCACCGACATGCCCTTGACGGGCGCCTCCGCGAAGCGCACGGTCTTGCGGATGCGCGAGGCGAAGACACGGTCGCCGAAGTTCTCCTCGAGGATCTCGATCGCCTCCTTGGCGTGGATCGTGCGCGAATCGACGAGCGTGGGCAGGATGCCCTCGATGTCCACGTCGGGATTGAGGTTCTCGCGGATCATGGCGAGGGTGTTCTGCAGCTGGATGAGACCGCGCATCGACAAATACTCGCACTGCACGGGGACGATCACCTTGTCGGCGGCCGTGAGCGCGTTGATCGTCAGCAACCCGAGGCTCGGTGGGGTGTCGATGCAGATGAAGTCGTAGTCCTCGGCGATCGGTTCGAAGGCCTTCTGCAGCGAGCGCTCGCGGCCGATCATCGTCGACATCGCGATCTCCGCGCCGGCGAGGTCGATCGAGGCGCAGGCGATGTCGATCTCGCGCTTGCGGATCACCTCGCGGATGGAGACGTGGTGGACGAGCACGTCGTACATCGACTGCTCGATCGTGTCGGGATCGATTCCCTGGGACATCGTGAGATTGCCCTGGGGGTCCATGTCGACGCACAGCACGCGGTGGCCCTCCTCCGCGAACGCAGCGGCGAGGTTGAGCGTGGTGGTGGTCTTGGCTACGCCGCCCTTCTGGTTGGCGAACGCGATGACCTTGGCAGTGGGCACGGGAAGGCTCCTGGTTAGCTGGGAAAGCCGCTGTCCGGTGGGTATTCGCATAAGCATGCGCGATTCCTGCATGCTTATGCGCGGTTCGCGCCGACGGGCCGGGCGGTTCGAGAGTCGCGACATCTAGGATCGCCGGGTGGCCACGCGCGCGGCGAAAGAGTTGAGGGAGCGCCTGGAGGGCAAGCGCGTGGTCGTGTGCGTGGGCTCGGGGGGCGTGGGCAAGACGACGATCTCGGCTGCGCTGGCGCTGGGGCTGGCGATGCGCGGGCGCAAGGTGGCGGTCGTGACGATCGACCCGGCCAACCGTCTGGCGAGCGCCCTGGGCCTCGACGGCCTCGGGGGCGAGCCGCATCGGATCGACCCGGAGCTGCTGCGCGCGCAGAAAGTGCGGATGCAGGGCGAGCTGTGGGCGATGATGCTCGACGCGAAGCGCACGTTCGATGAGATCGTCACGCGGCTTGAGTCCGATCCGGAGCGGCTGCGGACGATCCTCGAGAACCCCGTCTACCGCGAGCTGTCAACCGCTGTGGCGGGCTCGCACGAGATGAGTGCGATCGCGAAGCTCTACGAGTTGCACGAGCAGCACGACTTCGACACGATCGTGCTCGACACCCCCCCGTCGCGCAACGCGCTTGACTTCCTGAACGCGCCGATGCGCCTGCTGGGGTTCCTGGAAGGCCGCGCGCTGCAGGTGTTCCTCGCGCCGAGCGGTCTGACGGCGCGACTGTTCGGGCGCGGCACGGGGATCGTGTTCGGCATCTTCGCGCGCGTGACCGGCATCGACATGATGGGCGAGCTCTCGCGCTTCTTCCTTTCGTTGACGGGCGTGATGGACGGGTTCGCGCAGCAGACGCGCGGGGTGGCCGAGCTGCTGCGCTCACCGGGGACGGCGTTTGCGATCGTGACCTCGCCCGAGCCCGAGCCGGCGCTCGAGGCCGCGTATCTGGCCGCGCGACTCGACGAGGCGGGGATGTCCAAGGTCGGGCTGATCGTCAACCGCGTGCACAGCGATGGACTGCACGGTCATCCCGTCGACGAGGTGCAGGAGCTGCTCGCGGGCGAGCTCGGAGAGCGCCTGGCGGGCCGCGTGGCGGCGAACCTCGCCGACTTCGACGTGCTGGCGCGCCGAGACAGCGCGACCGTCAAACGGCTGAGCGAGGATCTCGGCGAGAGCGCGCCGGTGGTGGTGCCCTACCTGGACGAGGACATCCACGATCTCGCGGGGCTCGCGCGCGTCGCCGGCCGGGTGCTGGGCTGAGACAGCCCTGTGGCTAGGCCTCGACGAGAACCTGCTGGTGAGCCGCGACGGGCTCGGAGATCGGAGATCGGTCCACGTTCATGGGCTCGACCCCGGGGAGGGGCTCGTGCTCGGTGGGGTGCTCGTGCTCGGTGCGAGACAGCAGCTCGTCCGCCAGCCGCGCGAGGTCGGGGGTGAGATGGCCGCAGACCACGTCGCGCAGCAGCGCCCGCAGGTGGTCGGCGACGTCGCGGGCGATCGCCACGCCGGCGGTGCGCTCGGCGGCGGTCCCGGCGATCACGGCCCGCTCGAGCTTCTGCGCCTTGAGCATCCGCTCGGTCAACTTGACGCGGTTCTCGGGGGTGGCGCAAAGCGCCGCGATCCGGCCCGCCAGCAGGCCGCTGGAGGGGCCCTCGGGCTCCAGCAGCGCGCGCAGCGCGAGCAGGTGATCGCTGAGCGCCTCGTAGGGATGCGCGCGCTCGCAGCCCAACTCGAAGCGCCGCAGCGCCCATGCGAGCTCGTTGGCGTGGGGAGCGCGGCGTGAGACCAGCGAGCAGAAGGCGCGCAGCTCGTCCTCCTGCTCGGGTGAGATGACGAGCATCCCGTGGGGGCACCCACCCGCGCCTAGCGCGATCGCGCTCCACACGTCTTCGCCCCCGGTGCGCGCCCACGCGAGCGTGCCCAGCGTGACTCGTCCGTCGCCGAAGAGGCGCAGCGCACGCAGCAGGTCCCGCAGCACCTCGCGCCCCTCGGCGGCCTGCTCGCAGGTGAGCGCGACCAGCAGATGTCCGGTCTCCCCCTCACCCTCGGCCAGCGCCTGCGCTGGCGCCCAGCGCAGAGTCTCGGGTCTTGCGATCTGCAGGCCCGTCGTCAGGCGGATCTCCGGTGAGGCGATCGTCAGCCCGTGCAGCGTCGCCACCAGCGTGACCGTGTCGGGCGCGCTCGTCAGCTCAGCGCGCTCCAGCCGCGCGAGCGCGGCGGCGAAGCGCTCCGGGCGCAGCTCGAACTCGGTCTGCTCGGCGAAGACATCGCTCAGCAGCGCGCTCAACGCCAGCAGCGCGCGAGCTTGCGTGACCGCCGCCGCGCCGGTGCGCTCATCACGTTTGGCCTGCCCCCGCGCGCCACGTCCGGCGAGGTAGCGGTCGAGCCCGTCGAACGCCATGAGCGCGGCGAGCGCCGTCGAGTGCTCGGGCAGGCGCGAGAGCTGCCCCTCGCGCTGGGCAATGAACCGCTCGGTCAGGGGACGGCAGCTGTAGAGGGGGGTTTGCGCGCGACCGCGCTGGGAGCCGAGCTCCAGTTCGACCTCGGCACCGGCGAGGATGTCGGCGTGCAGCAGGTGCGCCGCCGCCTGCGCGTACTCGCCGAGGGCGGCCTCCAATTGGGGTGACAATCCGCTCGTGCGCATGGTCGTGGAGAGTTCGCCCTCACCCCTGGCGCTCCTGCCGGCGCATGTCCGGTTGCAGACCCTCGCCGGCCGCTACGCGACCGCTGCGACGCCGTGAGCAGCTCGGCCGCTACGCGACAGCGGCGGCGACGCCGGCGAGCAGCTCAGCCGCCTGCGCGGCATCGCGTTCGGCGCACTCGGCGCCGAGCCAGCGTTCGCCGTAGGAGCGCATGTCGTCGATGATCGGCAGCAGCGCCCGGCCCTTCTCGGTCAGCGCATACTCGACCCGCGGAGGCACCTCGCCGAAGGTGTGGCGCTCGACGATCCCCTCCTCCTCCAGCGCGCGCAGGCGCAGCGAGAGCGTGCGCGGGCTGATGCCCGCGAGCGAGCGCTCGAGCTCGCAGAAGCGCGAGCGGCCCTCGGAGAGGTCGCGCACGAGCAGCAGCGTCCACTTGGCGCACACCACCTCGGCGGTGCGGCACACGGGGCAGGTCTCATCCACAGCCATGCCCTTACTTTACCAACTGAAGTTTTGCGCTCCCCTGCGCTATGCGACCGTGAGCTTGGGCTTGGGGTCGGGCTCGCGGCGGGCGTGCGCCTCCTGCACGTCCTCCATCGTGGTGCCGCGTTTGCCGTCGGCCTGCATCAGCAGCTTGAAGTCGCTCGGGCTTGACGCGACCTTCATCGCGTCGTCGAAGGTGACGAGCCCGGCCTTGACGTGCCCGAAGAGGGCCTGGTCGAAGGTCTGCATACCGTAGTAGGCGCCCGTGGAGATGACCTCCGTGAGCTTGCCCGTCTGTGAGGGGTCGACGATCATGTCGCGCACCCTGCCGGTCATCCGCAGGATCTCGCACGCCGCCACGCGCCCGCCGCTCGCGCCCGGGACCAGACGCTGGGAGATGACGCCCTTGATCGTGCCCGCGATCATGCTGCGCGCCTGCTCGTGCTGGTGGGGCGGGAAGAAGTCGAGCATGCGGTTGATCGACTCGGCCGCGTCGACGGTGTGGATCGTGGAGAGCACGAGGTGTCCGGTCTCCGCGGCCGACAGCGCCGCCTGGACCGTCTCCTCGTCGCGCATCTCTCCGACCAGGATCACATCCGGGTCCTGACGCAGGACGCGCCTGAGCGCGCGCTTGAACGAAGCCGTGTCCATCCCCACCTCGCGCTGGTTGATCACCGAACGCTTGTCTTCGTGCACGAACTCGATCGGGTCCTCGATCGTCACGATGTGCTTGCTCGTGGTCTCGTTCATGTGATCGATCATCGCCGCCAGCGTCGTGCTCTTGCCGGAGCCCGTGGTCCCCGTGAGCAGCACGATCCCGCGCTCTTCCTCGGCGAGTTCCCTGACGACCGCCGGCAGCGCCAGCTCTTCGATCGTGTTGATCTTGTGCGGGATCGCCCTGATCGCGATCGAGATCACGCCGCGCTGCTGGAACGCATTCAGGCGGTAGCGCGCGACGCCGGGGATTTCGAAGGAGAAGTCGACCTCGTGCTCGTCGGAGAATTCCTTCAGCTTGGCCTCGTCGCTCAGCAGCACCTCGAGTGCGTGCTCGGTGTCTTCGGCGCTCAACGCCGATGCATCCCGCTCGGCCGTGAGCTCGCCGTCGATCCTGAAGAGCGGCTGACTGCCCACCTTCAGGTGCAGATCCGAGCCCTGTTTGGCGATCAGCTCGCGCAGGGCCGCTTCGACGTCGAACATACCCCCAAATCGGCATTCTCCCCGCCGGGCTTGAGCCCAAGCGGGCGATCCCGCAGACGGGTTAGGCTACGTCCCTCAGCTTCTGCGCCTCCGCCAAGGACTGCAGCTTCTTCAGCGACTGGTTCTCGATCTGGCGGATGCGCTCGCGCGTCACGTTGAACGTGCGTCCGACCTCGTCGAGCGTGCGCGGGTGCTCGCCGCCGAGTCCGTAGCGCAGCTCCAGCACGCGGCGTTCGCGGTAGGAGAGGTTCTCAAGGGCCTCGCGCAGCGCCTCCTTGGTGAGGATCTCCGCGGCGCGCTCGTAGGGCGACTCGGCGCGCTCGTCGGCGATGAACTGGCCGAACTCCGACTCCTCCTCGTCGCCGACGGGCTTCTCGAGGGAGACCGGCGCCTGTGCCGAGCGCTTGATCGAGTCGACCTCCTCGGGGTCGATACCGGTGACGTCGGCGATCTCATCCGCTGTCGGCTCGCGCCCGAGCTCGGTCACGAGCTTGCGCTCGGCGCGACCGATCTTGTTGAGCTTCTCGACGACGTGCACGGGGATGCGGATCGTGCGCGCCTTGTCGGCCAGCGCACGAGCGATCGCCTGGCGGATCCACCAGGTCGCGTAGGTGGAGAACTTGAAGCCCTTGCGGTAGTCGAACTTCTCCGCCGCGCGCACCAGCCCGAGCGTCCCCTCCTGGATCAGGTCGAGGAAGGGCAGCCCCTGGTTGCGGTAGTTCTTCGCGATCGATACGACGAGCCGCAGGTTCGACTCGACCATCTTCTGCTTGGCGTCCAGATCGCCGCGCTCGATCCTCTTGGCGAGATCGACCTCCTCCTGGGCGGTCAGCAGGCGCACCTTGCCGATGTCCTTGAGGAACAGCTGAAGCGAATCGGTCGTCATGTCCGGCTTCAGGTCCAGGGTGGTCTTCGACTTGCGGCGACCACGCTTGTCCGGCGCACGCTCGACCTCGGCCTCTGCCAGCGCCGGGTCGACTTCCTCCACG
>DASXMO010000069.1:0-19500 GCA_036495605.1 Solirubrobacteraceae bacterium
GTAGTAGCTGTTGATCTGGCGCGCGCGCTTGGCGGCCACGAGCACGCTCGCGTAATTGGAGTCGACGTTCTCCAGCAGTCTGTCGATGCGCGGTGAAATCACTTGGTGTGAGCCTTTCCTGGTTGACCTTGCAGTGTAGTCGCTCGCTTAGGACCCATCCCGATAGAGCGTGCAGGTCTAGCGGGATAGGTCCTCAGTCCAGCTCGGCGGCGACGATCGCCGTCAATCGCTCGAGTGCGTCCTCGAGCCTGTCGTTGACGACCACATGACCGAACTCGGGCTGGGCCGTGAGCTCCTCCTCGGCGACCCGCAGGCGGCGCTCGACCTCCTCGCCGTCGTCGGTGCCGCGACCGACCAGGCGCGTACGCAGTGCCGCGAGCGAGGGCGGCGCGATGAACACCTGCACTGCGCCCGGCAGTGCCGCGCGCACCTGCCTGGCGCCCTGCACCTCAATCTCGAGCACGACAGGCACGCCCGCATCGACGCGGGCCTGAAGCTCCGAGCGCAACGTCCCGTAGCTGCGCCCCGCATAGTCGGCGTGCTCCACGAACTCGCCCTCCTCCACGGCTCGATCGAAGTCCTCGCGCGTGAGGAAGTGGTACTCGACGCCGTCGCGCTCGCCCGCGCGAGGAGCGCGGGTGGTCGCGGACACCGACAGCTCGAGCGCGGGCAGCCGCTCCATCAGTCCCCTGATGAGCGTCCCCTTGCCGACCCCGGAAGGGCCCGTGATTACGAACACGCGCGCCACGGCCAGGACCCTAGTCGCGAGAGCGGCGGAGCTTGCTAGCGGCGCAGGAGCGAGACTAGCTCGCTCCTTTGGCGCTCAGAGAGTCCGCCGATCGTCTTGCTCGGCGAGATCCGGCAGTGCGCGAGAATCTTGTTGACCTTCACGCGCCCGTACTTCGGAACGGCGAGGAGCATGTCGAAGACCTTCGCCGTCTCCAGGTACTCGGGCGGGTTCAAGAGCAGCGCGTGAATCGACAGGCGACCGGCCTTCAGGTCGCGCTTCAGCTGGGCGCGCTTGGTGCGAATGCGGTTGGCTCGCGCGAGCGCGTCCATGCGCTGATTGAGGGACCGCTCGGGAGCCATAACGTGCTTGGACCCGGTGGGTTCGGTCGCCGTCGCCATGGGCGGCGAGTCTACACACCGACGCGCCCCGATCAAGGGAAACCAGACGAATTCATCTACACCTCGACCTGAGGTTTAGTCATGTCGAGGCTTCTCTACGGTGGCATAGCGTGTTTGCAGGGGTTTTTATCCGCCACGCGTTTGGCCACACAGCCAGTCGTCCGGTTCGATTAAGCCGGACCGGCAGTCAGCTCACGAGCTATCCGCCCACCCACCAATGGGTCGCGAAAGCTCTCCGTGCCCACCGCCACGAGCTTCGCTCCCACGTCGAGCAGATCTTGTGCGTGCGCCTCGCATTGCACCCCGCCCATACCGATCACGGGGATCTCGACGCTGGCAACCGCCGCGGCCACCTGCGCGAGCGCGACCGTGCGGATCGCCGCTCCAGACAGCCCACCGGTGCCGCCCCCCAACCATCTCCCCGAAGGGTTGACAGTGGCCGCCTGCCGCTCCCGCGAGTCGCTCCCCTCCGCGACGCGCTCCTCGAGTTGGTGTCCGGCCACGCGGCGCAGCTCCGCCCTCCGCGGCACAAGCGCCATCGCCCGAAGCGTGTTGATCAACGACACCGCGTCCGCCCCGCCCTCCTGCGCGGCGCGCGCACACGCGCCGACATCCGCGGTGTTCGGCGTCAACTTCACGATCAACGGCTTGTGCGTGTCCCCGCGAACCTCACTCAAGACCGCCTCCAGCTGGCGCGGATCGGCGCCGATGTCAAGGCCCGTGTGGACGTTCGGGCACGACACGTTCAACTCGATCGCCGCGATCTCCTCGCGCGCGTCGCACGCTCGCAGCAGCTGTGAGATCTCCGCCGCGCTCGAGCCCATCACGTTCGTGATCAGCGGCACCGGCAGCCAGCCCGACAGCGCCGGCAGATCCTCCGCGAGATAGCCCTCCAGCCCGCGATTGGGCAGGCCGATCGAGTTGATCAACCCCGCCGGCACCTCCCACAGGCGCGGCGGCGGGTTGCCCACGCGCGCCTGCAGCGTGATCGTCTTCGACACGAACGCCGCGAACGGGAACTCCCGCTCCAGCGCCTCGCCGAACGCTCCTCTCGCGGCGATCGCATCGAACGTGCCCGACCCGTTGATCACCGGGTGCGCCAACGTCATCCCGCAGAACTCCACGCTCATGTCGGAGCTCCCGCGTGAGCGTCCACATGATCCAGCTCGCCCGCATCGATCACCGGTCCGTCCACGCACACCCGCAGGTAACGACCGTCGCGTGCGGGCACCACGCACCCGTAGCAAGCTCCGAACCCGCACGCCATGCCGGCCTCCAAGGCCAGTTCCGCCGGCGTCACGCGCGCGGCGCACAGCGCGCGCACCGCCTCCAACATCGGCGCCGGACCACACGCGTAGACGACCGCATGCCCATCTCGCTCGAGCTCGGCCGCGAGCAACTCCGTCACCAGCCCCGCGTGTCCGACCGAACCGTCGTCGGTCGCGAGGATCGCGCCGCTCAGCAGGCGCGCGCCGACTGCATGCGCCGCGTCACGAAAGCCGAGCAGGACCGTGCTCGCCGACCCCGTCTGGGTCAGCGCGTCCTGCAAGATCGCCAGCGGGGCGATCCCCACCCCACCGCCGACGAGCAGCGCCCGACGCTCCTCTTGGGGCAGCGAGAACCCACGTCCCAGCGGACCCAGCGCGAGTACCCCGTCACCCGGCGCCAGCGCGCACAACCCGCGGGTTCCAGGCCCGACGTCCTCCAGCAGGTAATGCGCCTCCCCGTCCCGCACGCGCGCGACCGAAAATGCACGCGCCAGGTAGGGCCGTCCCTCCTCGCCTCCACCCCAGCCCTCCGCGGCGGCCAGCATTGCGAACTGCCCCGGAGCCGGCAGCGGCCCATCGGGATCGCCCACGCGCAACACGCTGTAGGCGCCGAGACGCTCGTTTGCCGTGACCTTCAACAACCGGCGGTGTGGCGAGGCGAGCGCTCGCGTGCAGGCAGCCGGCACTTGGCTAGGAGACCCCGGCTCCGTCCGGCCGCTCCGCCCCACGCTTCTCTACGTGGCGCTCCTGCGCGGTGTGCAGCTCCTGCAGGCACAGCACCTCCGGCTCGCCGTCCGCCTGGGCTCGCGAGATCGCCCGTGCGGCCGACACGCCCGCCGCAAGCGTCGTCAAGCAAGGGATCCCGTGCGCAACCGCCGCGCGGCGGATCTCCCAGCCATCCGTGCGCGCGCCCGAGCCCGTGGGGGTGTTCACGACGAGATGCACGTCGCCCCGCTCGATCCAGTCGAGCACGTGCGGTGAGCCCTCGCCGATCTTGTTCAACCGCTGCACGGGCACGCCCATGCGCGCAATAGCCTCCGCGGTCCCCCGCGTGGCGACGATCTGGAAACCGACGTCGTGCAGCGTCTGCGCGATCGCGAACGCGCCCGACTTGTCCGAGTCGGTGACCGTGATGAAGGCCGTTCCCTCGCACGGCAGCGGCACGCCCGCCGCCGCCTTGGCCTTCGCGAACGCCGTCGGGAAGTCCGGGGCGATCCCCATCACCTCTCCCGTCGAGCGCATCTCCGGGCCGAGCACCGCATCCGAGCCCTCGAAGCGGTCGAACGGCAGCACTGCCTCCTTCACCGACACATGGTCTCCGTATCCGAGACCCTGCCGGCCCTCAGGCAAGTCCAGCTCCGCGATCCGCTCCCCCAGCATGATCCGGCACGCGAGCTTCGCCAGCGGCACGCCCACGGCCTTGGAGACGAACGGCACCGTCCGCGATGCGCGCGGGTTGGCCTCGATCACATACAGCTCGCCCGCGTGCACCGCGTACTGCACGTTCAGCAGCCCCACCACGCCGATCTGAAGCGCCAGCTCGCGCGTGGCCCCCCGGATCTGCTCGAGCATCTCCTCCCCCAGCGAATGCGGCGGCAGCACGCAAGCGCTGTCCCCCGAATGCACGCCCGCCTCCTCGACGTGCTGCATGATCCCGCCGATCCACACCTCCGTGCCGTCGCACAGCGCATCGACATCGACCTCCGTCGCGTTCTCCAGGAACCTGTCCAGAAAGATCGAGGGCTTGGACGGCGCATCATCCGACCGCGCGACGCCGGCGTCGGTCCGAGCCGGCGTCTGCGGCTCAGGCGCAGGCGTCCGGGAGGCCGGCGCGGGCTCCGGAGGAGGCTCGCGGCTGAGGTAGTCCGCCAGGCCATCGCGCGAGTAGACGATCTCCATCGCCCTTCCCCCCAACACATACGACGGGCGCACCAGCAGCGGATAGCCGACCTCCTCCGCCTCCTCCAAGGCCTCTGCCACCGAGCGCGCCGTCGCATACGGCGGAGCGCTGTAGCCCAACCGCGCCAACAGTGCCCCGAACCGCCCGCGATCCTCTGCCAGGTCGATCGCATCCACGCTCGTGCCCAGCAGCGGCACGCCCGCCTGCACGAGCCCCGCGGCGAGCTTCAGCGGGGTCTGCCCGCCGAACTGAACCACCACGCCCTCCGGGCGCTCCACCTCGATCACGCCGAGCACGTCCTCCAGCGTCAGCGGCTCGAAGTACAGCCGATCGGAGGTGTCGTAGTCGGTCGAGACCGTCTCCGGGTTGCAGTTGATCATCACCGCGTCACGACCCGACTCGCGCACCGTCATCGCCGCGTGCACACAGCAGTAGTCGAACTCGATCCCCTGCCCAATCCGGTTCGGTCCCGCGCCGAGGATCACCACCGATGCGCGCTCGCCCCGCTCCACCTCGCTGCTCGCCTTCGCGCCCGCCGCGGAAGGACGCTCCCAGCCCGAGTAGTAGTACGGCGTCCTCGCAGGGAACTCCGCCGCGCACGTATCGACCGAGCGAAACCCCCGCTCGCCCGCGAACGGAGCTTCGGGGTCGCTCGCCAGGATCAGCAGCTCGCGCAGGAACCACGGATCGATCGAGGTCCGCTCGTGGATTCTCTCCACGCTCACCCCACGGCGCAACAGCTCGAGGATCGCCTCGAACCGCTCCGGCCCGGGCACCTCCAGCCCGTCCAGCAACTCACCCTCCGCTATCCCATCCAGGCACGGCGGCTTGTCCAGCTCGCGCGAGCGCAGCGCCTTCGCAAACGCCTGCCCGAACGTGCGCCCGATCGCCATCGCCTCGCCGACCGACTTCATGTGCGTCGTCAGCGTCGAGCTCGTGCCCGGGAACTTCTCAAACGCAAACCGCGGCCACTTCACCACCACGTAGTCGATCGTCGGCTCATAGCAAGCCGGCGTCACCCCTGTGATGTCGTTGTCGATCTCCTCCAACCGATACCCCACAGCCAAACGCGCCGCGATCTTCGCGATCGGGAACCCCGTCGCCTTCGACGCCAGCGCCGAGCTGCGCGACACTCGCGGGTTCATCTCGATCACCAGGATCTCCTCGGTCTCGGGATTGACCGCGAACTGCACGTTCGAGCCGCCCGTCTCCACGCCCACCGCTCTGATCACCGCGATCGCCTGATCGCGCAGCCGCTGATACAGACGGTCGGTCAGCGTCTGCTGGGGCGCCACCGTCACCGAGTCGCCCGTATGCACGCCCATCGGGTCGACGTTCTCGATCGAGCACACGATCACCACGTTGTCCGCGTTATCGCGCATCACCTCCAGCTCGAACTCGCCCCACCCCAGCACGGATTGATCCAGCAGCACCTGCCCGATCGGCGAAGCCTCCACACCTCGCGCGACGATCGTCGCGAACTCCTCCTCGCTGCGCGCGATGCCCCCGCCGCGCCCGCCGAGCGTGTATGCCGGGCGCACGATGCACGGCAGGCCCAATTCCGGAAGCGCCTCGCGAGCCTGCGCGAGCGTCGTCGCGATCGCGCTGCGCGGCATCGCAAGGCCCGCCGCCGCCATCGCCGCGCCGAACAGCTCGCGGTCCTCCGCGCACGCGATCGCCTCGTAGTCAGCCCCGATCAACTCCACCCCATAGCGATCGAGCGTGCCGTCGTCGTGCAGCGCCTTCGCCAGGTTCAGCGCCGTCTGCCCACCCAGCGTCGGCAGCAGCGCATCCGGGCGCTCGCGCGCGATCACCTGCGCCACCGGCCCCGGCAGCAGAGGCTCGACGTACGTCGCGTCCGCCAGCTCCGGATCGGTCATGATCGTCGCCGGGTTCGAGTTCACCAGCACGATCTCATACCCCTCCTCGCGCAGCACCTTGCAGGCCTGCACCCCCGAGTAGTCGAACTCCGCGGCCTGCCCGATCACGATCGGGCCCGAGCCCAGGATCAGGATCTTGTGGATGTCATCGCGCCTGGGCATCAGCGCGCGGAGACCCCGCGGCGGCCCTCGCGGCAAAACGCCCGCACGATGCCAACCGGTGCGGTAACCGGTGGCGGGAAGGCTGTAGGGGATACGCGCTTACGGGTTTCCCCCAAAAATCCACCTCTCATATCGCTACGCCGCCTCCTCGATCCGCCGCAGGAAACGATCGAACAGGTACAGGCTGTCGTGCGGTCCCGGCCCCGCCTCAGGGTGGTACTGGACCGTGCCACCTGGCACCTCCAGCAGCTCCAGACCCTCGACCGTGCGGTCATACAAGTTCACATGCGAGAGCTGCGCCTGCCCGAAATCCGTCTGCCAACGCACCGGTTCGTCGCGCTCGATCGTCCGCGCGCCACCGGGCCCAAGCGCCGCGAAACCGTGGTTCTGGGAGGTGATCTCGATGCGCCCCGTCTGCAGGTCCTTGACAGGGTGGTTAGCGCCGTGGTGGCCGAACGGCAGCTTGAACGTCTCGAGACCCACCGCGCGGCACAGCAGCTGATGGCCCAGGCAGATCCCCCACACCGGCCGTTGCCCCACGATCTCCCTCACCGTCTGCACTACATAGTCGAGCGCCGCCGGATCGCCCGGACCGTTCGCGAGGAACACCGCATCAGGCTCCTCCGCCAGCAGCGCCACCGCCGAGCTCGTGCACGGGTACAGCGTCACACGTGCCTCCCGCGCGATCAGCTCGCGCACCATCGAGGCCTTGATCCCCGTGTCGAGCACCGCGATGTGCGGCCCCGCGTTACCCTCGCCGTGGCGACTCACCGTGCTTGGCGTCACCTGCCGCGCAAGGTCCTGTCCGGCCATCGGCGGCTCAGCATCGATCAGCTCGCGCGCCTCACTCTCCGCCATCGACGCCGGGAACACCCCCCCGCGCATCGCACCCCGCTCGCGGATGTGGATCACCAGCGCGCGCGTATCCACACCGCTGATCGCCGCGATGCCGCAATCCGTGAGCCACTGCAGCCAGCCGCCCTCCGCGCCGGGCGCGTCCTCGCGATCACACGCCTCGCGCATGATCGCCGCGCGCGCCCACGCGCGCTCGGACTCCATCGCCTCGGCGCTCACCCCGTAGTTGCCGACGTGCGGGTAGGTGAACGCGATCAACTGTCCCGCGAACGACGGATCGGTCATCGACTCCTGATAGCCCGACATGCCCGTCGTGAACACGATCTCACCGACCGCATACCCGTCGGCGCCGCACGCGAGACCGTCGTAGCGCGTGCCGTCCTCCAGCAGCACGTATCCCGTTGCCTCGCTCATCGCGTTGTCCTCACTGCGCGTGAGATGGTCGTGAGTCGAGCCAGGCAAGGACGCAGGTAGCGTGGCGTACTACCTATGCGAGCGACTGAGGACGCAGCATGACGAAGGCTCACGGTCATCTCACAGAATCAGGGCCTGAACCGACTTGAACTCCGGGGTTCCCGCGCGCCACAGCAGCTCGAACAGCGAGGACTCGACCGTCGTCACGACCGCCCCCGCGCGCTCCAGGCGCTCGAGCCCGCACTCGTAATCGATCGCATGGCGCGAGCCCACCGCATCCGCCGGCACGTGCACCTCAACGCCACGCTCGAGCAGGTCGTGCACGGTCTGGCTTACGCACACGTGCGTCTCGATCCCGCACACCAGTGCCTGCGAACGCTCGCCCAGGTCGAACCCCTCCGCGCGCGCGGCGCTGAACACCGTCTTCTCGATCACCCGCTCCCCCTCCAGCTCGACCTCAGGCGCGGTATGGCCGAGCCCTTTCGGGTACTGCTCGCTGACGAGCGTCGGCACGTCGAGGATGCGCGCCGCCTGCACCAGCTTGCGCGTCGCATCCGCCACGCCCGCGAACGACGCATACGGCCTGAAGCCCTCCTGCACGTCCACGACGATCAGCGCAGTCTGCTCACGATCGAGCAAGCTCATCAGGCCGCCACCACCGAGAACGCCCGCTCGCGGTAGACGATCGCGCCCGCCGCCACCGTCAGCAGCACCCGTCCGCGCAGCCGCCGGCCCGCGAAGCAGCAGTTCTCCGAACGGCTCTCCCATCCACGCTCGCCCGCGAGGAACTCCGCCTCGAGATCCACCAACGTCAGGTTCGCCGGCTCACCGACCGCGATCGTCGGCGTCGGCAGATCGAACAGCGCCGCGCCGGCCGTCATCCGCTCCACGAGCACCCCGAGCCCCAGCTCACCCGTCATCACCAGCCCCGAGTAGAGCGCCGCAAACGCCGTCTCAAGACCGGTCGTGCCCATCGGTGCCTGCTCGAACGGGACCTCCTTCTCCTCGCGCGCATGCGGAGCGTGATCGGTCGCCACACAGTCGATCGTGCCCTCGCGCAGACCCTCCACCAGCGCTCGGCGATCCTCCTCGCCCGCCAGCGGCGGGTTCATCTTCATGCGCGTATCCAACTCGCGCACCGCCTCGTCACTCAGCAGCAGATGGTGTGGCGTCACCTCCGCGCTCACACGCCCGCCCGCCGCCCGCGCGCGGGCCACCGCCCGCACCGACGCCGCGCAGCTCAGATGCTGAAAATGCACCCGCGCCCGCTCATACATCGCAAGCTCCGCATCGCGCGCCACCATCGTCGACTCGCTCACCGTCGGAATCCCGCCCACGCCCAGCGCCGCGCTGACCGCGCCCTCGCGCATCGAGCCGCCGTGCGAAAGCGTCGGGTCCTCCTCGTGCAGGCTGATCACCCCGCCGCACAGGCGCTGATACTGCAACGCCTTGCGCAACATCCCCGCCGATGACACCGGACGCCCGTCGTCGGTGAAGCCGAGCGCGCCCTGCTCGCGCAGCTCCGCCATCTCCGTCAGCTCCGCACCCTCCAGCCCGCGCGTGATCGCAGCCAGAAAGCCGACCGGGACCCGCGCATCGCGGGCGGCCGCATCGCGCAGAGACCTCAGCAGCGGCGCCGAGTCGATCACAGGATCGGTGTTCGGCATCGCGATCACCGCGCCGAACCCCCCAGCCGCAGCCGCACGCGTGCCCGTCTCGAGATCCTCCTTGTGCTCCTGTCCCGGCGTGCGCAGGTGCACGTGCGGGTCCACGAACGCCGGCAGCAGATGTCTCCCCCCACCCGCGACCGTCTCAATGCCCGCCGGCCCCTCGATCGCGCCGGGCTCCCCCAACTCCGCGATCAGCCCGTCCCGCACCAGCACGTCGTGGCGGGCGTCGAGGTCTGTGCGGGGATCCAGCACGTGAACGTCTGCCAGCAGCAGCTCGGCCGGCGTGCTCGGCCCCTGGATAAGGAAGTCTGTGGCCATCAGGCGAGCTGGGGCTCGGGAACGGGTCGCGGGGCGTGCGCGCCGGAAAGCAACTCGTACAGCACCGCCATGCGTACCACCACACCGGCCTCGACCTGCGCCGTGATCACCGCCTGCGGGGAATCGACCACCTCGCCGGACAGCTCCACTCCGCGGTTCACCGGACCGGGGTGCATCAGCACCTGGCGCGGCGACAACCGCCGGCCGTTGATCTGATACCAGGAGGCGTACTCGCGCAGCGAAGGCACCCAGGTCTCGTGCATGCGCTCGCGCTGCATCCGCAGTGCATACACCACATCCGCGCCTCCCAGCTTCTCCAGCGTATAGCGCACCTCACAGCCCAACGCCTCGATTTCCCGCGGAATCAGCGTCGGTGGGCCCGCGACCGTCACCCGTGCACCCATCCGCTGGAACGCGATGATGTTCGAGCGCGCCACACGTGAATGCGCCACATCGCCCACGATCCAGATCGACGCGCCGTCGATCGAACCCAAACGCTCTTTCAGCGTGTACACGTCAAGCAGCGCCTGCGTCGGATGCTCATGCTTGCCGTCGCCCGCGTTCACGATCGCCGCGCTGCACCAGCGCGAAACCAGCTCCGCCGCTCCGGCCCACGGCGTACGCAGGACGATCGCGTCGGGCTTGTGCGCGCTCAGCGTCAGCACCGTGTCCTTCAGCGACTCCCCCTTCTCCACGCTCGAACCGCTCACCGCGAAGTTCACCACGTCCGCGGACAGCCGCTTCGCCGCCAGCTCAAACGAGCTGCGCGTTCGCGTCGAAGCCTCGTAGAACAGGTTCAACACCATCCTGCCCCGCAGCGCCGGGACCTTCTTGATCTCACGATCCGAAACCTCCGCGAACCGCGCTGCCTGCGCCACGATCCGCTCGATCGCCTCCCGGTCGAGATCCTCGATCGACAGCAAATGGTTCATCAGCTCACCGCCTCCACGCCCACGCCCGATCGCGCCGGTGCGATCGTGACCTTGTCGACGCCGTCCAACTCCTGAAGGCGCACATACACGTGCTCGTCGCGCGAAGTCGGCAGGTTCTTGCCCACGTAATCCGGCCTTATCGGGAGCTCGCGATGGCCGCGATCGGCGAGCACCGCCAGCTGCACGCGCGCCGGACGGCCGTAGTCGAACAACGCCTCGATCGCCGCCCGCACCGTACGGCCCGTGTAAAGCACGTCGTCCACGATCACCACCGTGCGGCCGTCCACGTCGAAATCGATATGCGACGCGTGCACCACCGGGGCCTCCGGACGGCGCGCAACGTCGTCGCGATAGAACCCGATGTCCAGATCGCCGAGCGGCACCTCCGTGCCGAGCAGCTCCTCCAGCGACTCCTGCAACCGTCGCGCCAAGAACGCCCCGCGCCGGTGGATGCCCACAAGCGCCGGCGCGTCCACATCCTCAGCCCCGGGATTGCGCTCAACGATCTCATGAGCGATGCGCGTAAGCGCCCGCCGCACATCGTCCTCGCGCAGAACCGCCTTCTCGCTGCCAACGTCCACTCTCGACTACCTTCCTGGCCTCTCAGGACCGGGTTAAAGGATCACCGCCGACTGTATCAGCGGCCGTGGACGATCCCCGACAGCTCTACTGCACGGCCACAGGCTCAGCCGGCGGAGCCTCGCGCACCCGCCGCTCAGACCAGCGCACCAGCCGCGGCTCGCCGCGCTCGGGAAACGGGACCTCGATCGTGTCGTAATCGCGCGGAGCCTCCGTCGCGGCGAACACCTCCCGGGCCTCTTCCCGCAGCTCCCCACCGGGATAGCGGCTGGAAACATGCGTCAGCGCAAGCATCCGCACCTGCGCATCACGCGCCACTTCCGCGGCCTGCCTCGCCGTCGAATGCGACGTCTGGCGCGCGCGCTCGGACTCCTCCTCCGCGAACGTCGCCTCGTGCACCAGCAAATCCGACTCGTGCGCCGCCACCACCAGCGCCTCACATGGCGCCGTGTCCCCCGAGATCACCACCTTGCGTCCCGCGCGCTCCTCCCCAAGCACCTGCTCGGGCGTCACTCCGTTGACCGCCTCCCCGCGCTGCAACCGCCCGAAATCCGGGCCCGGCTTCACCCCGAGGCGCTGCGCCAGCTCGGGATCCAGATGTCCCGGCCGTGGATCCTCCACGAGCGCGTACCCGTAGCACGCGTTGCCTTTGTGGCGCACCGGAATCGCCCCGATCAGGTACCCCTCGCGGGCGACCGTCTCCGTGGGCTCCAGCTCGACCATGCTCAGCTCATACGGCAACCGCCCGTACACGAAGCGCATCTGCTCCATCAATCCGCTCAGGCCCGGCGGCCCGTACACGCTCAGCGGCGCACTGCGTTCACGCAGCCCAAACGACTTCAACATCCCCGGCAACCCAAGCCAATGGTCGGCATGAAAATGCGTGATGAACACGCTTCCCACATCCGCCAGACCAACCGACTTGATCAGCTGGCGCTGCGTGCCCTCGCCGCAGTCGAACAGGATGTGCTCCCCCCCGCGGCGGACCAGCACCGCCGGCAGGCCTCGCCGAGCGCTCGGCACCGAACCGCCCGTGCCCGCGAAGAAAACCGATAGATCCATCCGCGCAACGGTAGCGGCGGGACGAGGTGAACGGGGATATCATGGTTTGCCGAGTCGAGGCACGAGGACTGCAACCACGGGCCAGGGTCCGGCGTCCACGCGCCGATAAGCTCTCGAGAAGCAACGGCGCTCGGGAGATCCGCGCGTCGCCTGCGCCCGTAGCTCAGTGGATAGAGCGCTCGCCTCCGGAGCGAGAGGTCGCACGTTCGAATCGTGCCGGGCGCGCTTGCATTCTTGCCTGCTATTGAGCGGTTTCCCGCTCCGCGTCGTTGATCTTGGTGGACGTGTCGGGAGTGCTTGTGTTGCTGTTGCCGTCCGTTGCCGTCCAATCACGGCCCTCTACTAGGGCTTTGAGTCGTTCGGGCTCACCGTCACGGCGATCCATTTGGCGAGCGTAGATTGAGAGTGTGAGATCCGGTGTTGTATGGCCCATTTGCGCCATGACGTAGGGCGGTGCCTCGCCGATTGCGAACAGGAGCGATGCGAACGTGCGACGCAATGAATGCGGCGTCAGGTTCTTGGGCAGCAACTCAGCGTCGTCTTTGGCTATCGCTTCGTTCGCGTTCTTGACTGACTCGGCCAGGATGCGACGTCGGATATTGCTCGGGCTTTGCTTTCTGCCCGTAGTTGACCCGAACACAAGAGCATCACGGGCTGGATCGAGACGTGCTCGGTAATCGCTTAGCTCGTCGCGAAGGATCGGCAGAATGTTGATGGTTCGTTCTCCAGCATCAGTCTTGGCGGCACGTACAGTGATCGTGCCGCGCGCGAGGTCTACGTCTCGCCAACGCAGCGACAATGCCTCGCCGATCCGCAAGCCCGCGAACGTGAGCATCGCGAGTAGGGCGCGTCGCTGACCACGACGTGCCCGTGCCTTCGTGTCGAGCTTGCCGGCAGCATCGAGCAGCGCGACGATGTGGTCTGCTCGATCGAGCCATGAGCGTTTAGGGGTGACGGACGGCAACCGGCGTCGTCTCCCTCGAGCAGGGTTACGGCTGATCAGCTCATACTCGACGGCAGCCTCCAAGATTGCGGTTAGGGTCGTGAGTGTCTTGTTCACAGAGGTCGCGTTCAGTGCCCCCTCGCGGACCTTGGCGAGGCGATAGCGATCAACGTCCTCTACGGTGATTTGATCGAGCCGCTTCGTCTTGAACGCGGGCAGCAGATGGTTCGTCAGCCGCCATTGCAGGTCGGCCTTCCCTGCCTCAGTCAGTCCACCACCGCGACGTCCGCCCTCTAGAGCTTGGCGTGCGAACCATTCAGACGCGAATACGTGAAAAGTAGGGATCTCGCGTGGCGGCTCTACGACCTCCACTACCGGGGGCTGCCAGATGCCACGCCGTACATCAGCGAGGATGTTCGCCAACTCGATTTGTGCCTTCGCTTCGGTCCAGCCTTCAGTGATGGTGCCCAGGCGGACAGAGCGCTTCTTGCCGTAGGCGCGGAATCGAGCTTCGAATACGGGGTCGCGGCGACGAGTATCTAGGCGCACATGGCCTGTGGCTGGACGGGGCATCACGCGTCATCTCCCTCAAGGCGTTTTATGAGGTCACGGAGCGTTTCGAGCCGCATCTGCTCAGGAGAGAGCTCGGACTTGCGTTTGCCTGGACGGTTCCCTACGAACCCAGCAGCGAGTTCCTTCATCCGATCGTTCAACAGACCGGGCAGTCCGGATCTGTAGTTCGCCGTCTCGGACAAGAACCCCCGATCGACATCCTCAAGCATTTGTGCCAGTTCTTCGTACTGGCCCGCGTGGCGCACCAGGAGTCTCGCCAGACCTGCCGTAGAGAGCTGGGTGACACCGCTTATCCCTACATGACTGTTAATCAGATGTGCGCAGGTTGCCTCCCAGACAATCTTGGCCTCGGCCTCGGTGAGCCCCACAACGGCGTTGACCTGTAGATCGTTCACGGCGAGTTCCGTGTTTGTATTGGAGGTAGTCACTTCATGCCTCCAGTAGGTTGTACTGGTCCGACGCCCCGTCGCTCCAGGGCCACGCTGTCAACGAGGAACACCAAGAGACGAGATGGTGGCCTACATCCTCCGTTCGATGGACAACGCGATAGACGAGTCATGACGCCACCGCCTCACGCGCCGCGTCAATCTGGGCAATGATCCGTTCGCATACGGTCTTGTGCGCGTGGTCGATCACGATTAGAGCGCGACAGTTGGCGATAGCCTCGTCGCGCTCTTGGCGAGATAGATGCTGCTGATCATCGACCTCAGAAATCCTGGCAGAGTGTTCCTCAGTGGTGCTCTCGGTTTCCATCATCCAGATGTAGAGGTCGGTACGGTGAGCATCGAGATCGACACGCAGCAGTGAGCCTTCCCAGGCTGCATTCTGGAGCTGTGCGAAGCGCCTAACGCGCTCAGCTGCCTCTTGCATTTCGTCCGAGCTATGCGCATGTCTCACTGCTTCCCAGATGCGCGTGTGGATGTAGTTGGTGAGCAGGTGCGTGAGCGTATGACGCTCGGCGATGCTCAGCTCGATCGGGATGGTGTCGCTGGTGCTCATCGGTTCCTCCTGTGGTCGTGTGGACCGGGAGGAACAGCTCTGAGCGAGGAAGACACCACGAAGGCTGGGATATGGTGTCTGGCGCGCCGCGAGTGGATAGCTCTCGGTGCCACGCCCCCGGATGCTCAAACATCGCGGGGGCACTTTTATGGTTGCGGAGCACCGTACACCACTCGGCGGCGAGAAGCAAGGGGTCATTCGGAGAGTCCCCTGACCGGTAGCAGCGCTACGTTCCTGACGGTTGCCCTTCGTCGCCGTGACCGGGACGGCGACGACTGTTCGCTGGACGATACGGCTCTCGTGGTGCTCTCGTGATGTTCGAGGGCTGTCTGGGCGTCGAAGCGCAGACGCGGCTTGGAGCCGCCACCGATGCGTATCCCACCCAGCTCGTCCGCGTGTGCATATACGAAGTCGAGGCTGACTTCCAGTTCGACAGCGAGCGCCTTCGCGCTCACCATCTTGCGCCCGGATTGGGACGATCGCTCGTCCAGCAGCTCGACTACGCGCCTAGCGACCGCCTCGACGAGCTCTCGGTCCTCGCCGGCGAGCATCTCTACTCGCCATCTCCCGACAGGGCGCCGCTCTGGCTGGCGAGATCCCCCCACGCGCGCTCCTGATCCGCCAGGTCGGTCATCGAGCTTATGGCTTGCACCGTCGAGTGCAATGAATCCGGCTGGTGCAAAGGTGCAGCGTCCCTATAGGGGTTTGCACCGTTTGCACCCTGCACCTGCTCTTTTCTTTGGCTCTGTGAAGCCAAATGTACCTCGTCGCTTGGTGCAGAGTGCAGAGACGTGTTTGCGCCCCCTTGCACCACTGGTGCAAACGGTGCAACTGGTGCAATCGGCGAGGTTTGCACCGTTTGCACCTTGCTGAAACCGATCGCATCCCTGCTCAGCAACCCGTCCTCAACCAGACCACGCAGCGCGTTGCCCACGCTGCCGTCTTTGGGCTGCCGGCGCACCATCTCGGCGATCTCCGATCTGCTTGCCGGCGTAGGATCACCGAAGGGCGCGGCCATGATTTCGTCGCTAAGTTTCGTTCTCACCGGCTGCAAGTGGCTAACGGTAGCCATGCCGTCAGGTGCGTCAGCCTGGTCGATGAGGACCCGACCACGGTCAACTTCTAGTCGTAGCCATAGCCGCTCGGGCTCAGCTGCGACCCGCATCTTCCGGCAGCTCAGGAACCGCCGCCGCGCGTCAGGGTCATCCTCCTGACGGCCGAGATGCCAAAGCACGTCGCACGCGTCTCGGATAGAGCTTGCACCACGGAAGTCTTTCCCGGACTTGTTGGTGTGATGGATAAGGAGCCCCGCAGGGCCACGCGTGTGAAAGAGACGCCTGAGCGCATCAAGCACAGCCGCCGTCTGCTTCGTGTCGTTCTCGTCCAGTCCGGGAGTGAGTGACCGGAACGAGTCGAGCACCACGAGATCTGGCTTGTGCTCGCAGATCGCGTCCTCGAGAAGGCCCAGGTCAGCGCGGAGGTCGAAGCCACCCGCGTCTGCGATCAGCACCCCAGACGTGGGGAGCCCGAGCGTATGGACTCGTCGCCATATCTCGTGTTCCCCATTCTCACCGTCCAGGTACATAGCGACGCCGTGCTCACATGTGATGCCTGCGACTTCAGTACCACGCCCAACTGCGCCGCACAGAGCAGCCGCGAACAGGCTCTTGCCGTCGCCGCCGGGTGCGTAAAGCCCGGTCAGTGAGGCTCGCGGCAGCACAGGAGGCGCAAGCCACGGTACAGGCGGCGGGAGCGTAGCCACCATACTTCCCACATCTAGGAAGCGCATCGAGACACGGTTACCTCCTTGCGGCTCCTGTGCTGCGGTGACGCTCATGCCGAGGCCTCCAATCGCGTACTCTCGACTCGAGGTCCGTGAGCCGTGCTGAGAAGCTGAAGCGCCTTAGCGGCAACAGAACGAGCATCTTCGGCAAGCCGTAGCGCGTCAGCGAGTTTGATCGAGTCGGGATCGGCAGCGAGTGCAGCACGAACCTTCGTGTCCTCGCACCCAGTAGTACACGCCAGGCTGATCGGACCCCCTCGCCAGGGCTCACGCAAACGGAGTGTCCATTCGCCCGTGCAGCATCCAGGGTGAGCGCGGCATACCGGGCAAACGGCGTGCCAAACCTTGAGATCGCTCTGATCCCATTCGTATACCAGTCTGTGTTCGCGGAGCTGCTGCAGTACAACGTCGAGCGACCAGTCAGAGCGACTCATGCGGCTACCAATCCCAAACGACCGAGAAGATATTTGCCGCAACACGTACATAGGTCGGGATCGTCAGCTAGATCAACGCGGGGAGATGGGCACTCACATCGTGGCGCCTGCATGTAAGCGGCGTCGGATGGTAGGGAACGCTTGGCTTGCTGACGATGCCTCGATTTCTGTCGCCGGCAGATGCCCCTATTAGGGCAAGTGCGCTGTCCGCGTCGGGTGGGTTGAAACTCGTTCCTGCACCACTCGCATAGGCGCAGTGACTGCTCGCGCATTGCTCGCCTGTCGGCCTCTCTGGCTCGTACGCTGCACTTTCGCGAGCAACAGATCCGGTCGCCTGGGGCCCGCCGTGGTCTGCGTACGCCGCGGCCGCAGTGTTCGCAGGGTTGAAGGGGCGACCAGTCACATTCAGGCGCTCTCTGCTCCGCACAGCTCGCGCACAGCGGAACATAGGGGGCGCCCCCGTTCTTCTGCTTCACGCGTAGTCGCCATACGGTGTCGAGTGAGCGGCCGCAGTCTGAGCATGTCAATGCTTCGGTCGCATGCCGATCGGGTTGGGTCATAGTGACCGTCATGCCGGCACACGAACAGCGCAGCTGGCAACATGCGCGATCGCTAGGAAGTCAGCTAGGAGGCCTGGGGGGCCATCCCAGGCGTTGATAACTCGCCGGCTGTACTCACTGACGCTGTACCCTGCGTGAACTGCGCTACGGGCGAGGAGTGTCGCTAGGAATGTTTCAAGCGGGACTGCGATATGGCGCGATCTAACACTAAGAGAGCTAGCGGTGCCTTGTTCGGTAACCGCTGACGGTTCGGCATCTTCGCCGGATTCACCTCCACCTTCATCTCCTGGCGCACGGCTCTGCGCAGAGCGCGAGCGCCGGACGACTCTTCGAGCTGGTGATCGGCCAGTACAACCACGCGACCGGCGGGGTGCCAGCGCACCCCGATGACGCGCCTGTGCCGCAGCGTACATAGCCATTCCTCGCGTCCCAGGTCTGATCCCTTTATGAGCTAGACGCCCATACTCCAAGCGCGCCCCCCGCGCCCAAGTCTCCAATCGCTCGCTCGCCCTTTCGATTCGTCTGGCTTGAGCGGGCGTCTCAGCCTGATCGGCCGTGGGTTCAAGATCAACCTCATGAGGAGCGCGCTTATCTTCTGCGTATTCGTCGATCTTGATTGCCTTCTCGAACGACACCCTGCTTGCCATAGTCAATATCTCCTAAACGTGACGCTTCAATTCCCCATTTCCGTCATGGAATGGGCCCGCGCCAAACTTAGCGCGCTGGGATGACGTATCTGTACAGACAGGCCGGAGGCCCGCTGGGAACGGGCCTCCGGTGAGTCACGTTTGAGTCAGATATCACGGTCGGGGCGGCAAAGTCCCGACATCTACAGCTTACACGCCAGCCACCCTGTCACCAACAAGCAATGGTGATTGTGGTCAGCTCGCGTCCCCACCTATGGTCGCGGAGTAGAAAGGATATGAACCGTTAGGTACTGGGTTTACGCCATCGAGGGCCTAGAGGCAGTCCACTCTTACTGCTACACGATGCGTATGGCTACAGAAACGCAGCACCTAATCCACACCCGCTTGCTGACGCCAACGGAAACCGCGGCCATCCTCAACTGCTCGCGCCGTTGGATCTACCGGCTCGTCGCCGAAGGTGAGCTCCCAGCGGTCAGGCTTGGGGATTCCGCCCGTGCGCCGATGCGCTTGCGATCACGTGACCTGAGCGCGTTCCTCAAAGAGACCAGCCAACACCCCCCGGTGGCCGCGTGACCGGCACGGCCGTAGCCTCACCGCGTCAGACTCGCCGCTACGACGAGGAGACGATTGAGACGGCACTTACGGTGACGGCGCTCTGCGGTGGGAATACGCGTCATGCGGTGCGACGGCTCAAAGAGCAAGGCATTGATGTTCCCTCGAGCACGCTGGCAGCTTGGAAGGATCGCCAGCACGCAGCCCGTTACGCGGTGATCCGAGACGAGCGGGCCGCGGAGATCCAAAGGCGCGTAGCGGTCGCGCAGGAGGACGTAGCCCTCAAGGCGGCCCAGATCACCAGCAAGCTGCTCGACAGGCTCGATAAAGAAGCTCTCGAGATCCCGATCCGAGACCTGGCTGGTGCTGTCCGGAACGTCGCGACTACAGGCGGGATTGGCTCCGACAAGTTGATGACCCTGCGGGAGCGACCGTTGCCCGCACCGACCGCGGGGAGGGATGTCGCCGAGATTCTGCGAGCCCTCACTGCGATGGGCGTGGTGCAGGAGATCGGCAACACTCCTGCTCCTGCCATTACAGACGCGGAGGTTGTCGAGGAAGGAGTAGCGACACTGTGACGCCCGGATCCAACCAAGCGTTGACGGTCCCCGAGCTCCGTGGTTTGCTCAAGCTCGCCTCGGAAACGTTGCCGGACAGAGTCGTCTCGTTGTGCATCAAGCATGATCAGCATTTCGCTGTTCAGGCGGCTGTCTTCAGGGGCTATGTACTGCTTACGGACGGGGGCGGCCTGGCTGACTACCTCACGAGGGTCGGGGCACCCTATAAAGACGAAACCCATATGCGGGCGATATGCGGCGAGCGTAACGTTGAACTGACGGAA
>DASXMO010000070.1:0-5190 GCA_036495605.1 Solirubrobacteraceae bacterium
GCTTGACGGTCCCGAGTGAGCCGACTGCGCCGCCGGGCGTGCTGCCCGAAGCGACCGTGAGTGGATGCCAGACACCGACGCACGCGGAGCTCGTGCAGATGAAATGGCCTTTCTGCTCGCCGCTGAGGCGGTACAGCGTCATGCCCTGAGCGTTGACCAGGATCGTGCCGAGCGAATTGGAAGCGGTCTTCACGACAGCGCCGGACGAGCTGGCGCTCGTCTGCGCGGCAGGCTGCGCGTTGGTGGCCGAACTGGTCGTGTTGCTGCTCGAGCTGCTGCCGCAAGCGGCGATCAGGAGCGACACCGCGACCGCTGGTAGGGACAGCTTCAGTACATGACGCATTCGTTCACTCCCGTTCTCAGTTCGGACGCCGTGCCGGCGCTTGCCTACTGGCTACACACAGAGACTCCACATCACCCGGTTCCTTCCGGCGCCGCGCTTGCGAGGTCGGAGGGACCGCCAGCCGCCTCGTCTTGGCCCTAAGGACTCGACGTCGTGGTCGCGGCGGACGCGCCGGCCGATGTCGAGCCAGCGGCGGCGGCATGCAGCAGCTTCACGGTGTTTTCGCCGTCGTCGACGAAGTACACGCCACTACCTCCCGGCGCGAGCACCAAGCCGAACAACGCGCCGGCGCCGGTCTTCGTGTCAGCCGTCTGCACCGTGGTCTGCTTGCCGGCGGGGGTCGTCTCGACGATGTTGCCGTCACCCCCGTTGGTGGTGAGAATGTCGCCGTTCGGCGCGAGCACCATGCCGAGCGGTTCCTTCAGGTGAGCGCCCGCGGTCACGACCGTGCCGCCTTTTGCGGCGGCCGTGGTACGCGTCATCGCTTCGGAGATCGCGAGGATCTTGCTGTCCTCGGTCGAGGCCACGTACAGCGTCCCGTTCGCGGCGAGCGCGAGCCCGGTCGGACCGAGCACGAGCGCTTCCGCGGAGTTCACCCAGGGGATGCCGTTGGCGATCACTGTTTCGCCCAGCACCGTCGGCGTCTGGTGTTCGCCGGATTCCAGTTCGATCCGCAGCACGGTCGAGTTGTTGTTCGTGTGAACGCCCTTCGCCGCGCCGCCGTTGAGCGCGTTGCTGACAAACAGCGCCGTCTTGGAGCCTTCGCTCTTGGCGGTCGAGTCCCAGGGGCCCTGGATGTTCTTGCTGGCGATCGTCTTGACCACCTTGCCTTCGCTGTCGAGCACGATCAGGCAGCCGTACTTGGCGGTCGCCGTCTTGCCATTGGTCGTCGGCAGGCTGCCCACGACTACGTAGCCACCGGGCAGTACGTTCAGCGCGGTCGTCAGCCCGACGCCGCCGGGACATGGGCCGGGGAGCGTCTTTGCGTCGATCGTCGCAAACGGCGAGACCTTGCCGGTGCTCGAGACCTGCACGATCGTCTTGCCGGTGCCCTGACCGGTTTCCTTGGCGCTTTCCTTGGCGTTGAAGTTGCTGACCAGCATCTGACCCGCCTGAAGCTTGCCCACGCTGCTCGGCACGAGGACGATCCCATAGGGGTTCACGTCGCCGTTTGCGGGAACCGTGGAGGCGATCGTCGAGACGGTCTTCAGTGGGGCGAGGAACGCAGTCGTGCTCGTCGTGGAGGTCGGCGAAGTCGTGCTCGTCGAGGTGGACGGCGAGGAGGCGGACCTGGAGCTGGAGCTTGTACTCGAGCTTCCGCAGCCGGCGAGCACGAGGGCGACGCCGGCGAGAGCAAGGATCGACGTTCTGGGCACTGGTATGTCTCCTGTCCTTGGGATGTCCGGGATGCAGGCGACACAACGAGACGGTCGCCGCGATAGCCGCGCTGGTCCCCAGGACTCCGGCATTGCGGATTCCTTCCCGCCAACGATCAACATCGTTCCGCGTGCGCGCTCGACCTGCGCTGCCGGCGACGCATACGCGGCAGCGACCGGCGCTTCCTTACTCTCTGCGGATGGCGCAGGCTGACAGTAGCGAGCAGGACGCCGTGCAGCGGCGCACGACGCTCGCCTCGATCGTGGCGGCCAGCGCCCTCGTGATCCTCAAGCTCGGGGTCGGCTCGATAACCGGCAGCTTGGCGTTGATCTCGGCCGGGATCGAGTCGAGCGGCGATGTCCTCGCCGCGACGATCACGTTCTTCGCCGTGCGGCTCGGCAGACAGCCAGCGGACCCGGAGCACCCCTACGGCCATGCCCGCGCCGAGAACCTCGGGGCGCTCGGCGAGGCGGGCATCCTGCTCGCGGGTGGACTGGTCGTGGCGGTCGAGGGCGTCAAACGCCTCATCAACCCGGGTGTGGCGCCCGACACGCACTGGTACGTCTTCCTGGTCGTCGTGATCGCGATGGCCGTGGACCTCGCTCGCACGGTCATCTCCGTGCGTGCCGCGCGTCGCTATGGCAGTCCCGCGCTTCGCTCCAACGGGTTCCATTTCGCCGCGGACATGGCGGGCTCGATCGCGGTGCTCATCGGGCTGCTGCTCGTGCGCGGCGGGTTCGCCCAGGGTGACGCGATCGCCGCGCTGATCATCTCCGCGATCATCGTCGCCACCGCGATACGACTGATCGCGGAGAACGCGAACGTCCTCATGGATCGCACCCCGGCCGAGGCCAGGGAGGCAGCCGAGAGCGCCCTCGCGAACCTCGAACCGGACATCGAGCTGTTGCGCCTCCGGCTGCGCGAGTCGGCCGGTCGCTACTTCGCCGACGCGATCGTGGCGGTCGCGCCCGGGCAGGCCGTGGTCGAGGGACACCACGCCGCGAACCTCGTCGAGGCCGCGATCGAGAGCGCCCTGCCCGGCAGCGACGTCGTCGTTCACGTCGAGCCTCGCCGCAGCGGCCTCGACCTCCGCGACCGCATCCTCGCAATCGCCCTGGCCGAGCCGCTGGTCAAGGAAGTGCACGACATCACGATCTACCAGCAGAACGGCACGGCGAGCGTCTCCCTGCACCTGAAGTTCCCCGCCGACCTCGATTTGAGCGACGCGCTCGTCATCGCCGCACGCATCGAGCAGGCCATCCGCGCACGGCCCGACGTCAGCGACGTGCAAACACACCTCGAGCCGCTCGAGCGTCGTCTGGTCGCCCACCCGGCCGACGCGAACGGCGACCGGGACGGTGCGCAGACGATCGAGCGCATCGTCCTCGCCCGCACCGGGACCCCGCCACGCCGGGCAACGCTGCTGTCGACCGAGGCTGGGCGTGTCATCTTCCTCACCCTCGGCGTCCCAGCGACTACATCCCTGATCGCCGCCCACCGGCTCGCCAGCGAAGTCGAGGAGGAACTGCGCCAGCAGGTCCCCGACATCGCCGACGTCGTCGTCCACACCGAAACCGGCGAGCGCTAGCGGCGCCGACCGGGCCCGCGTCCACACATACGTTCTAGGCGGCGACCGGCTCGGCGATGACCTCGGATGCTTCGTCGTGGCGCAGGTCGCTGTCGCGGACGAGCAGCATCGCCAGCACCGCACCCACGAACGCGAGGGCGCTGCCGGCGAGCAGGATGACCGAGAATCCGTGCGCGAAGCCCTCGCGCGCGGCATGCACGACCGGCGCCGACGCGCCGCTCGGCAGCGTGCCGGAAGAGACCGCTTCCGCGAGGCCGCGAGCCTGGTGAGCGCCCACGTGCGGGAGCAGATCCTCGATCCGCTGTTGCGAGAGAGCGAGAAACAGCGCGCCGAGACCAGCCGTGCCCGAGGCGATCGCGACTTGGCGAAACGTGTCGTTGATGCCCGACGCCACGCCGCTCATCCGCTCGGGCACGCTCGACAGCGCGACGTTCGCGAGCACGGGATTGACGAGGCCGACGCCGAGACCACTGACGATGAAGCCGGGCAGCAGGACCGTCCATCCATCGTTCGCCTTCGCGCCACTCATCAACACGAGGCCGAGCGCGGTGATCGCGAGCCCGCCACCGAGCATCACGCGCGGCGGGACCTTGCCCTCCAGCGCGGCCGTGGCACCCGAGACGAAGAACGTGCCCACGGTGAACGGCAGATAGCGCAGACCGGCCTGCAGCGGCGAGAGGTGCTCGATCTCCTGCATGTAGAGGGTCAGATACAGGAACAGCGCGAACATCGAGCCGCTGAGTGCGAACGCCGTAATCTGGGCGCCGGTGAAGGCCGGGCTGCGGAACAGGTGCAGGGGCAGCATCGGCTGTGCAACCCGCAGCTCGATCGCGACGAACACGACGAACAGCACGATCGCCCCGATCAGCAAGGCGAGGATCGTGGACGACGTCCAACCGAGGGCGTTCCCGCGCAGCAGCCCGAGCACGAGCAACCCGTTGGCGGCCGAGAACGTGACGGTGCCGCCCCAATCGATGCCGCGGGCGGTCTCGTCGCGCGACTCGGCGATCTTCAGGACCGTCACCACGATCGCGGCGATACCGATCGGGATGTTCAGGAAGAAGATCGACTGCCAGCCGATCGCGGTGGTCAGCGCGCCGCCGACGAGCGGCCCGAGTGCCACGGCGACCCCGATCGTCGCGCCGTAGATCGCGGTGGCCGTCGCGCGCTCGTGACCACGCCACTCCTGTGCGAGCAGCGCCAGCGAGACCGCGAACATGATCGCGCCGCCGACGCCCTGCAGCGCTCGTGACAGGTTCAGCACCGTCGGCGATCCCGCCAGCCCGCAGAGCAGCGAGGCGAACGTGAAGACGCCGACGCCGACCACGAACACGCGCTTGCGCCCGACCCGGTCGGCCAGCGATCCCGACGTGAGCACGAACGCGGCAAGCGTGAGCGCGTAGGCGTCGACGACCCACTGCAGGTCCGTGAACGACGCGTTCAGGTCCTTGCGGATGCTCGGCAACGCCGTGTTCACCACGGTGATATCGAGCAGCAGCATGAACGTCGCGACGCACACGGCGATCAGCGTCCACCATTTGCGTTCCATCTTTTGTCGATCCTTCCGGAAGGGGCGGTCGAGCCTCAGGGCTCCTGCGCCCAGGCTACTGAACACGCCCCCGGCGTTCGCTCGTGCCGCGAGGCCTGCTCGCGCCGAGCGGCCCGGTCGCGCCGAGCGCCTGCTCGCGTCGAGAGGTCTGGGCGTGCGGGAGGTAGTCTGCGACGGGTAACGCGTCTGAGAGTCCCACATGCCTCGCCCGCAGTACCACATGCCTCGCCGCCGCAAAGGAGATGACGAACGATGGATCTGACGTTCAGCGAGCCCGAGATCGCGTTTCGCGACGAGCTGCGCGCGTGGTTCGCCGCCAACGACCCGGGCGCC
>DASXMO010000071.1:0-18087 GCA_036495605.1 Solirubrobacteraceae bacterium
AAGCGCAGGCTCTTTCAGCGCTAGCCCGTCAGCTAACCCCGCAGGCCGACGAAAGAGGTCGAGAAGTGCGGTTGCGAACACTCAGTGTGGCGCTTTGCTCAAGCTTGACGGTCGCGCTCGGCGCGGCTCCGGCGCTGGCCAGCACGACCAGCGCGGCCGCGATCGCGGGCGGTGCGGTTGCCGGATCGACCTCGACCTCCGCCAGCGGCGGGGCCACGCCGACGGCGAAGCCCAAGCCGAAGAAACCGGCGCTGCACCTCTCGCCGGTCACGGCGAAGACGCCGAACATCGCCTACAGCGGCCCGGTCTACGAAAAGACGGCGACCGGCCAGGTCATCCCCTACGTGCCGGCCGCGACGCCCGGGCAGGCGAGCGGACCCACCGGCGGCAGCGCCGTCGCGGCCACAGCCGCGACCAGGCCCGACCTGCTCGTCCCCGGCACGGTGGCGCGCTACGTGAACGGTCTCGCGGCCGCGCCGATGTCCGTCCCGGCGGTCATCCAGCAGGTCATCTGGGCCGGCAACCAGATCATCGGCCTGCCCTACATCTTCGGCGGCGGCCACGCCTCGTTCGTCTCGCCCGGCTATGACTGCTCGGGCACCGTCTCCTTCGCGCTGCACGGCGGCGCCCTGCTGCAGAGCCCCGAGGATTCCTCCGAATTCGAAGGTTGGGGCTCGCACGGCGCGGGACGCTGGATCGCGGTGTTCGCGAACGCCGGCCACGCCTACATGACGGTCGCCGGGTTGCGCCTGGACACGAGCGCCGCCGACGACCCCTCCAACCAGCAGGGCCCCCGCTGGCGTCCGCTGCGCCCGGAAAACGCCGGGTTCGTCGTACGCCACCCGCTCGGGCTGTAATTCGCCGCGACGGGCATGGCGGCCGCGTGTCACCGCGGCGGCTCCACGCGTGTATCGCGACGGGCAAGGCGGAGGGTTGCGGTAGCGCAAACGCGCGTACGGGACGGGCTCGACGGCGGGCGCCGCGGATGCGCCGAGGCGGTTCAGCTACGCTTGGGCGAACCGTACGCGCGCTACAGCAATAGGAGGACTTACAGATGGCCGGTCTGACCGGGCGCATGTCAACCGTCGTGAAGGCGAAGGTCTCGAAGCTGCTGGATCGCGCGGAAGATCCCGCCGAGACGCTCGACTACAGCTACCAGAAGCAGGTCGAACAGCTGCAGAACGTCAAGAAGGGGATAGCAGACGTCGTCACCGCGAAGAAGCGTCTGCAGATGCAGGAGACGACGCTCAAGCAGAGCGTCGTCAAGCTCGACACGCAGGCCCGCCAAGCGCTCTCCTCCGGGCAGGAGGACCTCGCGCGCACGGCGCTCGAGCGCAAGAACGTCGCCCAGACCGAGTTGCAGGGCCTCGACACGCAGGTCACCGAACTGGAAGATCAGCAGCAGAAGCTGACCGACTCCGAGAAGAAGCTGCGCGCGAAGATCGAGGCGTTCCGCACCAAGAAGGAGGTCATCAAGGCGCAGTACTCCGCCGCCGAGGCCCAGGTGCGCATTTCCGAGGCCGCCACGGGGGTGGGCGAGCAGATGGCCGACGTGGGCCTCGCGATGCAGCGCGCGGTCGATAAGACCGAAAACATGAAAGCCCGCGCCGATGCCGTCTCCGAGCTCGAAGCCGCCGGGACGTTCGATGACATCACCGCGCTGGGCTCCGGTGAAGATGACATCGACAAGCAGCTGAAGGAACTTTCCAGCTCCTCGGCCGTGGACGATGACCTCGCGAAGATGAAGGCCGAGATCGGCTCCGGCGACGCTCCCCCGGCGGGAGAGATCGCCGCTTCCAATGAGACCGCGCAGACACCACCGGCCGAGGGCCAGTCATGATCGTGCGTATCTCCGGCGAGGACCAGTACCGCCTCGCCGACGAGGACTCCGCGCGCCTGAACGAGCTCGAGAACGCCGTCGTCGCGCTCGTCGAACGCGGCGAGGAAGACGGTTTCGCCGACTCCTATCGCACGCTGCTCGACTACGTGCGCGGGCAGGGCACGCGCGTGGGCGACGATGAGATCGAGACCTCCGAGGTGATCCTCCCGCCCGCCGACCTCACGTTCGCCGAGGCTGGGCGCGAGTTCACGGGCGAGGGTCTCATCCCGGACTGACTCAGATTGGTATTCCCCACAGGGGGAACCAGCGCTCCAGTTCGGGCTCGATCGGCAGTTCGGAGGCCATCTGCGCCTTCAGCTGCAGCTCGCGCTCGGTCGCGCGTGTATTGGCCTCGCCTGGGGCGGGCACGAACGGGTACCAGTAGCCGCGCTTGTAGTTGTAGATGAAGTACACCTGCCGCTTCTGCGCGTCGGTGAAGGCGAATACCGCGCACAGCAATCGCTCGCCGTGGCCGGCCGTCTCGATCGAGCTCGACACGGCGTTGATGCCGACCGCGAGGTCTTCCACGCTGGGCGCGCCGTCGGGGTTGCGCAGCACCATCCAGCGGTAGCCGTAGCTGTCGTCCTGGGTTGCGACACGGGTCCCGCTGTCCCCGCCGGTGGCTCGCACGACGTCTTCCATGTCGCGCAGCGTCGCTTCGAACTCGCTCGTGGCGAGCGCCTGGAAGACGATCGCCGCGATGCCCGTGGGGTCGATCGAGTGCTCGGACTGCAGCGCGACGTAGGCCGTCGTGATCGCGAACAGCCGGTCGGGCGCCGGGCCGGCGACCTGATGGCGGCCTGTGAGGATGTCGCGCAGGCCCACCTCAGCGCACCCGCAGACGCGCCGCCGCGCCCCTCAACGGTGGCGGTGAGATGGTCGAGAAGATCGGCGCGGAGATGCGCACGCTAGGCGAGGGCCCGCGAGGCGGTGCCCTGCAGCTGTGACTCCAGCCGCTCCAACGCGGCGAGGCGCTGCTCGAGCGGCGGGTGGTCGGCGAAGATGTTCATCAGCGATTTCTTCGCGCGCGCGGGGATGATGAAGAAGGCGCTCATCCCTTCGGCCGTGCGCATGTCCTGGCTGGGGATGCGCTCGATCGTGCCGCTGATCTTCAACAGCGCAGAGGCAAGCGCCGAGGGCCGTCCGGTGAGGACGGCCGAGCCGCGGTCGGCGGCGAACTCGCGGTAGCGCGAGAGCGCGCGCAGCAGCAGGAAGGAGATCGCGTAGACGAGCACCGAGACGAGCACCACGAGCATGATGTCCTCCTCCTCTTCGCGATTGCCGTAGCCGCCGCCGAAGAACAGCGCGAACTGGGCGATCGTCGAGGCGAGCGTGGCGAAGAAGCTCGCGAGCGTCATCACCAGCACGTCGCGGTTGATCACGTGCGTGAGCTCGTGCGCCATCACGCCTTCGAGCTCGGCGGGGTCGAGCAGTTCGAGGATGCCCCGCGTCGCGCACACGGTCGTGGCCTTCTTCGAGCGGCCCATCGCGCAGGCGTTGGGCATCGAGGTCTCGATCACGCCCACGCGCGGCTTGGGCAGGTTCGCCTGTACGCACAGGCGCTCGACGATCCCGTGCAGCTCGGGCTCCTGCGCGGGTGTGACCTCCTTGACGCCCATCGTCGCGAGGGCGATCTTGTCGGAGGCGAAGAACTGCACGAGCAGGATCCCCGCGGCCACGACCACGATCACGCCCGCGCCGGCACCGGCGGCGAAGAGCACGCCGATGAACACCACATACACCAGACCCAGCAGGAACATCGTGAACACCATCCGCGCCTGCAGGCCCGTGTCCTTGCCGAACTTCTCGGGGCGTTTCGCCATGCCCGCATTGTCGCAGACCGGGCTCACGGGCCGCTAAATCAGTCGTGCACGGCGCCGCGCCGCGGGGGCGATCCTCCGTAGAGTGCGACACACGATGACGCGCGGCAAGGACCAGCGAACATGAAGCCCGAAATACATGTGCTGGGCATCTCGATCAAGACCTTCGGCGTGACCTTCGCGCTGGCCTTCCTCGCCTGCGGTCTCGTGATCGCGCGGCGCTTGCGCGAGCTGGACAAGCCCGTGGACTGGGCGTATGAGCTCGTATTCGCGGCCCTGCTCGGCGGCGTAATCGGCGCGCGCGGGTACTTCCTGATCCAGAACTACTCCTCCGTGCAGCACAACCTGCTCGGCTCGATCTTCTCGGGCTCGGGTCTCGTCTGGTACGGAGGCGCGATCGGCGGCGCGATCGGGGTGCTGCTGTGGATGCGCTGGCGCGATGCGATCGAGCTGCGCATGTTCGACATGACCGCGACCGCGCTCGCGCTCGGTTACGGGATCGGACGGATCGGCTGCCAGGTCTCGGGCGACGGCGACTACGGGATCCGCTCGAGCCTGCCGTGGGCGATGGGCTATCCGCACGGCACCGTGCCGACCCCGCCCGGGGTGAGGGTGCAGCCGACGCCGATCTACGAGACGGTCGCGATGTGCCTGCTCGCGTACTTCCTCTGGCAGCTGCGCGACCGCGTGCGCCCGGGTGTTGTGTTCGCGCTGTATCTCGTGCTCAGCGGGCTCGAGCGGCTGCTGGTGGAGTTCATCCGCCGCAACGCCGAGGTCTGGGCGGGACTGACCGCGCCGCAGTTGGAGAGCATCGGATTGATGATCGTCGGCCTCGCCTGGCTAGCGTGGATGGCGCGCGATGACGGCCTCTCGGGACTGCGCGCGAGCCCCCGCGCGAGCGCCTGGCCGGCCCGGGCGTGACGCGGCAGCGATAATCAGCGGATGGCCACCGGCACGACCCCCTCGCAGAGCGCGCTCAGCCCCGCGTTCCCGCTCGCGAGCGCGCTCAACGAGCGCGGCCGCGTGGAGGTCGGCGGGTGCGACACGATCGAGCTGGCGCGCGAGTACGGAACGCCCGCCTACATCGTCGCCGAGGACGATCTGCGCACGCGCGCACGCGAGTTCGTGGACGCCGGCACGCGCAGCGGGCATGCGGACTTCAACGTGGTGTTCGCCTCCAAGTCCTTCCCCTGCACGGCCGTCCTGCGCCTGTTCGCGAACGAGGGCCTGTGGTGCGACGTGGCCTCCGCGGGCGAGCTGCATCTCGCGCTGAACGCGGGCTTTGCGCCAGAGCGGATCGTGATGCACGGCAACGCCAAGTCCGAGTCCGAGCTGCGGATGGCGCTGCAGGCGGGCGTCGGGCTGATCGTGATCGACAACTTCGACGAGATCGAGCGCCTCGCGAGAGCGTTGGAGCAGTTCCACCCGGCGCATGCGCCGGGTGGCGAGGCCGCGCATGCGCGGCCTCGGGAGGAGCCGCATGCGGCTCCTCCGGAAGGGTCGCATGCGACCCTTCCCCCGTCGGCGCATGCGCCGACGGGACCAAATCAGCTTTCTCAAAAGCATGTGACGGCGCCGCGGGAGGCATCGCGCGATAGTGTCCAAGACGTCCTAATCCGCGTCACACCTGACGTGCGCGGGGAGACCCACGATCACATCTCCACCGGGCAGGCCGACTCGAAGTTCGGGTTCGCCATGGCCGACGCCGCCGAGGCGATCGCGCGAATCGAAGCCGTGCCGGGGCTGCGCCTGATGGGACTGCACGCGCACGTCGGCTCGCAGTTGCTGCAGCTCGACCCCTTCGCCCGCGAGGTCCCGGAGCTCGCGCGGCTCGGCGAGTTTCCCGTGTGGGATCTCGGCGGCGGGCTCGGTGTGCGCTACACCGCCGATCAGCCCGCCCCGCCGGCGATCGAGGACTATGTGCAGACTCTCGTGACGGGCGTGCGCAAGCACGGTATGGGCGAGTCGGGCCGGCGCCTGTTGATCGAGCCCGGGCGCTCGCTCGTGGCGAACGCCTGCGTGACGCTCTACACGGTCGAGTCGGTCAAGCGCAACGTCTCCCGCTGGGTGGGCGTCGACGGGGGGATGTCCGACAACCTGCGCCCGATGCTCTACGGCGCGCGCTACGAAGCCCACGTCGCCGACCGCCCGGGCGGAGGCGAAGAGTGCGTGCTCGCGGGCAAGCACTGCGAGTCCGGCGACGTGATCGTGCGCTCTGCTCTGCTCGACGATCCGCGACCGGGCGATGTGATCGTCACGCCCGCCACCGGCGCCTACGGGCATGCGATGGCCTCCAACTACAACGGCGTCCCCCGCCCGCCCGTGATCTTCTGCTCGGGCGGCAACGCCCGCGTGGTCGTGCGTCGCGAGACCGTCGAGGATCTGAGTGCGCGCGATGTCTGAGCCGCTGCGCATCGGCCTGCTCGGCCACGGCACCGTCGGCGGCGCCTTCGCCGCGCTGCTCGACGAGCGCGCCGCGGAGATCGAGCGCGTGAACGGCCGCGCGCCCGTGATTACCGGCGTGCTAACCCGCTCGCGGGGGGACTTCGAGGAGATCCTCGCCGGCGCGGACCTGATCGTCGAGCTGATCGGCGGCACCGAGCCCGCGCGCGAGTACCTGCTGGCGGCGATGCGCGCCGGACGCGACGTGGTCAGCGCGAACAAGCAGCTGCTCTCTCAGCACGGCGAGGAGCTGTTCGCGCTCGCACGCGAGCAGGACGTGCGCCTGCGCTTCGAGGCGGCCGTCGCGGGCGCCGTGCCGGTCGTGCGCGTGCTCGAGGAATCGCTCGCCGTGACCCCCATCGAGCGCATCCACGGGATCGTCAACGGCACCACCAACTTCATCCTCTCCGAGATGGCCGCCGGGCGTACCTACCCGGAGGCGCTCGCCGAGGCCCAGCGCCTGGGCTACGCCGAGGCCGACCCCACCGACGACGTCACCGGCCGCGACGCCGCGGCGAAGATGGCGATCCTCGCGCGCCTGGCCTTCGGTGCGCCGGTGCGCCTGGAGGACGTCCCCTACGAGGGTATCGAGCACCTCGAGTCAGACGACATGGAGTACGCCCGCGATCTCGGCCTCGGTCTGAAGCTGATCGGCACCGCCGAGCGCCGCGACGGCGGGATCTCGGTGCGCGTGCACCCGGCGTTCCTCTACGCCGGGCATCCCCTCTCCTCGGTCTCCGGTCCCTTCAACGCCGTCACCGTCGAATCCGAGACGATCACCGAGATCACCATGTCCGGTCCCGGCGCCGGCGGGCGCCAGACCGCGAGCGCAGTCCTCGGCGACGTCGTCAGCGTGATGACCGGCGGCGCCCGCCCGCCCGCGCCGCCGCTGCAGTTGCGCCTGCTCGAGGACGTCCCGAGCGCGTTCTACCTGCACCTCGACGTCGAGGATCGCCCCGGCGTGCTCACGACGATCACGCGCGTGCTCGGCGAGCAGGAGGTCTCGATCCGCTCGCTCGTCCAGCGCGGCGCGGGCGCGGGTGCGCGCTTGGTGATGGTCACTCACGCCGTGCCCGAGTCGCGCCTGCGCGCGGCGCTTGCGGAGCTAGGCGAGCTCGAGTTCGTGCGTTCCCCTCCACGTACCATCCGCGTAATCGAAGAGGAGTACACATGAACACGTATGGCGGCGCTGACCGAAGCCGGGATGACACGCACCTTCGGCGCGAGTCCCCGTTTCGGCCAGCGTCCTCGGTCACTCGCGTACGTAGTACGCCACGTTCCCTGCGTCCTTGCCCAGCTTGCCCTACGTGTTCATGTGGGCGTGTACGAGAAACCGGGTGCACACGGTGAGCGAGTCCGATGCGCCAGTTGCGATCCCACGCGTGCCTTTGCCGCGCGTGGAGGCGATCCCGCCGACCGGTGCGCACGTGCCGCTGATCGAGCGCTACCGCGAGCGTCTGCCGTTCGAGCCCGGCGATCCGCTCGTCAGCCTGCAGGAGGGCTCTACGCCGCTGCTGCGCGCGCCGGTGCTCTCGGAGATGGTCGGAGCGTCGGTGCGCCTGAAGCTCGAGGGCGCGAACCCCACGGGCTCGTTCAAGGACCGCGGCATGACCTGCGCGGTCTCCGCCGCCGTGCGCGAAGGCGCGCAGGCCGTGATCTGCGCCTCCACCGGCAACACCGCCGCGAGCGCCGCCGCGTATGCCGCGCGCGCGGGCATCACCTGCGCGGTGATCGTCCCCGATGGCAAGATCGCGCAGGGCAAGATGGCGCAGACGCTCGTGCACGGCGCGCGCGTGATCTCGCTCGCGGGCAACTTCGACCAGGCGCTCGCGCTCGTGCGCGAGCTCACCGCCACGCACCCGATCGTGCTCGTCAACTCGATCAGCGAGTACCGCGTCGAAGGCCAGAAGACCGCCGCGTTCGAGATCTACGAGAGCCTCGAAGGAGGTCTCGAAGCGCTGTGCATCCCCGTCGGCAACGCCGGCAACATCACCTCCTACTGGCGCGGCTTTCGCGAGATGGGCTCGGCGCCGCGGATGTACGGGTTCCAGGCACAGGGCGCCGCTCCGCTCGTCGAAGGCCGGCCCGTCGAGCACCCCGAAACGGTGGCCTCCGCGATCCGCATCGGCAACCCCGTGCGCTGGGAGGACGCGATGGCCGCCGCGACCGACTCGCGCGGCGCGATCCGCGCGGTCAGCGATCAGGAGATCCTCTCCGCCTACAAGCTGCTGGCCTTCCGCGAAGGCATGTTCTGCGAGCCCGCCTCCGCCGCCTCGGTCGCGGGGCTGCTCAAGTACGGCGCCGACGGCGCCGAGCAGATCGTCTGCGTGCTCACCGGCCGCGGCATCAAGGACCCCGAGACCGCGATCGCGAACAACGACGGGCGCATCATCGCCTGTCCGGTGGAGCTGGCCGCGATCGAGGAGGCGGTGCTGGGTGATCCGTAGGCGGCTCGTGCGCGCGCCCGCCTCCTCCGCGAACCTCGGCCCGGGCTTCGACTGCATGGCCGCCGCCGTCGGCTTGCACCTGCAGCTGGAGGTCAGCGAGACGGGCGAGTTCTCGATCGAGACCGACCTCCCGGTCCCGCATGGGCGCGAGAACCTCTGCGTGCGCGCCTTCGAGGCGCTGCACCCCGCCGATGGCTTCACCTTCCGCATCGCCTCCGAGATCCCTCTCTCCGGAGGGCTCGGCTCGAGCGCCGCCGCGATCGTCGCCGGGCTGATGGCCGCCGATCACCTGTTCGAGCTCGACGCCGACCTGCTCGCGCTTGCCACCGAGCTCGAGGGCCACCCCGACAACGTCGCCGCGGCGCTGCACGGCGGCTTCGTGATCTGCGCCGACGGCGCCGCCACGCGCTTCGATCCGCCTACGGGTCTCGAGGCGATCGCGGTCGTCCCCGACGAGGCAGTGCGCACGCGCGAGGCGCGCGCCGCGCTCCCCGAGCAGGTGCCGCTGGCGGACGCCGTCTACAACGTCGCCCACGCCTCCCTGCTCACGCTCGGCCTCGCCCGCGGCGACTGGGACCTGCTCGCGCGCGGCCTGCACGACCGTCTGCACGAGTCCCCCCGCTCACATCTCTTCCCGCGCTCCTACGAGCTCGCGCAGCGCGCCCGCGAGCTCGGAGCGCTCGGAGCGAGCATCTCCGGCGCCGGTCCGACCGTGCTCATGTGGTGCTTCTACGAGCACACCGGCGCCGTCGTCGAGGCTCTGCGCCCGGAGATCGACGGCTGGGCGAGCCTGCTGCGCGCGCCGTTCGAGGTGCAGGGCGCGTTCGTGGAGGGTATGTAGCGAGCTGTCGTACGGCGACGGCGTCCTCGGTCTCTACCTGCGGCGTGGCGGGAGGGGGAGGTGGCGGTAGAGGCTGATCGTGACCGCGATCGCGAGCAGCACCGGCACTATCCACAGGGGCGCGCCCAGCAGCAGGCCGGCCACCATGATCAGCCCGAACACCATCGAAATCGCGAAATCGTAGCGGTCGTAGTCGGTCATGAGACCAATCTAGCAATGAAGACAAAGAACAGCAAGGCGCCGAACGCCATGCCGAGCATGAAGCCGACATCGGGACAAGCTGTTCAAGGGTTCTTCGGGACCGTCGTACCGCTAGTCAGCTCAGCCACGCGCCCGCGCGCCTCATCGAACCCGCCCAGTCGCGCGAGCGTTTCCCGCGCCACCGCGAGGTAGTCCGCGCCGAGGTCCGGCCGGTGGTCGAGGATCGACTTCGCGCGCTCGGCCGACTCGGCGTAGGCGATCGAGGAGCGGATCGGGGTCTCGAACACGCCCTCGCCGAAGCGCTCCTTCAGCGAGGCAAGCGCCTCGCGCGAGTGCACGGTGCGCATGTCGGCGAGGTTCAGCAGAACACCGAGCAGCCGCAGCTCGGGGTTGAGGCTCTCGCGCGCGAGCTCGATCACCTCCATCGCCTGCTCTACGCCCTGCAGCGCGAAGTACTGCGCCTCGGCCGTCACCAGCGCACGATCGGCGGCCACGAGCGCGTTCACCGTCAGCAGTCCCAGTGAGGGCGGGCAGTCGATCAGGATCAGTTCATAGCGCCCGTCCGTCTGTGCGAGCGCACGGCGCAGGGTCAGCTCGCGGCCCATTTTCGCGCCCAGCATCAGCTCGGCCTCGGCGAGACTGAGGTTCGCTGGGATCAGATCTTCGTGGATCGCCTCCTCGGCGCTTGCCCGACCTGTGAGCACGTCGGCGATCGTCGGCTGCACGTCCGGCGGCAGGTCGAAGTAGTCGGAGAGGTTCCCCTGCGGGTCGAGATCGACCGCGAGCGTGCTCACGCCGGCGCGACGGAAGGCATCCGCGAGCGTCCGAACCGTGGTCGTCTTGCCGGTGCCGCCCTTCTGCGAGAGCACCGCGATCGTCGTCGTGGTCGTCGTCCGGGCGGGCGTCATTGGGGCGCGATACTACGCGCCGCGACGCAGCGCGCGCGGCTCGCGCCGGAACAGCGTCCCGATCGGCGTTCTGATCAGGCCGCGCCCTGCGCCGGCTGCGCGCCCCGAGGGGGGCTATCCAGCTGGGCGGGAATGCTGAGGAACCGCAGGCGATAGCGCCCGACGAGGATCTCGTCGCCGTCCTGCAGTACCTTGCGCTCGATCCGCGAACCGTTCACGAACACGCCGTTGAGGCTGCGGTCATCGAGCACCCGCACGCCGTCGGGCTGGCGCACGATCAGCGCGTGGCGGCGCGAGACCGTCGGGTCGTCGAAGCGCACGTCCGCCGCGAGGCTGCGCCCGATGCGCGTCCACTCGCGGGTCAGCGCGACGGTCTGCAGCTCCTCGCCTTCTTCATACGCGACGTACTCGCCGGGCTCGCTCAGCTGCTCGCGGGCGCGCTCCAGCCACGCGTCGCTGTCCACGGGCTCCGGGCGCGAGAGCGCTCCCGTGCCGAGCACGCCCGTCCTCAGCGTGTCCGCATAGCTGACGCGTCTGTCCGAGCCGGTGGCGCTCGCCTTGCCGGTGCCCATGCGTCCGGCGCGGATCGGGTCGCCCGCGCCCGAGAGTGCCGGGCGGGGAGGACCGGTGATGCGTCCGCGCGCCAGTCCGCCGGCGCTGAACAACGAGGCTCGCACGAAGTCGTGCCCGCCACAGCCGGGGCACTCGCTCAGCGTGTCGGTGCTCGCGAGGGTTAGAACGTATCCGCAGTGCCCGCACCTGAACGAGCCGGTGCCTGCCATGGTGCCCGAAGTAAGCGATTCCATCCGGTGCTTACGCCCCTTTCTGCGTTCTGTTTTCCCCAAAGATGCCGCGCCAGTCAGGACGAACTCGTGGCGATCATAACAAGCCTGTCAACTTCGTGTAAGCCGCAGTCATGAGTTCTGGCAGAGGAAATCTAGCATTAACCCTCGACCCTGTATCCGTGGGCTTCCGATGAGCTCCAAGGTCTCTCTACCCGTGACCTCGTTCGTGTAAACCGGCGGCTCCGAGCCAGTGGCCTGCGGCTCGAGGGGCGTGGCCTGCGGCTCCGAGAGCGCGGTCCCCGGGCTCAGCGCCCGCGACTGAGCGCCGGGCGCCGGCTCGCTGCGGAAGGAGTGCCGTGGGGCGTGGCGAACCCAGCCCTCATGAGTCGCCCCGCCCAGCAGGACATCGAGCGGTTCGAGCGCCATCTGCTGCAGCTCGGCGTGGGTGCGTTGGAGGCCGATCGCGACCGTTGCACGGATTGCGGCCGTACGCCGCTCGTGGGCGAGCACGTCCACCTGCACGCGCGCGTACAGGGCATCGTCTGCGAGCTGTGCAGCCCGCTGCGCGGCGAGCACGCGGTCGCGACCGAGCTCGTGCGCCACTCCGAGCACGGCCAAACCGTGCGCATCAGGCGCGCCGCGTAGCGATTGCCGGCCCGTCGCGTCCCATGATGCGCCGCGGACGGCGCGCTCGCACGGCGGCTGCCCGGCGCGACACGTAAACTGGCGCGCCATATGGGCCCCATGACCGTGTCGATTCTCGTCGACCGCCCGCGCGAGCAGGTGTTCGACTACCTGCAGGACATCGCCAACCATCCGGAGTTCACCGACCACTACCTCACCGACTGGCGCCTGACCCGGATCGACTCCGTCGGGCGCGGCGCGGGAGCGCGCTTTCGCGTGAAGGCTCCGGGCGCGCGCTTTGCCTGGGGTGATGTCACCTTCGTAGAGGTGCAGCGCCCGCACCGGATCGTCGAGGCCGGTCGCACCGGCAAGGAGAACCGCGTGCGCACTCGCGGGATCTACGAGCTCGCCACAGCCTCGGCGGGCACGACGCGGGTCCAGTTCACGCTGCAGACCCAGCCCGCGACGCTCTCCGATCGGCTGCTCGAGGGGTTCGGCGCGCGGGGCTGGATGCGCCGTCAGAACAACCGCGCGATGCGCCGCCTGCGCACGATCCTCGAGTCAGACGAAGGCCGCGGCGGGCGCGTCACGGTCGCCGGTGGATAGACTGCCGCGCGCATGTCCAGCCCTACTACTCGCCTGCGCAAGTCCTCGCCCGTGCTTGCCCTGCTGCTGCTCGCGGCGTTCGCGCTGAGCGCCTGCGGGAACTCCGAAACGAAGGTCACGACCGGCACCTATGCCGGCGAGTCGGGGCAGAACGCGCCGTATCTGAACGTCGGTCCGCTCGTCTACGAGGTGCAGCTCTCGCGCGAGCTCAACCCGGAGAACGTCGAAGACGCCGCCTACCTGCAGGGGCTCACGCCACGACAGCGCAGGCTCCTGCCGGGAGAAGAGTGGTTCGCGGTGTTCATCCAGGTGTACAACCATTCCTCAGTGCCCCATCCCGGCGCGAGCTCGATCACGATCAGCGACACGCAGAACAACATCTACTCGCCGATCGTGCCCGGTCCGGCCAACCCGTTCGCCTACCGCGGTGGCCTGATCCCCGCCAACAGCCGCGTCCCCGCGCCCAGCACGATCGCCGCCAACGGTGGCACCCAGGGCGCGCTGCTGCTCTACAAGATCCAGGTCGTCTCGCTCGACAACCGGCCGCTGACGATCCGCCTCGTAGATCCGCGGAACGCCACACAGCGCGCGTCGGCCGAGCTGGACGTTTAGCTGCTCGCGTGTAGGCCCGCCTCGAGCACTTCGCGTGCGACCGGTGCGGCGGTGGCGCCGCCGGCGCCGTCTTTGACCATCAGCACGCACACGACGATGCGCGGGTGCAGCGCCGGCGCGAATGCCGCGAACCAGGCGTCGGTGTTGGCGGGATCGCTGGGTGCGCCCTGACAGCTTCCGCCGTGGGATTCTTCGGAGCTGGAGCTTTCGCTCGCCGAGCCTTCTTCGCTCGAGCCCGAGCACGAGCTCGCGGTGCCCAGTTCGGCCGTGCCGGTCTTGCCGGCGACGGTCACGCCCGGGATCGCCGCCGAGGTACCGGTGCCTTCGCGCACGACACCGATCATCAGCCGTCTGACGGTGCGTGCGACGCTCGCGCTCGTGGCGGTGGCGACCGTGTGGGGATGGGCGTCGAGCGCGAACGTCGGCTGCGGGCGGCGCCCGCCGTCGGCGATCGTCGCGGCGACCGTCGCCATCTGCAGAGGGCTGGCCTGGACCTCGCCCTGGCCGATGGCGGTCGAGCCGACTTCCAGTTCGCCCTGGATGTGCGAGGCGGCGGGCAGCGTGCTTTCGACCGCGCCGGGGAGGTCCGGGGTGTGGTTGAAACCGTAGGCTTCGGCCATCGCCACGAGCCGCGACGCGCCGAGCTTGACCCCGAGCGGGGTGAAGACCGAGTTGCAGGAGACCGCGAACGCGAGCGCGAGCGAGCCGCCGCATTCCTCGCCGTTGGCATTGCTGAGCTTGACCCCGTCGAGCGTCGCGTAGGTCGCGTAGGGGAAGGTCGTGTGCGGGTTGGCGATGCCGGCCTGCAGGACGCCGCTGAGCGTGATCATCTTGAACGTCGATCCCGGCGGCTGCAGGTCGTCGATGCCGAGGCCCGCCACGGCAAGGATCTGGCCGGTGCTCGGCTGGAGCGCCACGACGCCCCCGAGCTGGCCGCCGAGCGCGGTGACGGCCGCCTGCTGCACCTGCGGGGAGATCGTCGTGTGCACCGCTGGCGCCGCTTTCGGGGCGGCGCTCGCGAGCACACGGGTTGGCCCATCCGTCCCCGAGCCGGCGGCCACGGCCAGCAGCTCCCCCCCGGGCGTGCCGCGCAGGCGTGCGTCGAGGGCGGCCTCGATGCCGCTCACTCCGACGAGCGCGTCGGAGGGGACGCCTTCGGCTTCCAGCTGGGGTGCGAGCGCGGCCGGCAGCGGCCCTACTTCTCCGAGCACGGCCCCCGCGGAGGCGCCGAGCGGCGACTCGCGCTGTCCGGCTTCGAGCGCCGCGCCCTCGCCCAGGACGGAGCCGTCGCGCGTGAGGATGCTCGCGCGTCGCGGCAGGGACATCTTGCGCGTGAGCACCTCGCCCGTGCGCAGGCCCGGGAACTCGAGCGAGCGCGACCACACGATTCCGCCGCTGCCGGCGGCGCTTGAGCCGGAGACCTTGATCACGAACGCGAGTTGCAGCGTGCCGAACAGGCGCGTGCGCACGCGCACGGGAACCGCGATGCGCCCGCCGGGAGCCGAGCGTGGCTTGCCGGTCACACGCACGTGCGTGGCGGTCGCCGTGCGCAGCGCGTGGCGGTAGTCATCGGCCAGCTCCTGCGCGGAGACTGCGCGTTTGGAGGGCGCGTCGATGTCGCCGTACATCGTCGCGTAGTCCCCGTCGGCCCAAGCGTCGACGAAGCGGCCGGCGAGCACCTGCGCGGCATTCGAGCCGTGACCGGCGCCGAGGATCGCGCCGATCACGAAGGCGATCGCTGCGAGCGCGATCACCGGCCGCGCGCGCATCGCGCGCCGGCGGCGGTGGTGCTCGCCTTGACGTGCAGTGGCGTCGGTGGCGCGGGGACGTTCGCCTGCGGAGGTCGCGTTCACGGTCGATCCCACCGGCGAGTGTCCACGTCGTGGAACGGTAGAACATGAAATGGTGAACCGGTTGGCACGCATAGGCGCCTCGGTAGCCGGTCGCGACCGGTGCGTGAGCGCGTGAGCACGCTCGACTGGCTGATCGTCGCCTTCGCGGCACTGCTGGCGGGCTTCGGGTTCCGGCGGGGCTTCATCGTGGGAGTGCTCTCGTTCGCTGGCTTTGCACTTGGTGCATTCCTCGGAACTCGCCTCGGTCCTCTTCTGCTACCGCGCGGCTCGGACTCGCCCTACGCGCCCGCGTTCGGGCTGATCGGCGCGCTACTCGCGGGGGCGATCCTCGCGACGGGCTTCGAGGGGGTCGGGTTCAGGCTGCTGCGCCGCACGGTGCTCGTGCCGGGCGCGGGCCTGCTCGACGGTCTGCTCGGCGCCGCGCTCGGCGCGGCGCTCGGCCTGGGGATCGTGTGGATCGCCGCGGCGGTCCTCGCGCAGACCCCCGGGGTGGGGCAGCTGCGCGCCGACATCCAGCGCTCGCTCGTCCTCAGCGAACTCAACCGGGTGCTGCCGCCGTCGGGCCCGGTCCTGAACGCGCTCTCGCGCCTGGACCCGCTGCCGCAGCTGGCGGGTCCCTCGCCGGACGTGGCGGCGCCGCTACCACGGATCGGGCGCGCGCCGGGTGTGCGCGCGGCATCGCGTGGTGTGGTGCGAGTGCTCGGGAGCGCCTGCGGGCTTGCGATCGAGGGCTCGGGCTGGGTGGCGCGCGGGGATGAGATCGTTACGAACGCCCATGTGGTCGCCGGCGAGCAGGACACGACGGTGGAGGTCGGCGGCCGTCCGCCGGTGCTTGCCGCGGAAACGATCGCGTTCGATCCGAGAGATGACATCGCGCTGCTGCGCGTGCGCGAACTCGGCGGGCGCGTCCCGCCGCTGCGCCTCGCGAGCGAACCGGCGTCGGGAACGCCGGGCGCGATCCTCGGCTATCCGGAGAACGGGCCCTATGACGTGCAGCCGGGGCGCATCGGGCGCACGCAGACGGTGCTCACCGACGACGCTTACGGGCACGGTCCCGTGAGCAGGCTGCTGACGCCGCTGCGCGGGCTCGTGCGACCGGGGAACTCCGGCGGCCCGCTCGTGGATAGCGGCGGCGCGGTGCTGACGACGGTCTTCGCGGGGACCGTCGGCGGCCATCCCGCGGGTGGTTACGGCGTGGCCAATGCGACGGTCGCGCGTCTCTTGGACGGAGCCGGCTCGGGGGCGGTCTCGACCGGTCCCTGCGCCGCCGGTTGAGCAGCGGCGCTCGCCTGCTCGTCGATTGCGCTCTGCACCAGCGCGAGCCGGCGCACGAGACCCGAGCGAACCTGCTCCAGTTCCTGCACACCCAGCAGCGTCGGTCCTGACGCGTGGGCGCCCGGGGCGGCGCTTGGCAGCGGCGCGAGGCCGGGGTGTTCTGCTTCGATCTCGCCGATCGCTCGCTCGAGCGCGGCGATCTGGGCTCGCAGCGCGCGTCGGCGCGCGGGTGCAAGCACGGGTGCGGCAACGGCCTCCCGCTCGGCGCCGGCGTCGTTCCCCGCTTCGTCCGGTGCGACGCCGGCGACTGCGGCGTCGGTGACCACCATGTCGCTCGGCGAGTCTTGGGGCATGGCGACGTAGAGCGCGGCGGCGACCTCGCGTGGATCGACGCCGATCGCCTCGGCTTCGCGGGCGGCGTCGGCGGCGATCGCGCCGATTGCCGAGGGGCGGCGCAGGGTGGAGGAGACGAACGTGCCGCTGCCCTGGCGGCTTTCGAGCAGGCCGCGCTGTTCGAGGCGCTGGTAGACGGCGCGGACGGTGTTGACGTTCAGGCCGCTGGCCTGCGCCATCTCGCGCAGGCCCGGCAGGCGCTGTCCGGGCTGGAGCTCGCCGTCGTGGATGCGAGCCGAGAGGGCCCAGCCGAGCTGCAGGCCGATGGGCACGTCGGCGTCGCGGTCGATCGCCGCCGCGAACTCCTCCAGGCGACGCTCGCTCGAGGGCGAGAGTGCGTCGCCGGGCTGGGTCGGGAGGCGGTTGTCGGGGCGGATGCTCACATCCCAACGGTAGCGCCTCGCACGCCCAGAAGACTAGTGTGCTGGTCAACTAGTACACTGGCGCAATGGCAGTCAGCCGGGGAGAGCCTTCAGCGCCACCGTCTTCGTCGTCGTCGTCGGCCCCGTCGCCGCTGCCCGTGCCCCCGTCGTCTTCTGCGCGAGGGGATGCGTCGGCGGCCACGCGTGAGGTGGCCGAGCGCGCGCTGGCGCCGGGCAGGGGAGCGATGGAGCAGGTCGGGGATCTGATCATCCTGGCCGGCAGGACCGTCGTGGCGACCGTGCGTCCACCGTTTCCCTACGGGGAGGAGCTGGTCTCGCAGTTCCTGTTCGTGCTGCGCCTGTGCTGGTTCCCGCTGCTGGTGTCGACCGTGGCGATCAACTATGGCGCGCCGGGCCTGGAGGCGGCGAACTTCCTGACGCTGTTCGGCGCGGTCGACCGGCTGGGTGGGTTCTTCGTGCTCGCGGCGATCCGCGAAATCGGCCCGATCATCACCTCGATCGTGCTCGCGGGGGTCGCCGGTACGGCGATCACCGCGGATCTCGGCGCGCGCAAGATCCGCGAGGAGCTCGACGCGTTGCAGGTGCTGGGCGTGGACCCGGTCAAGAACCTGGTCGTGCCGCGCTTCCTGGCGCTGATGGTGGTCACGGGCCTGTTCAACCTATACGCGATCCTGTTCGGACTGTTCGGGGGGATCCTCGCGGCGCTCACCTACGGGCAGCCGCTGGGGCCGTTCTGGAACACGCTGTTCGCGAACGCGACCGTCACCGACCTGTGGGGCTCGGTGCTGAAGACGACGGTGTTCGGGGCGATCATCGCGATCGTCTGCTGCTACAAGGGCATGACCGCCAGCGGCGGCGCGGAGGGGGTCGGCAGGGCGGTCAACCAGGCGGTCGTGATCTCGTTCCTGGGGATCGGCGCGTTCAACACGGTGTTCACGCAGACACTGCTCGCGACCCATCCGAACATCCTGGTGATCAAGTGAGCCCTGGGCGGCCGATGACCTGCGCCCAGCTGCGT
>DASXMO010000072.1:0-25522 GCA_036495605.1 Solirubrobacteraceae bacterium
TCCCGATGTGGCTGGCACATAGAAGAACGTGAAGCTGTCGCTCTGACGCGGCCGCCCGGTGGGGGTCACGGTCAGCTTCCCATCCACCCACACCCCCTGGCTCGTGACGGTCAGGGGCTGGCCGTTTTCCAGGGCGGAGACTTCCACCGCCGCTTCTTTGAAGGTGGGGCTCGCCTGCGCGAACGCGGCGCCGAGCGCTCCCGTGCCGAGCGAGCGCTGGCGCCAGCGCGGCGTGGGTCCGCTCGTGTCGCGCGAGAACAGCACGATCCCATCCGCGCTCGAGCCCGTGCGCGCCAGCAGCCAGGCGTTGGTCGGAGAGGTCGCATCGATCGCGAGCACGCGAAAGCCGGGTTTGGGCGGCTGGCAGGGTTCCACGTTCACGCCGGCACAGATCGGCTCGCGTGTCCACGCGCTCTTTTCCCCACCGTCATAGGCGAGCACGCTTTCCTGGACATGGCCGGCGCCCTCGAACGGCACGAGCAGGAGGCCCGTACGCGAGTTCGGCTCTTCCAGTGGCGCCATCAGCACTCCTTCTTCGCCGGCGGTGAGAGTCTCGCCGGGCTCGAGCAGCGCGTTGGGCTGGGCAGGGGACGTCTTGGGGCTCAGCGTGGGCGCCTCGCGAAAATCGCCGCCGGGATTGCGGATGAGCACCTGCGTGACGTGCGCGGCGTCGGCTCCGACGAGCGCCACACCGCCTGAGGGGGTCGTGCGGCCGGCCAGCGAGCCCGCCAGCGGCATGAAGCCGCTGAGCGGCGCCATGTGGACGTCGAGTGGACCGGACTGCGGCTGCCAGGCTTCGCTTTCGTCGGTGTAGCGCAATATGTGCAAGCCGCCGTTCAGCGAGTAAGCCCAGCTCTCCCCCGCTGCCTCCCCCGGGGTAGAGCCGATCAGCGTCGTGCTTTCGGGCGCACCCAGCACCGGCTGGGCTTCGGGGACGATCCCATTGGGCGCGACGAAGGCCGGCACGCTCGACCCCGAGGTCAGCGCGAGCGCGCCACCCCCGGCGATCGCCGCCAGCGCGAGACACGCGGCGAGGAGACGCGCGCGCATGCCGAGCCCGCGCGACGCGGACGCTCTGCTCCGGGAGCCGCTCACGGCAGCCGCAGTGAGGGCGCCGAGGACAGCGGGCCCGCACCGGGCGCGCGCAGGGAGGTGCCGACGGTGGTCGGACCGCCGGTGGGCCCGCCGCCTCCCGCGCCACCCCCACTCGGGATGAGCGGGACCGGACCGATCGCGTGGACCTGCAGGCTGAGCTTCGTCGGCCATGCGCGGCGGCGCAGGCGCAGACGCAACGTGCGCCTGCCGCGGGCGAGCACGAGCTGCCCAGTGGCCGCCACGGTGCGTCTGCGCCGCAATGCCAGCAGTCGCACATGCGACTTGGTGGCGAGCGTGAAGCTGAGCGCGAGCGTCGTGCCCTTCAGCTTTGTCTTGACGTCGCTGAACAGCGGGGCACGGACCATCGGGCCACCCGTTTCGGTCTGGGGCGTGGTCGGTTGCGGTGGGATCGAGGCCGGATTGGCGCCGGAGTCATCGGGGGGAGCTTCATCGGGCGCCACGAACGGGAGGCTCGCGTCGGGAGGACGGTAGGTGATCAGGCTCTGGAAGTTGGGGTCTTCATCGCGTGGCTGATCTGCACCGAGGTGAAACAGCCACCCCTCGCTCGTAGCCATCCAGCAGTCGCTGGCGGCCGGACAGGCGATCGGTCCGGCCGACCCCTTGGGACCGAGTCCTTCGCTCGCCGCGGGCACTCTTTCGACCGGGTCGAGTGTTCCGTCGCCGTGCAGCCGCACCACCTGCGCTTGCGCCGGTGCGAGTCCAGCGGCCGCAAGCGAGGCCCAGATAGCGCCGCTGCCCGGTTCGCCCGCGACGTCGGCGACTTCACCGAGGGGCGCTGCAAGAGCCTGCTCGCGAAACTGGTTGGCCCCCGTCAGCCGCAGCACCGTCCCATCGGCCGAGACTGCCCACAGCCCACCCGCATTCGCGAATCGGACCGTCCCGCCCGGGGACGCCAGCGCTTCGCCGCCCGGTCCCTGCAGGATCAGCGGCGTGAACGGTTTGCTCGAACCTTCGATCACGCGGTGGATTTCGCCGCCCGCGCTCTCGTATAGCCGGTTTTCGAAGAAGGCGATGTCGGAGACGGCGACGGCCGGGTCTTCGAGCTGCGGTTCGAGCGTTTCCAACGACGGCAGCGCGCTCAGCGCGCTGCCGTTCCAGTGCAGGTGAAAGGCGCCTGTGTTAAGCGAGCCCGGGAGAACTTCGCCGCCAAACCAGCAGTCCGCCGATCCTGCGCAGGCAGCGGCATCCATCGGCTCGTAGGAGCCGGGCACTCCGATCGGCTCTGCGTAGGAGGCGACCACCCGGCCGTTCAGGAAATGACAGAGCGAGCGATCCTGCAGTTCCCGACCGCCACTCGTACGTCCGAGCTGCTGCCCGGTCTGCTGGTCGGAAACCGTCCAGAACTCATCCGGACCAGCCCACGCGATGCGCCCGTCCGCACCCCCGCAGACGGTCGAGAGCTCGCTCCAAGCGACTCCGTTGTAGTAGTACAACCCGGCCGGCACGGCTTCGTTGCCGGCGGTTATGAGCAGACCGCGGTTGGGCGCCCAGAAGCTGATCTGCCCGATGTGGCCGAGGGGCACGGGAACGCCGACGCCCGATTGGCCTTCCGGCGGTGGGGGCGGCAGGGGCTGGGCCGATCACCAGCCTTCGGCGTGCGCGAGGGAGGGTCCCATCCAGAGGGCGGGGAGGACCAGCAGGGCGAGCAGTGCGAGCGTCGCGCGAGCGCTCGAGCGAATCAGAGTCGCACCACCGCCCGGACCGTTGGGGGACATCGCGGGCGCGCCCAGTGGTTCGCCTCGACGCTTCATCTCGCCTTCGCCCCGTGACTCGACCTGACCGTGGACCGGCCCGATTTCTTGGTTTTGGCGCGCTTCTTCGCAGTCACGCGGACGTTGACGCGGCGCAGCGAGATCGCCAGCGTCTGCTCGAGCGGAGGACCACCGGCGCCGGCGAACGTCACGCGCACGCTCGCGTAGATGCCGGCTGCTGTGCCCAGCAGACCCGCATACGGGGATGAGACCTTCAGAGGTAGTTCGAGCATCTCCGGGAGCGCCCCGGACATCTGCGCGTGCGCGACAGTGCGGTGCTCGAGCACGCTGCGCGCGACTCGTCGAGAACCGCTCGCGCGGACAGACGCCTTTACGACCCGGCGGGGCGCTCGCCTGTCTGTGCGCTTCGAGTGCACGGCGAGGACGACGGGCACGGTGGCAGCGGCCGTGGCCGTCACACGGCCAGCTCCGGGGATGACGACGTCGAGCGTGACCGTTCCATTCGCGTGCGTCACGGGCACCACGCTCAACCGCCATTGCGGGCGCGAGGGTTCCCGCGAGCCGGGCGCCGGACCGATCAGCACCGGACCCGGCGAGGTCGGGACCTGTGTGCTCTCCACAGTGAACACGTCCTCGGCTTCGTTGGCGTCGCCGGAGACGAGGTTCGAGGCGCTGTCGGCGAAAGCCAGCGTGCCTCCGTTCTGGACATAGGACGGCGATGCGGCACCGTCTGCGGTTACGGTGCCGCTCCCACTGATGAGCGAGGGGCCTCCGTCGGGGCCGTGGGTGACGCGCACAAGCGCTTCCGCGTCGAGGTCGATTTCGTAGAGCTCGACCAGGCCGAGCGTCGCAAGCGGCGTTTCTGCGAAGAACGGCGGTGCGAGCGGGAATTGCTCGCGCTGGGTTGTGAACGCGACGTGGTTGCCGTCGGGGGAGATTCCGATTTCGTAGATCTCCCCGGCGGTGGGCGTGTAGACGCTGTTGGAGCCGGGGTTGAACTTGAATGGGACCGGCACCTCGCGGGTCAGCTGGTGCAGCGTTTGCGAGCGCGACAGCCCTTCTTGCATGTCAGCCACAAACACGTTGGAGGTGCTGAACGGCGGGTCGCCGAGCAGCGCGACCTTCCAACCATCGGCGCTCAGTTGGGGAGTGGCGTCGTAGGTATTGATCGTCACCCAGCCCAGGTGGGTTTCCAGGTCGCCCCGTTTCTCGAAGGCCAGTTCGGGGAACGGTCCTCGACAGGCGGCGGTCGCAAGTGTCCCGCCGGGCGGACAGCCGGGTGCGAGCGGGTCGCCACCGCCCACGATCCGGCGCGTGGGTGCGAGCGGCCCGTCGGCGATCCGCCGCCACAGCGGCTCGTCGTAGGATTCGTCGACGGAGCTGGGTCCGTCGTCGCGTTCGATCTGGGTGCGCTCGTCGCTCAGGAGCGGCACCTGCGCCGGGATGTTCAGGCCGAGCCACGCCACCGTCGAGCCGTCGCCGCTGAGGGCGGCCCCGGAGGCGACGGCGCCGCCCGCGACCGGGCGTTCGGTCATCTGCCCGTTGCTCGCGTTCCGTTCAGCGCTCACCAAGATCGTTTCGTGGCGGTCGAGGTAGCGCACGGCGACCTGCCCGCCGGGAGTGGGCGTCCCCGGGGTGCTGCCACCGGGTTCGCTCGTCAGGTTCGAGGAGCTGCCGATCGTGAACGCGACCTCGCGCCCGTCGGCGCTGAGCGCCACGCGACCGGCCGCGGAGGCGCCTTGGCCGGAGTAAGTGAGCCCTTCGGTGCTCGCGCCCGGAGTGTTCAGCGCCGAGGCCAGTTCGAAAGCGCACCGTCCGGTCGTTTCCGCTTCCGGCGTGCAAGCGGCTCCGTCGGATGCGACGTCCATGTCGCGCACGTACACGTTGCCGCCCGGCTTCGCCGCGGCCACCAGCGCGACCGCGCTGGTGAAGCTGACATAACGCCCATCGGCGGAGATCGACGGGGCAGAGGCGTCCCTGGGCGCCGTCGGCGTCTTGACATAAGTCGAGCCACCGGCGACCAGCTGTAGCTGACCGGTCTGCAGGTCCTTGCGGAAGATCCCTTCGACTCCGTCGAGGGTGCCCTGCATCGCGAGATAGCTACCGTCGGCGGAGATCGCCGGTGCGCTCGCCGATTCGAACTGGTCCAGCGGACCGACCGACTGCAGTTCGATCGCGCCGAAGTCGGCGCGCGCCGGGGCCGCAGCCACGGAGCACAGCCCAAGCACAAGCGCCAGTGCGGACAGGCCCGCAAGTGATCGCCCGGCGATGTTGCGAGGCGCCCTCATCGCACGTTCACGCGCAGGTGTACGGTCGCTTCGTTTCCGACCCGGTCGCGCATGTGCACGACGATCACGTAGCGGCCCGGATGAGCGTAGCTGTGCGTGACCGTGAGCCTGCCGCGCGAGCGCGTCCCGTCGCCGAAGGAGATGCGGGTGTAGCTGGCCGCAGCGCCCGACTGGGCGTCTTTGACCCTCACGACCAGCCTGCGTCCGCGGCGAGAGGGGACCCTTGCCACCGGCGCCGCGCCGTCGACCTTCAGCACGCCTTCGCTGCTGAGGGTCTGCTGGCCCGATGCGTCGGTCGCGAGCGCCTGCACGTGGCGCACGCCGCTGCCAAGCAGGCGCCGGTCGGGCAGCACCGAGGTGGGGTGGATTCCCCGCCGCACGATCCTGCCGTCGACGATCAGGCTGTAGCTTACGCCGCCAGTGGCGTCTTCGGCCGGCGCCCAGCTGATCCGCGCCTTGGCCGGTTTGATCCAGCCGACCGGGAGTTCCAGATAGAACGCCGGTGGCGGCACGCTCACCCGCGCGCCGACGATCTCGTATTCGCCCGGCTCACCCTCGCGGAAGCCGACGAGCGACTCACCCGATTCCGAGCCTCCGACGGCGAGCTCGGAGACGGGACCGTCCACGGCGCCGGACAGCAGGGCGACCTGCGCGGCCCCACCTGGGAAGTCCTCGCGAACGGCCGCTCCGAGCAGCCCCGACGCGCCGCTGGCCGGCCACGCCGTCACGCCGCCGCCTTCCGGATTCAAAGCGGTGACAGCTCCCGCGCCCGTTGCGCTAGCCGCGGGACCCAGCGCGAGCTCCGGCGTCGCACTGGCGTGTTCTCCACCCACAAGCAGCTGTGCCGCGCCGGCGGCCATCGAGGCGATGCGGTAGTCGCCCTGGTCGTCCACCGCGACGCTCGGGACGCCGACTTCGCGTGTGGGGAAGTTCGCCAGCGGAGTCGGCCCGGTGAGCTTCGCGCCCGTGGGAGCGGTGCTGACCGGCAACGTGTTGACGAACAGCGAGGGCTCGCCCGAGCGCGCACCCTGCGTGTTCGCGATGCGGCTGACGATCTTCGCCTCGCCGAACTCGGAGACGCTCAGCGCGAAGGCATCGGCGTCTTCGGCGATCGGCTTGCCGGCGTAGGTGGTGGGACTGGCCGGGAGCACGAGACCGAGCGTGGTGCCGAAGACCCTTCGCGCCCAGATGCGCGCGACGCCGCTTGCTTCGGGCTCCTGCCAGGCGATCACCGCTTGGTTGCCACGTCCCAGCGCGACCTGCGGACCGTTGACTTCGCTCGGCGCGCGCATCGAGAGCAGCGAATCGCGGTTGACCTGCTCGGGCGAGGACCACAGCTCCCCTTCGTAGCGGGCGAGACGAATGTCCGCCAGCACGTCGCCGGGGCGCAGCTGGGGGATCGTGGTGAGCACGTTGGTCGTCTTGAAGTTGTTGGTCACCGCGCGGTAGGCGACGAGTCCCTGACCGTCAGCGGCCAGCGCAAGCGAGGGATCGACGCCGAGCCCTTCGCCGACGTTCGGATCGACAATGAACGGCGCACCGAATGAGCTCGCGCCCGCATCCAACGTGCTCGACTCGAGCGCGCGCTGGATGCGGTTGTTCACGGTGGCGATCTGAGTCACCCACACGACCAGCAGCTGTCCACCGTCGGCCACAGCGATACGCGGGTAGCTGGCGCCATAGGGACTATCCCAGTCCACCCGCATCGGCGCCAGCCAGTGCCCACCCACGTATTGGGAGGCGAACACATGTGGTACGCCTTCGATCTGCTTGATGTACACGAGCCCCCCGCTCCCGTCCGCGGACACGGCGACCCCGCCGAATTCGCCGATCGCCGAGCTCGGCCCGTCGATCGTGCTCGGCGCCTCGATCAGCGCGTGCGCAGGCGCCGTGCGCACCCAGCCGCCGAGTACGAACAGCAACAGGAGACACGACGCGTAAAGTCGAAATGGCAAATCGGGAAGCACACGCACACGAAGAGAGTTCGTCGTCCGCGTTCCGGGGGCCGGGGAGATCGCGGAGAACTTCGCTCAGGGTGTACCCCGAAACGAGGACCGTCAAGGGTCGTTTACTAAACGATCACATAATCTTTGCTTTATAAACATTGTCTGCCGGATGTGTTCCACCCGTGCTTGCCTTTCTCCAAGCGTGATGCGCGCCGGGCAGAGCGCGAAGAGTTGACACCGGGATCGTCATCGCCAAAGAAGCTCGGTCTGTACGACGAGTACACAGCGGGTAACAAAATCGCCACACGAGCGCCCTAGGCTTCTACGTCATGCAAGACGAGTCGAGACTGGGACGATCCCTGTGGGCGATATTGCTCAGCGTGGTCGTTGCGATCGTGATCTTCAGCTTCGCCCGTCATCCCCTGCTGGGCGGAGACGGCGAGGCATCGGGGTTCAGCCGGCCGCTGACGCTATGGGTGGCGGGCGCCGAAGGCAACGGCCAGGCGCAGGCAACGGCTCGCGAGCTGGCGGGGTGCTGGGAGATGAGCGGACGCCCGGTGACCGTTGGCGTGCTCCCCGGCGGCGCCTCATCCTCGGTCGTCGACTTCCTCGAGCGTGTCCACGGCACGCCCGATGAGCTCCTGCTGATCACGAGCACGACGCTGTCGGACATCGCACGCGATCGTCAGGATCAGCTCCTGCCCGAACCGCGTGAACACGCCCAGCGAGCTGTGCACCTGCTCGCCGGCGCCGCACCGATCGCCGCGCTCGGCGGGGAAAGGCTCGCGCTGGCGGTGCGCGCGGATTCGCCGGTGCACAGCTCCTCCGAGCTGCTGTCCGCACGCTACGTACAGACCTCGCCGCCACTGTTCGGGGTCGCCGAGGACACCTGGCTCGAGGGGAATCTCGCGGCGCTGGTGAACAGCTCTGGGCTGCACGGCGACCTTCCCTATAGCGTATTCACGTCCTCACGCAGCGCCGTTCTAAGCCTGGAGGCCGGCGAAGTGCAGGCGGTGCTGGCGCCCTACGGGGCGATCCACCAGGCCGTGCGAAGCGGCCGGGTGCGCGAACTCCCGTGGCCTCGCGCCGGCGGCAGGACGCCGCGAACGTGGTCGGCGATCGTGGCGCCGACGGGACTGAGCACAGCGACGATTCACACGCTGCGCGAGCAGACTCGCGGACTGTGCACCGGCCCGGAGCGGCGCAGGCTGCTGCGCAAGGACGGCATCTCGCAAATCGCCCCCGCAAGCGTCGGCCTGGCGAGCTTTGTGGGCGACGGCGTTCACGAAGCATCCCAGCGCCAGGCGCTGGTCGAGAGGATCATGCGCTCCTACTGAGCCGCGTGGAGACGCATTGGGCCGAAAAGAGGTACACAGCTCGCGACCACTCTCGTAAACCGAGACAACGTTTATTGTTTGGATCGATGTTCAGAGGTCCACGTCGCGATGCCTGGGGAGATCGATGCCACCAACACCGGACGACTTCACCCGGCTGTACAGGCGCCACGCGCAGTCGCTGCTGCTCTATTTCCAGCGCCGCGTGCACGAGCCCGAACTGGCGCGCGACCTGCTCGCGGAGACCTTCGCGTCGGCGATCGCCGGAGGGTTGGGTTTCAGGGGCAGCACCGATGCAGAGCTCTCCGGATGGCTGTGGGGCATCGCCCGCAACGCGCTGGCCGAGCAGCGTCGTCGTGACGAGGGCGAGCGCGGACGGCGTCGACGGCTCGGCCGCGCACGCCCCGGTCTCACCGACCGCGAGATCGAGCGCGTCGAGGAACTCGCGGGGATCGCGGACCTGCGCGAGGCCGTCGTCCAACACATGGCGCGGCTTCCCGACGAGCAGCGCGAGGCGTTGCGGCTGCGCGTCCTCGAAGACCTCCCCTACAGCGAGATCGCGGCACGCATGAGCACGACTCAGAACACGGTGCGCGCACGGGTCTCGCGCGGGCTGCGCGCGCTGAACGCCGCGCTCAAGGACGAGCATCGAGCGTGGAGCAGGGATCGATGAGCCGGCGCGACGACCCCCTCGACCCGCTCGATCCGCGTGAGCTGGGGGAGCGCGCCTACGATCCCGAGCTGCCGTTCCTCGTGGATCTCGAGCGCGAGGTCCGTCGCGAAGCGCAGCGTGTCGCCGACGTGCGCTCGCGGGCTGGCCGCGAACACGAGCGACGAGGACGCGCCGGCGGCGAGACGCCGGCGCCCGCCTCGATTCCGCGCCGCGTGCGCGGTCACACCGATGCCGAGCCCAGTAGGGCCCCGACCACGGCATACACGGCTCGCGACGGCCGGAGCCGACGCGGCAGCCAGAGCCAGCGAGCGTCCGCGCGCGTGGCACGGCGCAGCGTGACGTTGATCGCGCTGCTGTGCCTGATCGCGGCGAGCGCCTACGGCGCCCATCGCGTGCTCTCACCGGGCGCCGGCGACGGGCCGAATCCGGCGTATGTATCGCAGGGAGCATTCGTGCTCGCCGCCCGAAGCGGGGCAGGCGAAGAAAGCTGGTCACTACGCCTCTACCGTCGTGGCAATGAACTGTGTCGGGTGCTTGCGGTCGCGCAGTCAGAGGCCTCGCGCTGCACCCCCGCTCCCGGACCGCGAACGCTGACGATGACGAGCGTGTCGAGCCCCCATACGCGCTACCTGTTCGGCGTCGCCGGCACGCAGGTGGCCCAGGTGTCCGTACATGCCGGCAAGGCGACTCGCACTGTTCCCACGCGCACACCAGATCTCGCCCAGATACGCGCAGGCGAGCTGCCCGCGCACACCCGTTACTTTGTCGCCGCGCTGACCCGGCCGGCGGGAACGCCGGACCCGCCGGCGCGCGTGCTGGGCCTGAACGCGGCGGGGCATCCCGTGGGAGCGGCGCAGATCGACTGCGGTCAAAGCACCGATCCGCGTCGCTGTTCCTTGACTCGATAGCCACCCCGAACTCCGGCCTGTGTTGACATTGTTGTTTTTTGGACAAATCTCGTCACAAACGACCGGTAAGTCCGTCATACTGGGTTCATGCACGTTGAGAGCATTCGGGAGGACGAGGCGATCGGCGATTCGATGCTCGAGGAGATCCGTCGCACGGCGACGCAGCGACTGCGTCAGATCGAGCCCCTGATCGAGGAGGCACATCGTCTGCGCGACGTGCTCGAGGCGATCGAGCGCGGCCCACTGGCCGAGGGCACGCAGCCTCGCTACGAGGGCCTCAAACTGGCCGGCAGCGCCGGCGCCCGCCGCGCCGCGAAGGGCGCGAACAAGCGCGTGATCCTCGATCTCGTGGGTCAGCGACCGGGGATAACCGTTGCCGAGATCTCAGCGTCCACGGGCGTGAAGCGGACGGTCGCGGCATCGACCGTCAGTCGCCTGAAGCGCACGGGCGAGCTGCGCGAGCACAAGCAGGGCGGGCTCTGCCTGGCGCGCGAGCTTCAACCCACGCGATGAACTCCAGCGCCGAGTAGCGTCGCACTCCCCGCACGAACGTGCGAATAGCGTCGCACTCCCTGCACGGTCACATTCCCCGGCACGGAACATCCACGGCGTAAACAATCGCGAAGATTGTTGAGAGCGATTCGGGTCGTTTCCCCGGATGTTCACACGAATGTCGGGCTGGACGTTGAATGTACAGCCCTTCATGAGCAATCCACGCCTGGCCTCATCGCAACGTAAGCACTCTCCCCTGCGACTCGCCGCTCAGCGCGCCGGCGACGTGCTGAGGGGGATCCTGCGCACGCTCAGCAGAGATCCACTGTCGACTTTCCTACTGCTCGCCTCGATCGGGCTTGTGATCGCGTTCTTCGTGCTGCTCGGCTCGCTGCGCCCGGAGGGCAAAGGCCAGCAGGTGGCACTGACGAACGTCGTCACGCTCGCCAACTCCCAGCACATCCGCACGGCCGTGCTGCTCGACCACGACCACCAGGTCACCGCACAGACCGACACCGGCCTTGAAATCTACGCCGACTACCCCTCCTCGGACGCGGCCACGCTGACGCTGCTGGAAATCCTGCGCAAGGGCGGCGCCCAGGTCTCGATCAACCCTCAGAGCAGCAAGCCGGCGCGCCAGATCGTGGTGCAGTTCCTGATCCCGATCCTGCTGCTGGTGTGTTTGTTTGCGTTCTTTACCCGTCAAACCGGCGAGGGCTCGGGCGGGATCGCGTCGTTCTCGAACTTCCGCGGCCAGGGCCGTCGCAAGAAGAAGGCCACCGCACCGATCACGTTCGCGTCGGTGGCGGGCGCCGATGAGGCGCTCGCCGAGCTGCGCGAGATCAGAGACTTCCTCGACGACCCGACCCGCTATCTGGAGGCGGGCGCGGCCGCGCCCAAGGGCGTGCTGCTGGTTGGTCCGCCCGGCACCGGCAAGACGCTGCTCGCGCGCGCGACCGCGGGCGAGGCCAACGCGGTCTTCTTTTCGGCCTCCGGCGCGGAGTTTGTGGAGTCGCTGGTAGGGGTGGGCGCGGCGCGCATCCGCGACCTGTTCGCCAAGGCGCGGCGGATGGCGCCGGCGATCGTGTTCATCGACGAGCTCGACGCCGCCGGGCGAAAGCGCGGCGCGGGCGTCGGTCAGGGCAACGATGAGCGCGAGCAGACGCTCAACCAGCTGCTGGTCGAGATGGACGGCTTCGGCGGGGATGCGGGCGTGGTCGTGATGGGCGCTACCAACCGTCCCGACATCCTCGACCCGGCGCTGCTGCGTCCCGGGCGCTTCGATCGCCAGGTCGTGGTGGATAACCCGGACGTGCACGGACGCCTCGAGATCCTCACGCTGCACAGCCGCGGACGGCAGTTCACCCCCGAAGTCGATCTGCTGGAGATCGCGAAGCTGTGCCCCGGGTTCTCGGGCGCGGAGCTCGCGAACGTCGTCAACGAGGCCGCGCTGCTGACCGTTCGCGAGGGCAACGTCGAGATCGACCAGCACACGCTCGAGGAGGCCATCGACCGCGTCGTCGCCGGCCCCGCCAAGAAGCACGTGCTGACGGAGGACGAGTGCTGGACGATCGCCGTGCACGAGGCCAGTCACGCGGTGGCCACGCGCGCGATCGGGCAGGTGGTGAGCGCGCAGAAGCTCTCGATCATAGCGCGCGGACGCCAGCTCGGCACCGCGGCGCACATGCTCACCGATCGCGACGCGGTGATGCACGGACGCTCGGATCTCGAGCGCCATCTCGTCGCGATCCTCGCGGGAACGGCCGGCGAGCTGATCGAGTTCGGCGAGGAGTCCACGGGCGCCAGCGACGACCTGCACGCGGCTACAAAGCTCGCGCGGCGGATGGTGACGAGCTACGGCATGAGCCACCGTCTCGGACACGTCACGATCGGCGAGGCCGGCGGCGAGGTGTTCCTCGGCGCCGCGCTGCAGGACCTTGGCTCGATCGGGCCGGACACCCTGAACATCATCGACTCCGAGGTCGAGCGCATCGTCGAGGAGGCCGAGGTCAGGGCCGAGCACGTGCTGCGCCTCAACTGGGGAACCGTGCGCGAGACCGCCGGCGCGCTGGTCGAGCACGAGACGCTCTCCGGTGTCGCGCTCGACGCGGTGCTCTCCACGGTGCAGCCGATCGACCTCGCGGCGATCCCGTTGCCCGAACGCGACACCGACGCGCGCCGGCGCGGCTTGGGCTGAGTTTGGTCTGTTCCGAGCGCGAGGCGCTCTGCGCCGAGCGCGGACGTGGCAGGCGTCGGGTTGCGGAGGCGCCGAGACCTGGCGTAGCGGCAGGTCGGATGCTATGTGTCCGCGGCCGTGCGCGTGCGCGCGATGGGGCGCTTTCAAAAGCGATCCTGCTGAGCGGACCGGCGCGCGCTAACCCGACTTGGTGAACAGCGAGGGCGAGAACGAACTCACTTCCTTGTGGCCCGCGTACCCCAAGTGGCCGAGCTTGAACAGGTCCTCGACGGTGCGCAGCAGCGAGAAGTGGTTGTAGGTGTCCTGCACCGTCGCCCCGCCCTTGATGAACGGGGAGAGCAACAGCGCGCCCACCTGTCCCCCACCCGGAGGGCCGATCCCGCCCGCGGCCGCAGGCATGTTGGGGAATGTCGGCTGCCCGCAGCAGGAGCTCGAGTCCTCGTATTCGCCGCTTGAGGGAGCCTCATCGACGGTCAGCACGAGCAGACCATTCTGCTTGTAGGCCTTCGAGGCCGTGATCTCCGGGACGACCTTCTTCAGCCACCCGTCCGCGGCTTCCATCCCCGCGGGCGCGCCAGGCGCGCACGGGGTCGGGTTGCCGTCGTGGCAGCGGTCGGGGACGATGTAGGCGAAGCTCGGCGTGCTGCTCGTGCTCGAGAGATCGGACTTCAGCTTCTGGAGTCCCACGTCATCGCTCGCGCACGCCGAGGAGTCGATCAGCGAGTGGAAGTAGACGAACGGGTTGCGCCAGGTCGCATACGCCTGTCCCGCGGGCGGCGTAGGCGCCGAGGTCGGGTCTGGTGCGCCGAGCGCGGGATGGCCGCAGGCTCCGTAGGCGCTGCCGGCGCCGGAGCCGGGTTCGTCCATTCCTTCCAAATATGCCCGCCACCTCAGGTGCTTGGCGGTGAGCTGCCCGGCGAGCGTCTGCGTGCTGCTCGGATATACGCATCCGTGGCCGAGGGTCTGCCCCTCTGCTCCCGCGGTAGCGGGCGTGAGGTCTTCGTAGGTCGGGCAGTTCTGCGCGGTCTGCGGCGTCGGGCCCTGGCCGCTGACGAGCGCGATCGAATTCGCGAGCTGTTCGTGCGCGACCGCGTAGTAGCGGACCAGCAGCGCGCCCTGGTGCTCGAGCGTCCCCGTCAGGTAGTGCGCGGGCGAGGCCGGGCCGAACGCGGTCGCGTAGGGCTGATCGTCGAGCATCACGACGAACACGTGCTTGACGCCCGGGAGCTTCGTCGGAGCGGCGCCTTCTTCGCTGCCGGAGGAGCCTTCTCCGCCGCCCGAGACGCCGGACGAGCCCGAGGCGCCGGATGTGGTTTTGGTCGTGCTCTTGCTCGATGAGGACGTGCTCGTGCCGGTGGACGCCGTGGAGGATTCCGGTTCGGAAGACGCGCTCGGGGTCGCTTCCGGTTCTGCGGCCGGAGGCGTGGTTTTCGCCGCCGCCGTGGCGGTCGCAGTGGCGGCGGGCGCCTGCGCGACCAGAATCTCGCGGGGACGCACCCGCCGCGCGTTCGAGCCCTTGGCGACAGCGCCCATCGCCACGCCGAACCCGAGGAACGCGACGAGCAGCAGCGCGGAGATCTGCGCCGGCGGCAGCACCCGCGACCATGCTTTGCGAGACTCCTCACTGCCAGGCCCGGCCCCGAGCTCGCGCTCATAGCCGAGCTTACGTTCAACCTCTGCGAGCTCGGCGTCGCGCTCCTGCAGCTGCGCCGCGCGGCTCATCAGGACGTCGTTGCGGAAGTGGTCGCGCACCGCCATCTCATAGGCGAGTCCGCCGAGATCCCAGTGCAGCTCGGCGACCTGCGCCGCGAGCTCCTCGCGGCGGCGTTCGAGCTGTGCGGTGTCGTAGCGGGGCAGCGGTCCCTGCTCGCCCGAGGATGGCATGCTCATCTAGCCCGTGGAGACGACGTTGGGCAGGTTCTTGGACTTCTGCTCATAGCTCTGCCCGCTGCCGGTGCGCAGGTTTTTCAAAACGGTCGGCGGCGCTGGTTTGCTGGGAGTTGCGCCCACGCCGGATTCTTTGGCTTTGTGTTTGGCCGCGGCCGCTGCGGCGGCTGCCCCGGCCGCGGCTTTGGCCGTCGGGTTTTCCGCGGGCGTGGTCGGCGTCGTCGTCGTGCTCGCCGCACCGCTCGCGGCCGCCGGCACAGTGACTATCTGCGGCGCGGAGCCGCCCGAGGACGTGCCGCCGGAACGCCCGATCAACACCCCTACGCCCATCGCCAGCAGCAGCACGCCGATGCTCGCGATCAGCGTCAGCACGCTGCCGCGCTGCCACGCCGAGCCTCCCGGCGAGGTCGGTGTGAGCGGCGGCCCCGCGGGGGGAACGATGCCGAGACCTCCGATCGGCGGCTGCGTGGGCTGACCGAGGCCCCCCTGCGCGGCCGCGGGCGCGCGCAGGCGATCGAGCAGCATCCCGCTCAGATACGTGCGCGGGGCGCCGCATTCAAGGCAGTAGCGCTGATCGAGCGCCAGCGACGTGCCGCAGTGCGGGCAGGGCTCGACACCCGCGGGTGCCGCTTGTGCAGAGGCGGCGGCCGATATGGCGGGATCCCCCGGCTGAGGGGGCGCGCCGCCCGCCGCCGCTCCGAGCGCGGCGAGCGGGTCGGCCTGGACCGCGGGGATCGGCGCGGTCGACTCCGCCTGCTCCTGCGCACGCGCCGACCCGGCAGCGGCCGTTCCCGGCGCCGCCGTGACGGGGATCTCCGTCGTTATTGCAGTCGGATCAGTGGACACGATTCGGTCGCTCGCGGCCGTTCGTCCGCAGCTCAATCGTCAACGCGATCGTCCTCGCACGCGTGACGATTCTGTGAACACGAGGCGAATCACCCGTTTTCGGCCGTGTTCGCGCCCGGCATCTCGTTAAACCCGCAGCGGAAGTTCTCCGGCTGGGAAACCGGCTCGGAGCCCGCGAAGCCGCCTTTGGTGCCGTTGGAGTAGACCGTCACGTACTGCAGCGTCGAGGGCGCGGGCACCGCCGGCAGCGGCACCGGGTTCGGTTCGCCCGTGCGCGGATCACCGGTCGAGCCGACGCTGACGCCCTCGGAGCCGGCAGCGTCCGAGCCGGCCGCGGTCGTGACGAGCGTCGCGCTCATCTCGCGCTGGTCCTTCAGTCCAACGCTCGGGTCGAGCTGGATCGTGGCCGTCAGCTGCGAGTCGTGGATTGTCGACTCGAGCTTCACCCGCGCGGCGGCGCCGATCAGCTGCGCGGCGGTCGGCAGATAGCCGCCCTGTTTGACGCAGGCCTGGCTGGCCCAGAAGTAGTTGTTCAGGCCCGCCTGCGCGTTCGTCAACGGATAGGGCGAAGTGTCCAGACACCACGTGCCGAGGTTGACCGTGCTGGGAGGGCAGCTCGGTTCGATCGCCGTCAGCTTCTTGCCGCCCACCTCTTGTGAGTTCTTGACGGTCGGGATCGCTGAGGCCACGAATTTCTTGTTCTTGCCGAGTAGCAGCAGGCCGTTCTTGTAGGGCTTGGCGCTGATGCGATGACCGTCGACCGCGGCGACGACCGCGCGGCGCGCCGCGTCGGCGAGGCCCGTAGTCGATGCGACGAGCGCGAGGATCGAAATCGCAAGCGCGGCCGTGCCGGCGTGGCGGGAGATGAAGGAGCGCTCGCTCATGGTCGTTGCCTCCTGAGGCGTAGATGTCGATGTTGGTGTTGGTCGCGAGCGCCGGCCGCGCGGATGCGGGCGGAGCGCTCACCGGTGGTTGCATAGGCGGTCTCGATCGGGCGTCCGCGGCGCTTGGGACCCAGACGCAGCGTCGCCCCTCCCGCCGCCGCGAGCACGACGAGCAGAGCCAGATACACGGCGGGCGAGGGCGACCTGTTGTTGCGGGCGCCGGGAGTCGCGTACGCGCGCGCCGCGACCGGCAGGCCGTGGTAGTCCGTGGCTCGATACGCGGCGAACGCCTGCGACTGCTCGGTCGCCTCCTCCTCCTCTTTCTTTTCTTCGAACACTCGCACGCCAGCTCCGCCCGGGGGGATCGGGCGGGCGAACGCGCCCGCCGGCGGCGGCGGGATCGCCGGCACACCGTTCTGGGGCAAGAGCAGCAGCGGCGTGAACAGCAGCGCGGCCGCGGGCGGCGGCGGCCTTACCGCCGCGGGCTTGGCCGCGGGCGGGGAGGCGAGGATCGGCGCGGGCGGCGGCGCGATCGGGGCCGGCGCCGGAGCAGGGGCCGGCGGCGGGGGCGAGGGCGCCCCCGCGGAGGGGGTCGCGGCCGCTTTCGCGAAGCGGCTCGCAGCCAGCGGCACGGTGCCGCAGGGCTGCTCGACGCTGCCGCCCAAGACCGTCACCGGCACAGAGTAAGAGAGGCCCCCCGCCGAGATCGTGACCACCGTGTTACCCGCGTTGAACGCGCAGAGGATTCCGGATTTCGAATCGGGGATCACGTGCCCGGCGGAATCCTGCAGAGGCTTTCGCAGGTTCGTGGAGTTGAGGTCGTGCTCGACGAAGTTCGCGATTTCCGGTTCGGAGGAGGTGAATGTGTATTCCGGTTCGATCATGCTCGCGCAGTCCGACTGCAGGCACAGCGGCTGGGGGAATTCGCTGTAGGGGCTCGCGCCGGGAGGGTTGGGGCTGCCGTCAGCCGACGCTGGGCCCCAGCGATCGCCGCTGACAGGGCGCCGTGCCAGGCCCTCGAACAGCGCCGGAGCGCTGCGTCGCAGCAGCGTGCCGTCGAGCGGGTTCAGCGAGAGGCTCTGCACCAGCGGGATCAGCCGCGCAGTGACGGGCGTGACGTTCGTCGCGGGGTTGCGCTGGGCGACGTTGACGCTCACAAGCAGGTAGCCGGTCGCACCGAACAGTGCATCCGGCTGGCCCGGCGTGAACGATCCGCTGATCGCCGAGCGGTATCCGAGCGTGCCGGTGCCGAACTCCGGGATCGTCACTGCTCCACCTGCCGGGATGCGGCTGGCGCGGCTTTCCTCCGGGCGCTCATACAGATACGCCGACGCGCCGCCAGAGACCATTATCTGCGCCTCTTCGCTTGCATCGGAGGCGACGTTCAGCGCCGGCGGCAGACCGGGGTTCAGCTCGCGACTGCCGACCACGATCGCGGGGATGCCGCGGGCGCGGGCGTCGGCGAGCATCTCCCCGAGCCACGGCGCCTGCGGTTCGGCGGGGTTCTGGTAGGGGTCACTCGCCGCCAGCGAGCCGCGCGAGTTGTCGATCACGATCACTCGCACGGCGCCCGCCGAGCCCGTGCTGTCGAAGGCGTAATGGGTGCGGGCTCCAGGCCGCACCGGACCGCTCGGGCCGGGGATGTTCGACGTGCTGATCCCCGCCGGGAGGCCACCTTCGCCAAAGGGCGCCGGAAAGCCCGCGAACGCGGCGCCGAACGCGCCTGCACTGCCACCTTCGGAGTCTCCCGCGGATACGGCCGGAAACACACCCAGGCCGCCGCCCTGGGCGAGCAGCTGTGCATAGCGGTCGGCCTCCGCGCTCGACTCCGGGCCCTCGCCCGGCGTCTCGCGCCCGCCGGTGTAGAGCAGCGCGCGTGGGCCGTTCGGTTGGCCCGCGAGACCGTCGATCGCGCTCAGCGCGCTCGTCAGGTTGCGGTCGGGGGCGATCCCCTCGTCGGCGAGATCAGCGCAAGGTTCGGCGCACTCGGCGTGGCCGGCGAGCGCGAACGTCGCGACGTTCGACTGCAGCGGGACTGGAGAGGTCGCGGCACTCGGCGGACCCTGCGCGCCGCCGCCGGGCGCATAGCGATAGATCCCGGCGGTCTGCACGTTTTCGCGCACCGCCTGGCCGGAGCCGCCGCTGTCGGTCCCGCGTCCCGCGTCGTCGGCGTGCCCACTCCAGCCGCCGACGGCCCAGCCCGAGCCTTCGGGACCGAGATCGAACGCGGCGATCGGATCGGCCTTGACAGGCTTGTCCTCGCTGTCCCCTGCGTAGGCGGCGCGCTCCTCGTCCTCCCAGCCGCCGCCGGTTTCGCGCAGCAGGTAGCCGTCGCCGGGCAGCGGGTTGGGCGGGATCAATGGGGGCGGCGTATTTGGGTCGATCGGCGGCAGGATGAGCGGTGGCGGATAAATGAAGTCGGGCACGGCCGACAGCACGGCGCGTACTTTCGAACCGTCCATATAGGCACTCGCCGCGACGGCGGTCTCATTCACGATCGGTTGTTCGGAGAAGTGCCATGGGCTGTTCGCGCTGTCTCGCTCCAACACCACATCGTGCCCTGCGAGCACCGCGCCGCCGTTCGGGAGACCGGCGACGACGTTCAGCTGCGGTCGGCTCGGCAGGCTCGCCAGCAGGGTGTGGACTTCGGGGTCGACCGCCCATCCGGAGCCGGAGTTGACGAGCAGATCGTGTTCCGCCACGACCATCGCCTCCGAGCCGGCGAAGGCGACGGAGGTGAAGTTCGCCTTCAGAGCTGCTTCGGGGTTGCCGTCGAGCCCTTCCCTGAACTCCTTCTGGAATGGTTCGGGCAGGGGGTCCTGCGTCCAGGTCTTGTCGTAGCTCCACAGCGTCCCGCTGAGGCCGACGGCATAGCCGAGCGCGGGATCGCTCGGGTCGAAGGCGATCCCCAGCAGATCGGCGTGAGTGCCTTCCGGCGGTGCTGCGGGATCTTTCTCCCACAGGCCGGTTTCCGCGCGCCAGACCCACAGCGCGCCGAGATCGCCTACTGCGAAAGCGCGATCGGCTTCGGGCCATGCGACCGCGCGCAGCGTCGGCGAACTGACCGCTCCGCTCGAGCTGAGCAGGAACTCGCGCTGCCAACCCTGTCCGGGTATGTATCTGGCCACGGCGCCGTTGGCGCCGACGGCCAACGCCTGCGCATTGGGGTCGCCCGGCGTCGTCCCGGGCGCCGGCGCCACGGCCGTGAACGGCGCGCGCGCGGATACGGGCCAACTCGTCAGGCGCTGGGGCTGGGAATTGCCCGTTATCTGCACGGGTCCTTCCAGCCAGCCGTCTGTCGGCGCGTAGAAGGCGCCGCCCGGCGCGTCGTCCGCGCCGGCGCCCGGCATCCAGCGGAAAGTCGTGCCTTCGAGGCTCAGGTAAGAGCCCATGTTGGTCGAGTCCGCTCCCCCCGTCTGCAACGGGTTGGTGATGATTCGCGAGCCGAAGCCGGGGCCGTTGAAGGCGAAACTGCGATACCCGGCGATGCGTCCAAAGCGAGCGCCGAGCGGATGGGTACACAGCGCTTCGCCGCCACCACCGTGCGCGTCGCACCAGCTGGCCGTGACTTTGGCCTGTGCGATGTCGTAGTAGAGAGTGAAGTCGTACCCGTCGCTGCCACCGCCGGGCGCCTGCATGTTGCCGTCGATCCAAACGCCCTGATCACTCACCGTCAGTGATTGGGCGGGCGCTTTGAGCGGGGTAACCCCCGAGACGCCCTGCGCGGGCGTTGCCGCTTGCGCGAACAACGTCGAGCCCAGTTCGACCTCCTGCCAGTGGCCTTCGCCTGCGCCATTGACGACGCGCTTGAATAGCATCGCCCCCAATCCGCTTTCGGCGCTTGCCTGACCAAGCAGCCAGAGATTCTGAGGTGAAGTACCTCCGAGCGCGGCAACCGTGAACGAGCCTGTGTAGCCGCCGGGCAGTTCTACCGGCTCGCGCGACCACTGTGTTCCGTTCCAGCGTGCGATCGACGTGTCCTGTTTGCGTCCGAGCGCGGCGAAATACGCTTCGGTGTGACCGGCGCTTTCGACAGCCGCATCGGCGAGCGCTCCGGCACCTTCGCCTTCGACCAACGTTCCCGCAGCGGGATCTCCGCCTTCTCCTGCTTCGGGAAGCACACCCGCAGGCGGTTCCGGCAGCACATGGAAGCGTCCACCCGGATCGCGTGCGAGTACCACGATCCGCTTCCCAGACGGTCGTGTCGTGTCCTGTCCCGCGAGGAGCCCACCGGCGTGTGGTGTGATCCTCGCGGAAGGACGGTCTGGACTCATGCCGCGGTAGGGCTGGTTCTGCGCTTCGTTCAGTGGCGCTTCGTAGATCGTCCAATCGGGATTGGTATCGGTCGCGCGCTCGAACACCAGCTGGCCCGGGGGCGATTCACCGCTCGGCACGGCGAATTGCGCGCGCCCATTCCCGCCCGCGGAGGGCGGCACGTTGAGTGGCAACACGTCGTAGGCCCACGCCTCCCCCGGTTCGCCTGAGGTCGCGGCGCCCATCAGGACCGTGCTCGCGTCCGCGGTGCCGAGCACCGGCTGGGGCTGAGGATCGCCACCGCCCGTATCCGCGCGAGCGCCGGAGCCGATCAGATGCGCCAGGCAGTAGACGCCGAGCAGCGCGATCAACGCGGCTCCCACGACTGCGCCGATGCGACGACGAACAAGGCGATGGGAGCTCATCGGCGCAAGCTCGTGGCGACCGCGTTCGGGCCCGCGCCGGTGGAGCCTGAGGATGAGCCCGATTCGCAAGACGTGGCCACCGCGTTCGGCCCAGCGCCACCGCCTCCGGATGAGCCCGACTTGCTTTCACATCCAGTGGCGGGCACCGGCTTGAGCTTTACGAGTGCCTTGGTCTTGAAGCTCAAGCCACTCGGCCAGCGCTTGGCGCTGAAACGCAGCCTCAACGAGTGCTTACCGGCCTTCAATCGCTCCTTGGCGGTTTTCGCAATGATCTTGCCGTGGCGCTTGGCGAGGAGTTGGACCTCGGCAAGACCCGCCAGCTTGAAGCTCACGATCACCGTCAGGCCGCGACGTGAGACCCTGATGTCTTGCAGCAGAGCCGGTATCACCTCGGGTACGGGCGTTTCCAGGCTCTGCGCCTGTTCGACCGCCACGGGCGGGGGAGCGAACAGCTGCGAGTTATCCGCCGGCGGGGTGTCGGGCACAAACTGTTCGATCGACTCGTTGGGGCGCTGAGTGATCGTGCTCGCCCAGTTTGGATCGGTGTCTTCGGATAGGACAGACCCGTTGGTGTAGTGAAACAGCCAGCCCGCCGAGGTGGCCATCCAGGCTTCTTCGGGGCCGGTGGCGGCGATCACCTGCGCGCTTCCGCGCGCCGGGCCGCTGACGGGCAGGGTGTCCAGGGTCGTCGTCCCATCGGCCCCGATCAGCGCGACTTTGGCCTTGGCCGTGGCGCTGCCACGCGAGGAGTAGGGCTGGTCGACCACCCAGGCGTTTTCGGTGCCGGGCACTGGTGCGATGTCGGTGAAGCGATCTTCGGGCCCGAACAGCGAGGTTTCGATCGGAGTCTGCTGAAAGAAAGGTTCGGAGTAGCGCACCGCGACAGGCGGACTGGGCACCGAACCATCGTGTGGCGCGTCGGGACCCGACGCAGCGCCGCCGCCGGAGAACCACAGATCCGAGCCATCTGACTTGGCTGACAGCAGCTCGGTGCCTTCGGTTGGCACACCCGGATAGGGAAAGGGCAGGAAGTTCGTGTCGGCGAACGTCGGGCCGATCAGCTTGTGGATCAGGATCGGGTGTTCTGGCTCGGGTGTCGCCAGCGTCACCGGCGTGGTGGCGTTGCCAGCTTCCGCGCCGACGAGCGTGCTCTCGTAGAAGGCGCCGTGGAAGAACGCCAGTCCGCTGACAGCACGACCCTGAGGCTGGTATGAGGTGGTCAAGCTGGTGCCGTTCCAATGCAGATGGAAGGCGCCGATCCGTTGCCCCGAGGGATCCTGACTGCCGATCCCCGCAAACCAGCAGTCGTTAGGACCGTCGCAGGCCGCCGCATCGAGCGGGTGGAAGGGATCGGGCGACTGCAAGGGAGTCGAGTAGGAGCCGACCACGACGCCTTCCTTGAAGTGGCACAGGCCCAGGCCAGATCCCACCCGCGGCTCGCTCGGTTCGGTGATCGTCCAGAACTCGTCCGCTCCCGCCCAGGCGATGCGCGAGACTTCGCCGGCGCCGCCGCATACGGTGGAGAGCTGATGCCAGCCGCGCCCGTTGTAGAAGAACAGGCCGTCGGGAACCGTCGCATTGCCCTCGACGCTCAGCAGGCCCTCGTTGGGAGCGTAGAACTCCATGTCGTCGACGCGTCCCAGAGCGACCTTGAACGGTGCGCCTTCAGGCGGCGGCGGCTGTTCCAGACGCCAACTCGCTTCGCCCCGGGCGGACGTGGCGCCGACCGAGGCGATCGCCGTAGCGATCAGCATCCCGGCGGCGAGCCGCCTCAAGGTCTGCGCCCCGGGTCTCGCTCGGGCACGGGACGGCGCACCTCGCGCAGTTCCTCGAGCGTCGTCTCCTGCACCGTCGAGAGCACCGCGTCGAGCGCCACGCCCGACAGCGTCTCCTGCTCGAGCAGCGCGTTGGCGGTCTCCTCCACCGCGTTCCAGTAGCGGTCGAGGATGAAGGCCGCGCGCGCTTCGGCGTCGCCGACGAGCCGCTCGACCTCGCGATCGATCAGATCGAGCGTGGACGGTCCGACCGAGCCGAGATCCTGCAGCGAAGCGCCGAGGAAGACCTCGCCGCCCTTCTCGCCGATCGTGACGGGACCGAGCGCGGTCGACATGCCAAAGGAGGTGACCATGCTGCGTGCGAGCGAGGTCGCGGCGTGCAGATCGTCGCTCACGCCCGTGGAGAGGCCGCCGAACGCGATCCGCTCCCCGGCCGTACCCGCAACGATCACGATCAGCTGGCGTTGTAGGTCGAACTCGGTTTGAATCACCTGGTCGCGGTCGGTGAGCATGTGCGCGGCGGTACCGAGCTGGCGGCCACGCGCAACGATCGAGAGCTTGCGCGTGGAGCTCGTGTGCCCCAACGCGTCAGTGACAACGGCGTGCGAAGCCTCGTGCACGGATATCAGCCACTGCTCCTCGCGCGTGAGGATGTGCTTTTTAGCCGGTCCGGCGACGACGCGATCGATCGACTCCTCGAGCGTCGCCTGATCGATTTCGTGGTTTGAGTCGCGCACGCTCAGGAGCGCCGCCTCGTTGATCACGTTCGCGAGCTCGGCGCCGCTGAAGCCAGGCGTCTGATGCGCGATCTCCTCCAGCGAGACGTCGGGACCGAGCGGGCGCTTGGCGCCATGCAGGCGCAGGATCTCCATGCGCCCGTGCACGTCGGGGACATCGATCGTGACCTGGCGGTCGAAGCGCCCCGGGCGCAGCAGCGCGGGGTCGAGGATGTCGGGGCGGTTGGTCGCGCCCATCACGACGAGACCGCCGTCGCCGGAGAAGCCGTCCATCTCCACAAGCAGCGCGTTCAGCGTCTGCTCGCGCTCGTCGTTGCCCTGCCCGATGCCCGCGCCGCGCTTGCGCCCCGCGGCGTCGAACTCGTCGATGAAGATGATCGCCGGCGCGGCCTTGCGCGCCTTGGCGAACAGGTCGCGCACGCGCGCCGCACCGACGCCGACGAGCGACTCCACGAAATCAGAGCCCGACAGCGAGAAGAACGAGGCGTCGGCCTCGCCTGCGACGGCCTTAGCGAGCAGCGTCTTGCCGGTACCCGGAGGGCCCACCAGCAGAACCCCCTTCGGCGCCGCCGCGCCCACGTTCAAGTAGCGCGAGGGGTCGTTGAGGTAGTCGCGGATCTCCCTCAGCTCGGCCACGGCCTCGCCGGCGCCCGCGACGTCCGCGAACGTGATCGCTTCGGTTTTGCCCTTGCCCTTCTTGCGTCCTTTGCCGGTGAACTCCGAGAACGCAGCGATCCCGCCAGCGCCGCCGTCGGCGCCGATGCGCATGAACAGCGCGAACAGGCACACGAGCAGCAGGATCGGCAGCAGGAACTGAACGAGGATCGCGCGCGGCGCCTTGCCCGACTGCTGATCTACGTTGACGACCACACCCGAGCGGGTCAGTGTTTGCAACAGCCCCTGTGTCTGCGCCCCTGAGACGGGATACGCGGCCCAGTATTCGAGCTTCGCAGGCGTCGCCAGAGGGGCGTTTTTGGAAGTCGTGTTGAGCTGTTCGGAGCTCGCCGTCGTCGTACCTGTTGCAGTCGTACCGCCGGATACCGTCCCGGTCGGCGTGCTGCCCGCCGTCGGCGCCTTCAGCGCGATCTCCACACGATCGTCGTGGTCGAGCAGCGTCGCCGTCGCGACCTGTTTGTGTTCGGCCAGCGAGACCACGCGGCTGATCGGCAGTTCCGTGCCGTGGCTGGAGGGACCGATCGATCCGAGCAGCACGAAGAACGTGACCGCAAGCGCGATCGAGGCCACTGTGAGGAACAGCGCCAGCTTGTCGCGGAACACGAGCCGGCGGACACCGACAGCGATGTCCCCCGCCGTAGCGAGCACCGGATTGCGTTTGTGCGCCAGACCCGAGCGCACCGGCGGGCGGGAAGCCGACGGACGGGGCTTGGGTGCGCCGGCGATCTCCTCGGGAGCACGTCCGTTGGCGGGCGGGGAGCTGGTGTCTCCGGGCTCTGCGCCCTCGGGCTGGATGTCGTCGTCAGTCATGGTGTTTGAAAGCTCTTGTCCTCGTGGTTGTCGTCACTGCGATCCTGCGGAAAATTCACCGGAGCACGGACGGCGCCCGGCGCCTAACTGCGGTGCCGGGCGCCGGGGCCGTGTGCTTTCACTTGCCTTGAGTCGGGAGTCGGCCAGCTGCTGCCTAGCCTTTTTTCTTGCCTTTCTTCTTTTTCTTCGGCGTGATCGCGGCCTGCGTGATCGTGATCGTCTTCGTCTTGCTCGCCGCCGTTCCGCCCGTGGGCGTGAACGTCACCGTGATCTTGACCGAGAGCTTGTGGCCCTTGACCTTCGCGAGCTTCTTCTGCGCCGCGCTCGAGATCGGCAACGTCACCGTTCCCTGACCGCCGCCGACACTCGCCGTCACGTTCGAGACCGTAACGCCTCCGCCAACCGCCTTGATCTGCACCCTCCCGGCGCCGGGCAGGACCAGCGAGAGCACGATGCTCTTGCCCTTGATCTTGGTCCCGGCTACGGAGAATACGTTGCTTGGGGGCGTGACGACAGTCGTAGTCGCCGTGGTGGTAGGCCCTGTAGTCGTTTTGCTTTCCGGC
>DASXMO010000073.1:0-4181 GCA_036495605.1 Solirubrobacteraceae bacterium
TGGCGCTCGGGCTGTGCGCGCACGCCTATGGCACGTACTTCATGGGCGAGAAGGACCCGTGGTTCGATCGCATGCGTGCCCGCTTTCACCTCGAGCAGGGGTTGCTCCTGGGGAGCGTGTTCGTGCTGATCGGACTGGTCATGGGCGGGATCATCATCGCGACGTGGATCTCGCACGGGTTTGGCTCGCTAGCCGACGAACACCTGGCGGTAATCGCCGCCACGCTTTTGATCGTCGGGATTCAGATCTTCTTCTCGTCGTTCCTGCTCAGCATTCTCGGACTGCGCCGCCGCTAGGGTGCGGCGATTGCGCCGGATTCCGGCGGTCGTGTTCGCCGGCGATGCCCGCGTATGGCGCGTGGTTGCGATCGCTGCGATCCCGCTCGTAGCACTGGTCGCTTTCTACTGCCTGCGCCCGCGTGAGTACTACACGGGCACCAACTCGGTAGAGGCCTACACATACATCGCCGAAGTAGGGCCCGGCGAGCCGGTGTGCGTACCCGGACTCGAGATCCCGTCCGGCACGGCGCGCATCCGTCTGCAACTGATCTCGCGCACCCGCGTGCGTCCCGCGCTGAGCATGACGTTGCGCGTGGGCGCGACGACCGAGTTGCGCGCCTTCCTCTCGCCGGTGAAGGTCCCGCCCCACCGCGTGAGCGCGGCCGTTTTCACGCTGCCCGGGCTCTCCTCGCAAGCCCACGAACACCTGGCTTCGCTGTGCGTGACCGCGAGCGGACTGGTCAACTGGGGCGGTACGCCCCTACCGGCACCCCCCGCCACGGCGACGCCGAGCGCAGGCGGATCGCCGGTGTCAGGCCGGATCGCGGTCTGGTATCTGCCGCCGGCGGGCGCTGAGCGCAGCTACCTCTCTCGTGCGGGGGCGATCCTGCGTCGCGCCTCGCTGTTTCGTCCGAGTCCTGTCGGGCCGTGGCTGTACGTGCTGATCTTCTTGATCCTGCTCCCAGGCCTAGCGTTCGCGGCGGTGCGCTGCCTGGCGGTTGCCGTGGGGCGGGGCAGGAGCACGAGCGCACGGCGCACCGCCGCCTGGCTGTTTGTGATCGCGGCCCTGAACTTCGCCTGCTGGGCGCTGATCACACCGCCGTTTCAGGCACCCGACGAGGTCGATCACTTCGCCTACACACAGTCGCTCGTAGAGCGTGGGCAGGCGCCCTCGCAAAGCCCCGCGTCGCCGCTTGCGCGCTGGTCGAGCGCGGAGACGCTGGCGCTGGAGGACGAGAGCTTCTTCGACGACCACCAGGTCGGCGACACGCGCGCGCCGTGGACGGCGCGTTCGCAGACCGTCTATCGCAAGCAGGTGGCTGCGACTCATCCGAGCTCCTCCAACGGCGGCGGCAACGAGACGGCGGCGACGCACGGCGCGATCTACTACGCGGCGCTCGCGCCCGCCTACTGGTTGGCGTCGAGCTCGCCCTTCAGCCAGCTGACGCTGATGCGCCTGACCTCCGCGCTGATCGGTGCGCTGACGGTGGTCTTCGCATTCCTGCTCGCGCGCGAGCTCGCGCCCGGCCGTCCCTGGCTTGGGGTGCTGGCGGCGCTGCTCGTTTGCTATGAGCCGATGTACGGGTTCATCTCCGGCGCGGTCAACAACGATGTCGGCGTAAACGCCGGCGCCGCGGCGCTCGAGCTGCTCATAATCTTGATGCTGCGACGAGGGGTCAAGCTGTGGCTCGGTCTGCTCACGGGCGCGCTGCTGATCGTGATGCCGATCGTCAAGGAGACGGTCTACGCGCTGTATCCCGTCTTCGCACTTGCGCTTGTCGCGACGCTCTACCGCCACCACCGCCGGGTCGACCTGCGCGGTTGGGTGGCACTCGTACTCGCCGCGCTCGCTGCGCGTGGGCTGTCGCTGCGTCTCGCCCACGTCTTCCATCCACTCGCTGCTGCCGGCACTGGGCCGGTCGGGGCGCCATCTGAAGCCGGCTCGGTTGGGGCCTCGACCAGGGAAGCACTCGCGCATCCGATCGACTACCTCAGCTACCTGTGGCAGTCGCTGCTGCCGCGGCTGCCGTTCATGACCAACCACTTCCCCAACCACTTCCCCGCGATGGTCATCTTCGTCGAACGGGGCTGGGGAGCGTTCGGCTGGTACGACGTTTTCTTCCCGCATCGCGTCTACGAGGTGATCCTCGCGGCGATGATCGCCGTCCCGATACTCGGCCTGATCGCCCTATGGCGAGAGTGGTCATTCGTGCGCCGCAACGCCGTCGAGTTCGTGCTGCTCGCGCTGATGGCGCTGGCGGTCGTCGCGGGGTTCGAGGCCGCCTTCTACACCCCCGGCGTGCGGCCGTTCATCGCCGAATTCGGGCGCTACGCATTCCCGGCGATAGCACCCCTGGCCGTGTTGGTGGTGGCCAGTTTGCACGCCTTCGGGCGCCGCTGGGTACTGCCGGCGGGCGTCGGGCTGCTCGTCGCGATCGTGGCGCTCAGCTACGCCGGACAGCTTGTGACGCTGACGGGGTTCTATGCCTGACATAACCGTCGCGATCCCCGTCCGCGATGGCGGCGCCCTCCTTGCGCGCACCCTGCGGGCGCTCTCCACGCAGACGGTCGCGCACGAGCTGCTCGTATGCGATTCGTGCTCACGCGATGGCTCGGCCGAGCTCGCCCGCTCCCACGGCGCGCGCGTGATCGAGATCGATCCCGTCAACTTCAGCCACGGCGGCACGCGCAACCTGCTCATGAACGAGGCCTCCGGCGCGCACGTCGCGCTGCTCACGCAGGACGCCGAGCCCGCCGACCCGCGCTGGTTGGAGCGGTTGATCGGCGGGTTCGAGCTCGCCGGCGACGTCGGGCTGGTCTGCGGGCCCTACCTGCCGCGCCCCGAGGCCTCGCCGGCGGTGCGTCTGGAACTGGAGCGCTGGTTTCACTCGCTTGCGCCCGACGGCGCGCCGCGCGTGGACCGGTTGGACGAGCACGAGCGTGAGCACCTGCCGGCCCTCGCGCTGATCGGTGCGCGCGGGTTCTTCACCGACGCCAACGCGTGTATCGCGCGCAGCGCCTGGGAGCGCGCGCCGTTTCGTCAAGTCCCCTACGCCGAGGATCGGTTGCTCGCGATCGACATGCTGCGCGCCGGCTACGCCCGGGCCTACGTCCCCGAAGCGGCGGTCCTTCACTCACACGCGTACTCCACCCTGGACGAGCTGCGCCGCTGTTTTGACGAGTGGCGCAGCCTGCGCGAGATCTACGGTTGGTGCGAGCCGCTCTCACCCGCGCACCTCACGCGCCGGTTGCGCGGCGGGCTGGGGTCGGCTCGAGACGAGCTCGACCGTTCCGGGGTCTCGCCGTCCGAGCGCCGCGCGACGCTCGCGGCGATCACCCGTCACCATGTCGTGCGCCTCGCCGGGTCGCTGCTCGGATCGCGCGCCGATCGACTGCCAGCCGGCGCGCGACGCCGGCTCTCGCTGGAGGGGCGCGCCTCGTTCGAGCCCCTCAACCTCGACGCCCCGCACGCACACCCGACCTCCAACCCCCGCACGTGAACGGACGCCCAGCACGATGAGCCACGACCCCATCCAGGGCCGCCCCGAAGGTGCCTTCTCGAACCTGCGCCGGCGCATCTACCTCACCTACACGCACTTCGGCCTGCGCACGATCCTGTGGCGCCTGATCACCTTCCCGCTGCGCTTCACCCCGCTGCATCGGCGGATGCGCCTGCGCACCCACGCACGCGACCAAGAACGCCGCCGCGCTGCCACCTGGTACCGCGAGCACGGCACGCCCGTCGACATCGTCATCCCCAGCTATCGCGACGCAGCCCACGTGCGCAAGCTCGTGCGCTCGATCCGGCGCACCACCGCGCGCGGGATGGCTCGGGTGATCGTGTCCGACGACGCGAGCGGACCCGAGCATCTCGCTGAGCTGCGCGCGATCGACGGGATCGATGAGCTGGTGGAGGCAGAGCGCAACGGCGGCTTCGCCGCGAACGTCAACCGCGGTCTGCGCGCCACACGACCCGAGCGCGACGTCGTCGTGCTGAACTCCGACGTGCAGGCGCTGCCGGGGTGGCTGCAGGGGCTGCAGTACGCCGCCTACCGCGACGAGGACGTGGGGATCGTCGGCGCGCAGTTGCTCTACCCGGACGGGCGCATCCAGTTCGGAGGCACCGTGCGCAATCGCGACGCGCCCGAGTGGTTCGACCATCGCTACCGCTTCAAGCCCGCC
>DASXMO010000074.1:0-1875 GCA_036495605.1 Solirubrobacteraceae bacterium
GTGAAGACCGGCAGCGAGGCGCAGATGGGCGAGGCTCGCAAGGTTCTCACGAGGACCAGGAAAGACCTCTACAGGATCCTCGCCGACGGCGACCCCGACGAGGGCGACTCAGAGGCCACTACTGTGAGCGAGGACTCCTGAGCGGAACCTCGAAATGTCGAACGACCTCAGCCATCCGACCACCAACGCCCGCGCGCAGGCCAGCGCGGCGCACGACGCGGCTCCTGCCGTGTCCGTCGAGGGCCTCGTCAAGCGCTACGGCGAGCTCGAAGCGGTGCGCGGCATCGACTTCGCGGTCGCCGCGGGCGAGACCTTCGGCTTCCTCGGCCCCAACGGTGCGGGCAAGTCGACGACGATCAACATGCTCTGCACGCTCGTACGCCCCAGTGGCGGGGTGGCGCGCGTGGCCGGTCACGACGTCGTCGGCGAACGCGACGAGGTGCGGCGCAACATCGGGCTCGTGTTCCAGGACACGACGCTCGACGGCTACCTCACCGCGGAGCAGAACCTGCGCCTGCACGCCGAGCTCTACGGGGTTCCGCGTGACGCCGTCACCGAGCGCCTGCGACAGGTGATGGAGATGGTCGGCCTGTGGGAGCGACGCGCGAGCCTCGTGATGACCTTCTCCGGCGGCATGAAGCGCCGCCTGGAGATCGCCCGTGGCCTGTTGCACTCGCCGCGTGTGCTCTTCCTCGACGAGCCCACCGTGGGCCTCGACCCGCAGACGCGCAGCTCGATCTGGAGCTACATCTCCGAGCTCAAGCGCGACGAGGACATCACGATCTTCCTCACCACCCACTACATGGACGAGGCCGAGTACTGCGACCGCATCGCGATCATGGACCGCGGCACGATCGTCGCGCTCGACACACCCGCCACGCTCAAGGCCAGTGTCGGGCACGATCGCGTGCAGATCAAGACGCCCGACGACGACGCCGCGATCGCGGCTCTGCGCGAGCGCTTCGAGATCGAGGCGAACCTCGCCGAAGGGTCGGTCACGTTCGGCGTGCCGGCCGGGGAGCAGTTCGTCCCGCGCCTGTTCGCCGAGCTGGGCCAGCCGATCGAGTCGGTCAACGTCTCGCGTCCCTCGCTCGACGACGTGTTCATGTCCTACACCGGCACCACCATCCGCGACGCCGAGGAGTCGGGCGCGACCGACATGCGCCGCAACATGGCCCGCATGATGAGCCGATGAGAGCTCCTTCTAACGTGAGAGGCATCAACCAGTAAATGGCCACCGAGATCGCCACAACCACCCCCACCGGGGCGCCCTCCGCAGCGGGTTCGCCGCCCCACCACCTCGCGCGCGTGCGCGTTCCCGCGCGCAGCTGGCGCGGCGAGCTGCGCGCCATCCGCGTCGTCTGGCGCCGCGAGCTGATCCGCTTCAGCCGCGATCGCCTGCGCATCCTCACCTCGTTGATCCAGCCCTTCCTGTTCCTGTTCGTGCTCGGCACCGGCATCTCCACGCTCGCCTCCGCCGGCACCCACGGGGTCAACTTCAAAACGTTCATCTACCCCGGCGTGCTGTGCATGGCGGTGATGTTCACCGCGATGTTCTCCGCCGCCTCGATCGTGTGGGATCGCGAGTTCGGCTTCCTGCGCGAGATGATGGTCGCGCCCGTGCGGCGCAGCTCGATCGTGCTCGGCAAGGTCGCCGGCGGGGCCACCGTCGCCACCTTCCAGGGCCTGATCGTGATCGCGATCGCCGGCCTTGTCGAAGTGCCCTACGAACTCAGCCTGATCCTCGAGCTGTTCGCGCTGTCGATGCTGCTCGCCTTCGCGATCACCGCCTTCGGCGTGATGTTCGCCGCGCGCATCAACCAGGTGCAGTCCTTCATGGCGCTCATGCAGATGGTGATCATGCCCATGTTCTTC
>DASXMO010000075.1:0-10870 GCA_036495605.1 Solirubrobacteraceae bacterium
GATCAGCCGGTGCGTGCGGGGAACGGGGCTGAGCGTCCAGCGGCGGCGGGCCAGCGCTCTGAAGTGTGTGCACGCGCGCAGCTGACGTTCGCACACCGGCGCAGGCACGGCCGCCGCGTCAAAAGGCTGGGTGAGGTTCAGGTGCAGTCCGGTCGGCCGCGCCCGTTCGAGCGCGAGCTCGGCCGCGCGCCGCGAGTCGGCCATGTGCACCATCGCCGTCGTCGAGCTGATCGCGCCGATCTCAAAGCAGGCCTCGATCGCGTCGGTGCCCTCGCGAAAGCCGCCCCAGTCGTCGGCGTTGACGATCAGCAGACCGCGCGCACTCATCGTCCCTGCCCAGTTTGTCGGTCCGCCGACCGATGAGCGACCGGCCGACGTACGACCGGCCGACGTACGACCGCAGACCGTGAACTGCTCCGACGATCACCGGCCCGCGGACCGGCGTGCAGCCCTCCTCCGCTCCCAGCGCTCATCGAGCGCACGATATCTTCCCGCCTCCGGCGCCATCGCCGCGCATCCGGGGATCCCCCGGCGATCGCCGCTCGCCACGGCTTCCGAGGGTGGGGCTGCGATCATGCGCTGAGTCGATGAGCGCGCACGCCACCAGGGTCTCGAGCAGCCGCGCCGTCACCGACATCGCCCTGCAGATCGGCGCGCAGATCCTGAATCTGGCATTGGGCATCATCGTCTTCAGGTTCCTCGCGCGCAGTCTCGGACCGACCCGCTACGGCGAGTGGTCGACGCTGCTGGCGATAACCGACCTCGTCGGCATCGTCGGCAGCCTCGGCATGGAAAACGTCGCCGTACGCTTCGCCACCGCCGAGCCCGAGCGAGAGGACGTGTGGATCGGTGCGGCCACCACGCTGCGCGCGGCGCTGACGGTGCCCGTGGCGATCGTGTACCTGATCGTCGTGATCCTCATCTCGCGCGATCAGACGATGCTCGTGACGGGCCTGATCATGACGCTGCTGTACCTGACCAGCATCTGGTCGACGTTGCGGGTCGCGTTCCGTCTGCGAGTGCGCAACGACATCTTCGCCGGCTTCGTGCTCGCGAACAGCGTGCTGTGGACCGGCGCGGTCGTCGCGATCGCCGCCGCCGGCGGCGGCATGGTCGAGTTCGCGATCGCTTTCGTCGCCATCTCCGTGCTAGTCCAGGGCGCACTCGGCATCTTGGCCCTCCGTGCGGTGCCGGTGCGCTGGCGCGGGGCTCGTGCGCTGTGGCCACGAATCGCCCGGCTCAGCGTGATCGTGGGCATCGGCGGCGCCCTGACGTACGCCTACGGCAACATCGATCAGCTGCTCGTGTTCGAGCTCTCGCCGCACGCTTCGGAAGCCGGACTGTACGCGGCCATGTACAAGGTCCTCGAAACCGCCTGCTTCGTGCCGGTGGCGGTGATGGCGACCCTGTTCCCGATCATGTCCGGGCTGTACCCGTCCGAGCCGGCCAGGCTGCGCCGTCTGATCCAGCAGGCGATCGACTACCTGACGTTCGTCTCAGTCGGCGGCCTGGCGTTCACGATCGCCGCCGCCGGCGCGATCGTGGATCTGCTGCTCGGCCCCGCCTACCACGCGGGGACGAGCGCGCTGCCGGTGTTGATGGCGGCGTTCATCCCCATCTGCATCGGGTTCGTGGGCGGCAACCTGGTGCTCGCGACCGATCTACAGCGCCGCTACATCTCCTACGCGACGCTCGGTCTGCTGGTGAACGTGGCGTTCAACGCGATCTTCATCCCGATCTACGGCTTTCAGGCCGCGGCCTGGGTGACGTTGGCGACTGAGATGGTCGTCGTCTCGATCACGCTCGTCACCGTCCTGGACAAGCTCGAGATGCGCCTCTCGCTGCGCCGGATCGCGCTCTCGGCGCTGGCGGCGACGGTCTCGGCGCTGGTCGTGTGGTGGCTGCGCGAAGCCGGCGCGCAGATCGTGTGGCTGCTGCTCGCGATGGGCGTCCTCTACCCGGGGCTGCTGATAGCGCTGCGCGCGCTGGATATCGGAGAGCTGCGCGGGCTGCTGCGCGGCCGCAAGGGCGAGCCCAGCGTTTCGAAGTAGGCGGTCACCAGCAGACCGAGGATCACTCCGACCATGACCGTGAAGCGGACGTCGACACCGAGGAACGACCCTGTCGTTTCGATCGCGATCGAACCGACCAGCGTCGCCATCAGCCCGAGCGCCGCGCAGCGCACGAGCTCGTTTGCGTGCCGGCGCCACACCAGGAACGCCGTGCCGATTGTCGAGACCATCAGCGTGATGTAGGCGATGATGCCGAGCAGGCCGAGGTTGAGCCAGTACCAGAGGACGACTATGTGCGTGTAGGTGCGATCGCCCGGATGCTGCACCGAGAGCGGATGGGGGGCGACCCAAGGCACCTGGATGCCAAGGCCCGTGATCGGGTGTTCCTCGATGTTGGCGATCACGTTGCGGCGCTCGTCGAGCCGGTAGCGGTCCTGAACGTTGAGGTTGAGCTTGCTCGGCTGCAGCGTTTCGATCCGCTTGACGACCGGGTTGTTGCCCGCGTTGCCGCTGCCGAGGCTCATCAGCCCGAGCCAACCGACCACCGCGAGGAGCACCACCGTCGGGATCACCACGCGCCGCCCCCGCGAGCTGCTCGCCAGCAGCACCACCAGCACGACCCCGGAGATGACGCCCAGCCAGAAGCCGCGCCGGTAGGAGAACGCCAGCTCGGCGACCGCGAGTGGGGCGAGCGCCCATGCCCACAACGGCAGGCGCACGCGCCGCAGCGCCGCGGCGATCAGGACCAGCAGCACGAGCAGGTTGAGCCAGTTGGCGGCCGGTTCGAGATACGTGGCGGAGTGACCGTCGACCGGGCTGCCTTTCCCACTGAGCGCCAAATACAGCCCAACGAGCGCCTTCTCCCCCGCCAGGATCCCGATCAGCGGCAGCATGATCTTCAGCAGGTCGCGTTTGCGCGAGATGTTCACGACGATGATCGGGAGCAGGATCAACGGCGCCATCGTCACGACCGGCTCGAAGATCGCTTTGCTGCCGATCCCCGCGAAGTGAGCCGTCACGACACCCCCGATCGTCGCCGCGGTGAGCAGGATCAGCGCCACGTTGAGCGGCCCCGCAAACAGCAGCCGCTCCCGGCGGCGGTAGATCTCGAACACCATCGCAAACACCAGGATCAGGAAGAGGACGTTCATCACCGTCAGGCCCTTGCCGACCGAGTGGTAGTAGCCGGCGCTCAGCGAGTTGAGCGTCGCGGGACCGCTCTCGGCCAGCTCGAGCAGCACGAGCGTGGTGAAGAGCCCCAGCAGTAGGTACTCGGGGCGCAGCACGACGGCGACGAGCACCACCAGCACCGCGGGCAGCAGGATCGCGGCGGCCTGTCCGGTCCCCGCAAGCTTGGCCATCAGCAAGCCGGTCAGTGCGGCGCCAAGCGCTGTCAGCCCACATATGGCGCCGGTGCGGGCTGCCTGGGACTGCGTCAGCGGACGATCTCCTTGGACCGGCGGGGGCGCTCCTCCGAGGACATCGACGCTCCGTACCCATAGGAGAGCGTGCTCACCGTGGCACGGTTGAACACGAAGCCGAGCAGCGGCGCCTCGCTCGCGCGTAGCGTCTGCAGGGCCCGTCGCACGTCACGACGGCGGCTGCGAAGGGCGTCGACGACGAGCACGACGCCCTGCGAATAGCGCGCGAGCACGATCGCATCGACGACCGGCAGCACGGGCGAGGAATCGAGCACCACATAGCCGTAGCCGTCGCTGAGGGTCTCCATCGCATCGCGCATGCGCGAGGAGGAGAGCAGCTCGGTCGCTTCGGCCGTAGGCGGACCGGCGGCGATGACGTCGAGCTCTCCGCCCTGACTGCCGTAGGCGATCCGTACACCCTGCAGCACCTCGCTCACCTCGCCGCGGTCGCCGTGCAAGATGTCCGCGAGGCCGGGAGCCGGTCGCACGCTGAGCTGGTCGTGCAGCGTCGGTTTGCGCAGGTCGCCGTCGACCGCGACGGTGTGCCAACCCTCGGCGGCCAACGCCCGCGCGAGCCCGACCGACGTGTAGCTCTTGCCGGCCCCGCGCTCGGCCGCGGTGATGAGCACGGTCGCGCTCTCGTGCGCGGACGCCGGCTTGCCGTTGCCGGCCACCGCGCCGTGTTCGCGTTCGCGTCGTCCCGTCAGCTCGAAGATCGCCGCGGTACGCAGGCGGCGGAAGGCCTCGATCGCGGGCTGCTCGTGCAGTGCCGCCCGCGGAACCTCGCCGAGCAGCGGCAGTCCAAGGTCGGCCGCGGCCTCATCCGCGTCGCGGTAGCGGTCGGTGAAGACCGAGTAGGCGAGGATCACGCCGGACCCCAGCAGAAGGCTGGCGATCAGCGCCAGGATCGCGTTGCGCTTGGGCTGCGGCGAAGCCGGACTCGTGGGCGGCGGCGCGGACCCGAGCACGCGGATCGTGTCGGAGGGCGTCGCGACCGCTTCCCCGATTTTGCCCTGCAGGACGTGGAGCTGTTCGTGCAGCAGCGCCGCCTGTCCGGCGCTGCTGGCCGTCGCGATGCCGGTTTCGGCGGTGTTGATCTGCTGCTGCAGACGTTCCACCGTGGCCTTACGCTGCGCGGCCTGCAGCTGTTCCACGTAGGTCGCAAACGCGTTCGCGTAGGCGTTCGCGTAGGACACCGCGGTCGCGGCCGTTCCACCCGTGCCGCTGACGTCGAAAACGGCCGTATCCGTCTCGGGGTTGACGCTCACGTGCGAGGCGAATTCGCTCGGCGTGACATGCCCACCGAGGTTGTGCGCGCCGAGCGTGTAGACGCCGGAGGTCTGGGCGATGCGCAGGTAGCTGTTTGTGATCGTCTGCTGCTCTTCGGGGGCAAGCACCTGCCCCGAGGCTTCAGCCGCCGAGACGAGCTGCGCGAGCGCCGTCGCCTTGTACGTGGGGGCCTGCGATTTGCTGAGCATGTATGCGACAATCGTCGTCAGCACGACGAACAGCGCAAGCCAACGACGATAGGCCCAGATCGTGTGCAGTTGCTGACGGGAGTCGGTTGGCATGGCGGGGACGGATGGGGTCGGTCGAGCAGTGAATGTCGCGCCGGCAGCTGCCCACCCGTGGCTCTTCAGCTCAGTCTAAAGCGTCCACGCGCGGAATCCCAGCGAACTCGACATCCATCTATCGGCCCACGGGACGCGGCGCTTGAGGGGGCGGCCGTGGCGCTCGCTATCGTTGGCTCGCAGAGGCGAAGCCCGGCGCTCGCGGCGCCCACGCCACGACCTGACCATGCGCATCGCGATCGACGCCAACGTGCTCGAGGGCAAGTGGGGGGGCATCCCCAAGTACCTCGATCGGATAGCTCGCGAGCTGCTCGCTTCGGGCGATGAGGTCCACCTGCTGATCAACGCCTCGCAGCCCAAACGCACCGTCCCCGGCGCGAGCCTCCTCAGCACGCGGATCAAGGGGATGGTCGTGTGGCGCAACGCCTTCGTGCCGGCGTGGCTCGCACGCGCGCGTGCGGACGTGCTGTGGGCGCCCGAGAGCGTGCTGCCGTGGTGGAGTCCCGTGCCGACGGTCGCAACCGTCCACGATCTCGCGATGCTGCGCTTTCCCGACACGAAGTCGGCCGCGCACGAGCGGGCCTTTCGGACGACCGTGCGGCGCTCGGCTCAGCGGGCGACGCGCTTGATCGCGGTGTCGCAGGCCACCGCGCAGGACATCGGTGAGCTGTGGGAGATGAGCCTCGAAAGGGTGCGGGTCGTGCCCAACGGCGTGGACGACGCATTCCGTCCCGGCGACCGCGAAGCGGCGCGCTCGGCCGTGCGATCGCGCTGGCGGATCGACGCGCCGTTTGTCCTGCACGTCGGCTCGCTGGAGCCACGCAAGGGGCTTGACGTGCTGATCGACGCCGCCGAGCTGGCGGCCCGCGACGGCGCCCGTTGGCGGGTGGTGCTCGCCGGCTCACCGGGCTTTCGCGGCGAGGAGATAGCGGCAAGAGCCGCGGCCAGCGGTGCGTGTTCGCTGCTGGGTCCGGTCGATGCCGAGGAGCTGCTCGCGCTCTACCGCGCGGCGGGCGCGTTCGCGGCGCCCGCGCTGTACGAGGGCTTCGGCATCGCCCCGCTCGAGGCGATGGCATGCGCCACGCCGGCGGTGATCGCCGCCGGCTCGGGAGGGCTCGAGGAGGTCAGCGGCGCCGCCGCGATCGTGGTGCGCGAGCGTACGGCGGTCGCTTGGCGCGATGCGCTCGAGCAAGCGATCGCACACCCCGAGGAGCTCCTGGAGCGAGGTCTCGATCATGCCGCCCGCTTTCGCTGGCCGGCAGTCGCACTGCAGACACGTGCTGTACTCGCCGAAGCGTCCGCGACGCGCCACAGCAGCTGACGACGTACCTTCCCAACTCTGGGAACAGGTTGTGTCGATTCCAAATAACTCGCGGGACAGCTATAATCGCCCGCGGCCAGACTCACTGGCGGCCATGCCGGAGGTCAAGAAACCGAGGCCGGACAGAGACACGGAGAGTTCTCGATGCGCAAACCGATCGGCACACGCATGGTGGTTGTCCTGGGTGCGGCAGCCGCACTCCTACTCGGTGCGGGCGCGTTTGCGTACTTCACCGGATCGGGGACGGGGACGGGAACGGCAACTGTGGGCAGCAGCCCTTCGACAGTCACCGTCACCGGGACGACCAGCGGCGAACTGTTCCCCGGCGGCGCCGCGGCTGCGGTGAAAATCACTGTCAAGAACACCGGCTCCCAGGCGACCCACGTCGAAACCGTGAGCCTGACGAGCATCACCCCGGACGCCGGACACAGCTCGTGCGAAACGAGCATCACCGGCGCTAAACCGGCGTTTACGATGGCCCCCGTCTCGGTCGCCAAGACGCTCGCGACCGGGGAAGAAGCGACCGCAACCGGTTCGCTGCAGATGAACGACACCGGTGTCTCCCAGAACACCTGCCAAGGGGCAAGCTTGACGTTGCACCTCACCAGCAACTAGGCCGGCTGCGCCAGGGCAGTTCAGAGGCCCGATACGGCACTTCCCTCCGCTTGCGCTAACCAGGAACAGTGGAAGCGATGAGACACAATCGAGGACAACGAGCATCCATGACGGTCAGGAGACTGGTGACCGTTCTGAGCGTTGTCGCGATCGCGGGCGTGATGATCGCGGGCGCGTTGGCGGCCACTCTGCCGTCCGGGTCATCCCGGAACCCATCGGCGCCGATCAAGTTGCGAGGACCCGCTCGGACGACGGTCAAACGATCTGCAACGTTTACCTGGGCACGGGCGAGCGCCCCGACATCCGCCTTCCGCTGCCGGCTCGATCACGGTCCGTTCATACGCTGCAAAAGCGGCATCTCCTACAGGCGTCTGGGGCTCGGGCGCCACGCGTTCACGCTCGTGGAGGTCGATGCCGAGGGTCGCCGAAACACTGTCGTGCGGGGAAACGCGGGATCGCCGACTCGCTCGTGGTCCTGGACGATCGTCGCGCCCGCGCAGGCCCTGACCGTTCGGAGCGACGTCGACTCGCGACTGTACCCGGGGGCGCCGCCCGTTCCCATCGATCCTTCTTTGCGCAACCAGAGCGGATTCCCGCTGAAGGTAACCCAGCTCACGGTCAGAGTGCGCGCGGTGAGCGCCCCACATGCGACTCCTACTCTCCCCTGCACGACGGCCGACTTCGCCACCACCAACTACACAGGCCATGCGTTCGTCGCACCATCCGGCTCGAGCACCATCGGCCACGACCACGTGCCCAAGACGCAGTGGCCGACCGTCGCGATGCTCAACCGACCGGTGGACCAGGACGGCTGCATGGGCGCCACCCTCGAGCTCAGCTATCGACAGTCTGCAGTGAGTATCGAAGGCAAAACATGAAGAACCCGCTCTGGCAATACCGCTTTCGACTGCTGCCAGTGGCGGTGGCAGTGGCGTTCAGCACGTCGGTCGGCAACGCGGATGCCTACTTCTCCGGCTCCGGAACCGGCACGGCCGGCGCAGGAGTATCGAGCTTGGCCTCGCCGGGGAGTGCGAACGCGAGCCTGGTCGCGACCAGCGTCAGCGTGACCTGGGCCGCTTCGACCGTCGGCGGCGCTGAAGCAGCGAACAGCTACACGGTTGAGCGCTACAGCAGCAGCGGCACAGACCTGGGTGAAGCTTCGTGCGGCACCGTGTCGTCAAGCATGGGGATCCCCAACCCGTTCGGCAGCTTCTCCTGCACGGACTCGTCCGCGGCGGGAACGTTCAAGTACAAGGTCACCGCTCACTACCTATCCTGGACCGCGAGCAGTGGGTTCACAAACAGCGTCACGGTCGGCGCCACCACGACGACGGTCTCCTCGACGGCGAACCCCTCGAAACCCAACCAGCAGGTCACCTACACGGCGACGGTGGCGGTCGAACCCGCCGGAACGCCGACCGGCAAGGTCCGCTTCCTCGACGGCGCAAATACGATCTCGTCCTGCTCCGAACAGGCGCTCACCACGAGCAGCCCGTACCGGGCGAGTTGCAACGTCACCTACAGCACCCCCGGCAGTCATTCGATCACGGCGCGATATCTGGGTGACAGCACCTACCCAGGTTCGACGTCATCGACGCTCACACAAACAATCGCCAAGGGCAGCCAGTCAATCTCCTTCGAAGGACTGCCCGCTAGCAAGAGCTTTGACGAAGGCCCGATCACCGTCAAAGCGAAAGCAACATCGGGCCTGCCCGTGAGCTTCGAATCTAAGACGACCGGCGTCTGCACTGCCTCCGGCGCCTCAGGCGCAGAAATCACCTTCCTCACGACCGGCACCTGCACGATCAAGGCCACCCAAACAGGCAACGAAGAATGGAACTCTGCGACTACAGAACAGAGCTTCTCGATCACATCAGGTGCGCCCCTGACCCTGACCGCGCTGTCCCCCGCGAGCGTGGGAGCGGGAGCGGGCGCCGTGCGCGTGACAGTCAGCCCCGACGGCCGCAACGTCTATGTAACGAACGGAAACGCTGCGACGGTGTCGCAGTATTCCCGTAGCACCGAAACCGGCAAGCTCACCCCGCTCTCGCCCGCGACCGTGGCAACCGGATCGGAACCCGAGGACGTCGTGGTGAGCCCTGACGGGGCAAACGCATATGTGGCGAATAGAGCTTCGAACACCGTCTCGCAGTACTCGCGCAACGCCTCGACCGGAGCGCTCACCGTCATAGCGCCGGTGACCGCGGGGGAAGGTCCCATCGGCCTCACCGTAAGCCCCGACGGCAAGAGCGTGTACGCCACGAACTCGACCTCGCAGACCGTCTCCCAGTATGCGCGTAACACCGAAACAGGGAAACTTGCCGCGCTGAGCCCGGCGACCGTCCCAGCTGGAGCCAACGCCCATGCCATCGTCGTGAGCCCCGACGGCAAGAGCGCGTATGTCGCCAACTACGGTCCGGGCACCGTCGCCCAGTACTCGCGCGACACCGAAACCGGAAAGCTGTCGACGCTGAGCCCGGCGACCGTGGCCGCGGGAACCAACCCCCACGGCCTCACCATCAGCCCTGATGGTAAGAGCGTCTATGTAGCGGACAACAGCTCACCTGGCACAGTGACCCTGCTCATCCGCAACACGACCACGGATAAGCTCACGACATCCACGGCCTATCCGGCAGGGGAATACAGCGAATGCGTAGTCGTGAGTTCCGATGGCGAAAACGTGTACGCGACAAACGAAGTCTCCAGCAACATCTCGCAGTACTCGCGCAACCACGAAACCGGGACGCTCACGACCATGAGCCCGGCTACGATCGCAACTGGCACCGATCCCTCGGGCATTGCCATCAGCCCCGACGGCAAGAGCGTCTATGCAGCCAATCTCTCATCCGGCAGCGTCTCGCAGTACTCGCGCTGACCCAAGCGCTTCCAAACCACTGCGGGACCGCTATACTCGCCCGACGCTTTACGCGCTGCTCGGTTGCGCGGGGGGTGCGAACGCAAGCCAAACGAATACACGGAGAGTATTCATGCGCAAATCGATCAGTTCCCGTCCGGCGGTCCTTGTCGGCATCCTTACGAGCGTCACGTTGCACTGCGCGAGCAACTAGCGCACCGCTGTGTCGATGCAGATGAAGAGGCTTGCGATCATCCTTGCCGTCTTTGCCGGCGCGTGCGTGCTGATCGCCGGGGCGATCGCCGCCACGAGACCGTTTGCCACGACCTCCGCGCGCGGACCTCGGCCTCCGATCAAGCTGAAAGGACCCGCGCGCACGGGCACGAGTCCAGTAGCGACGTTTAGGTGGTCGCGCGCGGACACGCGGACCTCCGGCTTCCTCTGCCAGCTCGATCGCGGCCGCCTCACGCGTTGCAAGAGCGGGATCGCCTACAAGCAGCTGCGCCCCGCGACGCACACGTTCACGTTGATCGCGATCGACGCGGCCGGACACCGAAGCGCGGCAGCCAAAGGCAACACGAGGTCCTCACCGCCGTCATGGTCGTGGACGGTGACCAAGGTGCAGCCGACCCCCGGCAAAGCTCCCCCTTCACCAAACCCGACGCCCACCCCGAACCCGACGCCGACACCAACCCCGACGCCCACACCAAACCCCGGGCCCACGCCTGTGGTCAAGGGCAACCAGACGATCGGTTTCGCCAAACCGGCCGACAAGAGCTTCGCCGAAGGCTCGACGACGCTCACGGCGAGCGCTTCCTCGGGCCTGTCGGTCAGCTTCGACTCGAAGACCGCGAGCGTCTGCACGACCTCCGGGCCAAACGGCGAAAAAGTCACCTTCCTCGCGGCCGGGACCTGCACGATCGAAACGACACAGTCCGGTGATTCAGACTGGAATGCCGCGCCCCCGGTCGAACAGAGCTTCGCGGTCGCCAAGGGCGCTCAGACGATCGCGTTCGCGGCGCCCGCCGAAAAACGCCTCGACCAAAGCCCCATCACGATCACAGCCGGCGCCACCT
>DASXMO010000076.1:0-21327 GCA_036495605.1 Solirubrobacteraceae bacterium
CGGGCACAGCGAGGAGCGGCACGACGCCTGCGCTCACAATCGACACCACGCCGCCGAGCACCGTGATCGGGAAGCCGAAGTGCAAGCTGCAGGCCTGCATCCTGGCGTTTACCGCCTCGGACGCCAACGGCGTGGCGCTGAGCGTGGCCACGACCGCGGCCTACTCGGTCGTGGCGAAGTGTCCGAAGAAGAAAGGCAGGAAGGTGTCCAAGAAGGCCGTCTGCCACAAGGTCAAGACGCTGAACATGTCGGTGAGAACGTTGGCGGCGGGCTCGTTCCAGGCGGGTGTGACCAGGCTGCCCTACGGCGAGAAGATCACGTTCACGGTCGCCGCGACGAACGCAGCGGGCCTGAAGGCAAAGCCGGCGAGCGCGAGCGTCACGCTGCACAAGCTCAAGCCCAAACGTAAGCCGAAGAAGAAAAAGAAGCACTGAGGGTCCTCGCGGACTCCTGGCGGCGCGGAGCGTGACCTCGCGGTGAGTCCGGCAAGCCCGTGGTAGAGCCCCGGAGCGGCCCTGCCGGGCGCGCATCTATCCTGAGGTTGGATGGCAGACGAAGCGCGAGCGGCGCTGATCCCGAGCGAGGACCCGGATACGCCACGGCCCCCGGGCCAGCGCTCGCCTGAGGAAGAGGGGCGCATCGAGCGCCTGCTGGAGGGCTTGAACGAGCCCCAGCGCGAGGCGGTGACGCACGGCGAGGGTCCGCTGCTGATCCTGGCGGGCGCGGGCAGCGGCAAGACGCGCGTGTTGACGCACAGGATCGCGTTCCTGCTCTACACGGGGCAGGCGAACCCGCACGAGATCCTCGCGATCACGTTCACGAACAAGGCCGCGCAGGAGATGCGCGGGCGGGTGGAACGGCTGCTCGGACGGAACACGCGCGGGATGTGGCTGATGACCTTCCACGCGGCCTGCGCGCGGATCCTGCGCGCGGAGGCGCAGCGCCTGGGGTACACGCGCCAGTTCACGATCTACGACCAGTCCGACGCGCGGCGCCTTACGCGCCGCTGCATCGACGAGGTCGGGATCGACCCCAAGCGCTTCACGCCCGCGGCGATACACAGCCAGATCTCGGCCGCGAAGAACCGTTTGCGCTCGGCCGAGGACTACCGGCAGGCGGTGGGCTCGCCGTTTGAGGAGATGGTCGCGGATGCCTACGAGCTGTACGAGCGCGACCTGCTGCGGATGAACGCGATGGACTTCGACGATCTGCTGTTCCGCGCGGTGAACGTGCTGGAGCTCTTCGAGGAGGTGCGCGAGCGCTACGCGCGGGCATTCCGGCACGTGCTGGTGGATGAGTACCAGGACACGAACTTCGCGCAGTACCGGCTGCTGCAGCTGCTCGTGGGGGGTGGCAGGGCGCCCAAGCGGGGCGAGCGCGTGCTGGGCGAAACGGGGATTCGCGCCGAAGGCGCCGCGTGTCTCCCGGCTTCGGCGGGGCATCGCAACCTGGCGGTGGTGGGCGACGATTCGCAGTCGATCTACGGCTTTCGCGGGGCGGACGTGCGCAACATCCTCGACTTCCAGGACGACTTCCCGGATGCGCGGGTGGTCAAGCTCGAGCAGAACTACCGCTCGACCCAGCGCATCCTTTCGGCCGCGAACGCGGTGATCGCGAACAATCGCGGCGGGATCGCGAAGCGGCTGTGGAGCGATCTGGGCGAGGGGGAGCCGATAGGGGTGCGCGAGCTCGAGGACGAGCACGGCGAGGCGAGGTTCGTCGTGGGCGAGATCGAGCGGCTCGTGGACGAGGGCGCCTCGCACGATGAGGTCGCGGTGCTGTATCGGACGAATGCGATGTCGCGGGTGATCGAGGACACGCTGCTGCGCCGCGAGATCGCCTATCAGGTGATCGGCGGGATCAAGTTCTACGAAAAAGCCGAGATCAAGGACGCGATCGCCTATCTGTCGTGGTTGGCCAACTCCTACGACGTGGTCGCGTTCACGCGCATCGTCAACTCCCCCCGCCGCGGGCTGGGTCGCACCTCGCTCTCGCGGATCGTCGCGCACTCGGTGACGATCGGCGTGTCGGTCTGGGAGGCGGCGCAGGAGGCCGAGCGGATTCCGGGCCTGGGCGCGGCGGCGGTCAAGTCGTTGAAGCGGTTCATGTCGACGATGGCCGAGCTCGCGGAGCTGGTCGAGCAACGGATCCCGGTCGGCGACCTGCTCGACGCGGTGCTCGCGCGCACCGGCTACATCTCGGCCCTGGAGGCCGAGGCGATGGGTGCGGCGGACAAGGCCTTCGAGGCGCAGGGGCGGATGGAAAGCTTGCAGCAGCTCGTGGAGGTGGCGCACGAGTTCGACGCGGGCGCGAGCGAGCAGGAGGACACGCTGGACCTGTTCCTGCAGCAGCTCGCGCTCGTCGCCGACGCCGACTCGCGGCGCGACGACGAGAGCCAGGTGACGCTGATGACGTTGCACAACGCGAAGGGCCTGGAGTACCCGATCGTGTTCGTGGCCGGTTGCGAGGACGGCGTGTTCCCGCACTCGCGCGCGCTCGACGAGGGCGGATTGGAGGAGGAGCGGCGCCTGTTCTACGTCGGCGTCACGCGAGCCAAGCGCGAGCTGTATCTCACGTATGCGCGCCGGCGCTCGGTCTTCGGACAGGCCACCTACGGTCTGCGCAGTCGCTTCCTGGATGAGATCCCGGCGGAGCTGACCGACCGCGAGGAGGAGATGCGGCTGAGTCCCGGTACGGCGATCGCCGCGGGCGCCGGCGTGGGTGCGGGGGCCGGTGTCGGCGGACGTGTGACCGGCGGACGCAATGCGCAGAGCTGGGCGTCTTCGCGTGCCGGCGAGAGCGGGTCGGCGACGACGTTTCGCATGGGCGAGGACGTCGTGCACGCGGCCTTCGGCGAGGGGGTCGTCACGGGCGTCGAGCCGGGCGGGGTGATCGTCGTGCGCTTCGCCGCGGATGGGTCGGAACGCAAGCTGATGGCCGAGTACGCGCCGGTCTCACGGCGTTAGGCGGCCTGACCGTATGCTTGATTGAAAGCTGATGGGAAGACCGAGCCGCATGCGGCTGGTCGCCGGGCGGCACATGTGCCGCCCGGATCTACCCAATACGATCCTCTTCGTGACAGCCATGGTCATCGACGGCAAGGCGATCGCCGCGCGCGTGCGCGAGGAGGTCGCCGAGGGCGTGCGTGCGTTCACCGCGCGTACGGGACGCGCGCCGGGTTTGGCGACGGTGCTCGTCGGCGAGGATCCGGGCTCGCTCGTGTATGTGGGCTCCAAGCAGAGAGCGTGTGCCGAGGCGGGCATGACCCCGTTCGATCACCGGCTCGCGGCCGATGCGTCCTTCGAGCAGGTCTCAGAGTTGCTCGGTGCGCTCAACGCTGACCCTGCCGTGAGCGGCATTCTGCTGCAGCTGCCTGTGCCCGAGCAGCTCGACGGGTCGACGCTGACGGGCATGATCGACCCGGATAAGGATGTGGACGGGCTCACACCGGTCAACGCGGGACGGCTCGCGCTGGGAGTTCCCGGTCTGCGTCCGTGCACGCCACTGGGGGTGCTGGAGTTGCTGGACAGCCTGGACGCGACGCTTCAGGGCGCTGAGGCGGTAGTGGTGGGGCGCTCGAATCTGTTTGGAAAGCCGATGGTGCAACTGCTGTTGTCACGCAACGCGACCGTGACGGTGTGTCACTCGCGCACGCGCGACCTGCGTGAGGTTTGCGCCCGCGCCGATGTGCTGATCGCCGCCGTCGGACGCCCGCGACTGATCGGCGGGGACTTCGTCAAACCGGGTGCGGTGGTGATCGACGTGGGTATGAATCGGCTGACGCCGGAGGAGGCGCAGAACACGAGCGGGCTGGTCGGTGATGTGGATTACGCGGCTGCGGCGGAGGTAGCCTCGGCGATCACGCCGGTTCCGGGGGGTGTGGGGCCGATGACGATCGCGTGTCTGCTGCGCAACACACTGCAGGCGGCGCGCATGCAGGTGGGGGAGTCCTCGTCATGAGCGTGAAGCGTCTGCGCGCCGGTGAGCTGCTTGCGCTGGTGGGTGCGATCTGCGTGATCGTCTCGCTGTTCCTGCCCTGGTATGAGAACTCGCTGGGCAAGCTCAGCGCGTGGGACACGTTCGGACCGGCGGTGGTGCTGTTGATCGCGGCCGCGGCTGCCGCGCTCGGGTTGGTGATCAGCACGATGACCGAGCGAAGCACGGCGCTGCCAGTTGCCGCGGGGGTGTGGAGCACGCTGCTTTCGATCGTCGCGGTGATTGCGGCGATCGTGCGGGTGATCGAGCGCCCCGAACACGCGACGTCGCTGTGCGCCGGCGCGTGGTTGGCGCTGGCGGGCGCGATCCTGATGTTGATCGGCTCGTGGCAGTCGATGCGCGACGAACGTCCGTCGCTGTATGAGGCGGCGGAACCGCCTCCGCTTCCGCCGCCGGACGCTCACCCCAACGGCACGGGCGCCGCGTGATGATCGACCGCGAGGAAGTCCTGCACGTCGCGCGTCTGGCGCGGCTGAAGCTGCGCGAGGAGGAGATCGAGCCGCTGGCTCGTGAGCTCTCGGCCGTGCTCGACCATGTGGCGCGGATCGGCGAGCTCGATCTCGAGGGTGTGGCGCCGACCACGCACGTGGTCGCCGATGCGATGCCCACCCAGCCCGGGTTGCGCGCGGACGAGCCGCGCGAGTCGCTGGCGCGCGAGGTCGCGCTCTCGCAGGCACCGGCGGTCAGCGGCAACGGTTTCTCGGTCCCCAGTCCCCAAGCGTGAGCTCCACCGAGCTGATCGACCTGTCCGCCGCGCAGGCGGTGCAGAAGATCGCCGCGGGCGAACTCTCGGGCGCTGAGCTGTTCGACGCCTACCGTGCTCGCGCGGCGGCGGATGAGCTGAACTGCTTCACCTGGGTCGCGCCCGCAGGCTCGACGGGAACCGAGGCCGCGGGAGTGTCAGGCGCGGGCTCATCGCCGAGTATGAGCTCATCGCCGGAAGCGGGTGCTGCGCTTGGCGGGATTCCGCTCGCGGTCAAGGACCTGTTCTGTACAGAGGGGGTGCCGAGTCAGTCGGGCTCGCGGATCCTTGAGGGGTATGAGCCGCCGTACACCGCGACGGTGGTCAAGCGCCTGCAGGCGGCGGGGGCGAGCCTGTTGGGGAAGACCAACCAGGACGAGTTTGCGATGGGCTCCTCAAATGAGAACTCGGCCTACGGTCCGGTGCTCAACCCGTGGGATCGCACGCGCGTGCCCGGGGGCTCCTCGGGGGGGAGCGCTGCAGCGGTCGCCGCGGGCCTCGCGCCGTGGGCGCTGGGGACGGACACGGGCGGCTCGATTCGCCAGCCGGCCGCGCTGTGCGGGATCGTGGGGCTCAAACCGACGTATGGATCGGTGTCGCGCTACGGGATGATCGCGTTCGCCTCCTCACTCGACCAGGCGGGTCCGTTGACGCGAGATGTGACCGATGCGGCGCTGCTGCTGAGGCACATGGTCGGCCACGACCCGTGCGATGCGACCTCGCTGCGCTTCCCGCACGAGATTGAGCTGCCGCGCGCGGAGCGTTTGGACGGGATCAGGTTGGGTGTCCCCGCGGAGCTGACGGGCGAGGGGATCGAAGCGGGGGTGCTCGCCTCCTTTCGCGCGGCGCTGGAGCAGGCGGTGGCGCTGGGAGCGGAGATCGTCGAGAACGTGAGCCTGCCGCACGCGCCGCACGCGCTGTCGGCCTACTACGTGCTCGCGCCCGCGGAGGCCTCCTCGAACCTGGCACGCTTCGATGGCGTTCGCTACGGACTGCGCGCGGAGGGCGCGGAGGACCTGCTGGACATGTACGAGCGCACGCGCCACGACGGCTTCGGGCCGGAGGTCAAGCGCCGGATCATGCTCGGCACCTACGCGTTGTCGGCGGGGTACTACGACGCCTACTACGGCCGCGCGCAGAGAGTGAGGACGAGGATCTCCGAGGACTTCACGCGTGCGTTTGAGCAGGTCGACTTCATCCTCACGCCGACCGCCCCGACGGTTGCCTTCGAGCTGGGCGCGAAGACGGGCGATCCGCTGCAGATGTACCTGAACGACTACTGCACGGTGCCGATGTCGCTGGCGGGGATCCCGGCGCTGTCGATTCCGTGCGGGCTCAGCGAGGGGCTGCCCGTGGGGTTGCAGCTCGCCGGGCCGGCCTTCAGCGAGAACCGGCTGCTGGATGCCGCGCACGCGCTGGAGCGGGCGTTGGAGTTCGACGGGAGCCCCGCGCGTGTCTGATCCCGTCTCCCACGAGGCCGGCGCCTACGAGCCGGTCATTGGCCTGGAGATTCACGTGCAGCTGAAGACGCGCACGAAGATGTTCTGCGGCTGTGAGCTGTCGTTCGGCGAGCCCGAGAACACGCGCACGTGCCCGGTCTGCCTGGGCCTGCCGGGAGCGCTGCCGGTGGCGAACGCGCAGGCCGTCCATCTCGGGCTGACGATCGGGCTGGCGCTCGGCTCGGAGCTCGCGCCGATGTCGGTGTTCCATCGCAAGAACTACTTCTATCCGGACCTCCCGAAGGGCTATCAGATCTCCCAGTACGACCAGCCGCTGTGCAAAGGCGGGAGCCTGGGGGAGGTTCGCATCCACCGCGTGCACCTGGAGGACGACGCGGCGAAGCTGACGCACGTCGGCGAGAGCGGGCGCATCCACGGCTCGCGCGAAAGCGTCGTGGATTTCAATCGCGGGGGGACGCCGCTGGCGGAGATCGTGACCGAGCCCGACCTGCGCAGCGCCGAGCAGGCGGGGGAGTGGCTGAAGCTGTTGCGCACGACGCTGCGCCAGCTGGGGGTGAGCGATGTGAACATGGAGGAGGGCTCGCTGCGCTGCGACGCGAACATCTCGCTGCGTCCCACCGGCTCGCAGGAGCTGGGGACGAAGACGGAGCTGAAGAACATGAACTCTTTCCGGTTCATCGAGCGCGGGATCAGGGCGGAGATCGCCCGGCAGCAGCAGATCCTCGAGGGCGGGGGGGCGATCGTGCAGGAGACGCTTCACTACGACCCCGCCTCGGGCGCGATCACGACGCTGCGCTCGAAGGAGGAGGCGCACGACTACCGCTACTTCCCCGAGCCCGACCTTGTGCCGGTGCGGATCGACGAGCAGATGCTCGAGCGGGCGCGCGCGGCGCTGGGGGAGCTGCCGGCCGAGCGGGCGCAGCGCTACGAGCAGGAGCTCGAGCTCAGCCCGGACAGCGCGCGGCTGCTGGCGTTCAGAGCCGAGCTGGGCGAGTATTTCGAGGCCGCCGTGGCGGCGCGGGCCGATCCGCCGGCGTCCGCGCAGGCCTTGGCGAACTGGATCTCGGGCGATCTCCTGAGCCGCCTCCCCGAGGATGGAGACCCGGCGCACTCGCGGGTGCAGCCCGGCGCGTTGGCCGCGCTCGCGGGACTCGTGTCGGCTAAACGGATCAGCATGGGCGCGGGCCGGCAGGTGCTCGACAAGCTCGTCGCCGACGGCGGCGACCCGGCGGAGATCGTGCGCACCGAGGGGCTCGAGGCGATTGGCTCGAGCGACGAGCTGGGCGAGATCGTCGCGGCGGCCTTGGCGGCCAATCCCGACGCGGCGCAGCGCATCCGCGAGGGCAACGCGAAGGCGATCGGCCCGATCGTGGGGCACGTGATGCGCGAGACCAAGGGCCGAGCCGATGGCGGCGAGGTCACGAGGTTGGTCAACGAGCAGTTGGGGGTCTAAAGGGACGGCCCACATTTTGGACTGTGGGCCAAAGGCAGGAAGAGCAAGGTACGCCAGCATGGGTCTTGTCGTACAAGCAGGCCCACGCCGAAGCGTCGGCTCCCCTCGGCCGAACGCGAGCGGTGCAGCCGGGCGGGTGGCGATTCCCGCTCGGCCGCGCCGTCGGCTACCCTGTGTACATGAGTTCGTCCCCGTCAGAGTCGTCCTCCGGCAGCTCGTTCGCCCGCACGGTCGTCGCGGTGCTGGTGCTGCTTGTCGTGGGGTACTTCCTGCTGCACGTGCTGATCGGCGTCGCCGTTGCGGTCGCTGGGTTCGTGCTCGTGATCGCGGCGATCGTCGCGGTCGTCTGGGCTGTACGCGTCCTGCTCTGAGGCGAGAGGGCGCGCGGGCGAGATGGCCTACATCGTCATCGCGATCTGCTTCGGTCTGGCGGGCGGGATCGTCGGCAAAGTCAAGGGGAGCTCGTTCTGGCTGTGGTTCGCGATCTCGGCGGTCGTGCCGATCATCGGCCTGGCGACGGCGATCGTGTATCGCTCCGAGCGCAACGAGCTGCGCAGGGCCTGTCCGCGATGCGGGCGCGTGACGAAGGTGTATGACGCGATCTGCACCAAGTGTGGGACCGAGCTCGAGTACCCGGACGTGCTGATCGCATCCGAAGCGGCGAGCGCGCCCCACTAGGCGCCACCGCTGCGATCCTGATCGCAGCGCCGGTTCCGCCGGGAGGTGACGGAGGACGGCGAGCGGATGCGGAGGCAGTCGAGAGGTGCGAGGGCGCGAGCGGACGCGAGATAAGGGAGCCCGAAGTCAGGGTCTGTCTATAAAGCAGGAATGGATGCGAACGCGACCAGCGCGCCGGCACGTTCGAGCCTGATCTCCCGTTTGATTCATCGGGCGGGATTCGAGGACGAGACCGATTTCGTGCTGCGCGTGGTGCAGCCGGCGCTCGTGGGGATGATCGACGGGACGGTGTCTTCTCTAGCGCCGATCTTCGCCGCGGCGATCGCGTCGAGCTCGCACACGGCTCTGCTGGTGGGGTTCTCGACGGCTCTGGGGGCGGGGGTGAGCATGGGCTGGTCGGAGGCGCTGTCGGACACGGGCGAGGAGACTGGACGCGGCTCTGCTGTGGTGCGCGGCTCGATCACGGGCGGGATGACGGCTCTGGGGGGCATCTTCCACACCCTGCCGTTCCTGATCTCCGACGTTCACAAGGCGCTGCTGGTGGCGGGGTGCGTGGTGGCGGTCGAGTTGTTCGGGATCGCGTGGGTGCGCAAACGGTTCCTGCACGTATCGATGCGCTCCTCGCTATTGGTCGTGACGGTCGGCGGCGCGATCGCATTGGCGATCGGGATAGCGATCGGAAGCTCCTGAGCGGCTCCGGCGAGCACCGCCGCCGGAGAGCCCGAAAACCCGCTGGTAAACTGCCGATATGCGCGCGGTGGACGCAATCATGGAATGCCTGAAGGCCGAGGGCGTGGACGTCGTGTTCGGGTTGCCCGGCGGGGCGAACCTGCCGACGTATGACGCGTTCGTGAACGGCGGGATCAGGCACATCCTGGTACGGCACGAGGCGGGCGGCGGTCATGCGGCGCAGGGCTATGCGAAGGCGACGGGCAAGGTCGGCGTGGCGTTCGCGACGAGCGGTCCGGGCGCGACGAATTTGATCACGCCGATCACCGATGCGATGATGGATTCGGTGCCGGTGGTGTTCATCACCGGGCAGGTGCGTACGGAGCTGTTGGGGACGGACGGTTTTCAGGAGGCGGACACGCTTGGGATCACGATCCCGATCGTGAAGCACTCGTTCATGATCCAGGACCCGCGGGAGATCCCACGGGCGATCCACGAGGCCTTTCACATCGCGCGCACGGGGCGACCGGGTCCGGTGCTGGTAGACATTCCGCAGGACCTGTCACGGGCGGAGATCGAGTATGAGCCGGTGACGGACGTGCGCCTGCCCGGGTATCAGCCGACGACGGAGGGCAACCAGAAGCAGATCCGTCAGGCCGCGAAGGCGCTGGCGTCGTCCAGGCGCCCGGTCATCTACGCGGGCGGGGGCGTGGTGAACGCGAACGCCTCGCCGGAGCTGGTGGAGCTGGCGTCGTGCGACCGTTTCCCGGTGACGTGCACGCTGATGGGTCTGGGCGCGTTCCCGGCGCCGCACGAGCAGTGGCTGGGGATGCTGGGCATGCACGGGACGCGGGCGGCGAACTACGCGATGGACGAGGCCGACCTGATCTGCGCTGTCGGCGCGCGCTTTGACGATCGGATCACGGGCAAGCTCTCGGAGTTCGCGCCGAAGGCGAAGTTCATCCACATCGACATCGACCCGGCGGAGATCTCGAAGAACGTGCCGGCGCACATCCCGATCGTGGGCGACGCGAAGCACGTGCTCGCGAAGCTCGCGATCGAGTACCGGGCGCTGAGCCCCGACGGTGCGCGGCTGGGCGACTGGTGGCAGCGGATCGAGGGCTGGAAAGCGAAGTACCCGCTGGGGTACGAGGATTCGAGCGACAACGAGATCAAGCCGCAGTTCATGGTCCAGGCTTTGCACGAGGCGACGAAGGGCGAAGCGATCGTCTCCAGCGACGTGGGGCAGCATCAGATGTGGGCGGCGCAGTACTACGACTTCCCGGCGCCGCGGCGGTGGATCAACTCGGGCGGGCTGGGCACGATGGGGTTCGGGCTGCCGGCGGCGATGGGCGCGGCGGTGGGCTGCCCCGATCGGCTCGTGTGCTGCATCGCGGGAGACGGCTCGGTGCAGATGAACGCGCAGGAGCTGGCGACGTGTGCGCAGGAGAAGATCCCGATCAAGGTGTTCATCATGAACAACGGGTATCTGGGGATGGTGCGCCAGTGGCAGGAGCTGTTCTGGGACGGCAAATACAGCCACGTGGAGACGGGCGAGTTCCCCGATTTCGTGAAGCTGGCGGAGGCGTACGGCGCGACGGGCATGCGCTTCGATGACAAGACGACACTGGTGAAGGACATGGAACGGGCGATCGCGACCGAGGGCCCGGTGGTGGTGGACGTAAGGGTGACGCGCGAGGAGAACACGTACCCGATGATTCCCGCGGGTCAGGCTGCGCGGGAGATGGTTGGGTGAGCCCGGTCATGGGCGAGCCCGGCACGAAGGCACCGCTGAGCCTGGAGGAGCTGCAGGCTTCGACGGGTCTGCGGACGGGTCGCAAGCACGTGTTGTCGATCCTGGTGGAGAACAAGTCGGGCGTGCTGACGCGGATCGCGGGGCTGTTCGCGCGGCGGGGGTTCAACATCGACACGCTGACGGTGGGCCCGACCGACGACGAGAACATCTCGCGGGTGACGCTGACGGTGGATGGTGCGCTGCACCCGATCGATCAGGTGACAAAGCAGCTGCACAAGCTGGTGAACGTGCTGAAGATCCGCGACTTGGAGCCGAGCGACACGGTCTCGCGCGAGCTGGCGCTGTTCAAGGTCTCCGCGGACGGCCCGCAGCGCGGCGAGCTGATGCAGATCACGGAGATCTTCCGGGGCAAGGTCGTGGACGTGACGAAGCGCTCGGTGATCGTCGAGGTGACGGGCACGACGGAGAAGATCGAGGCGTTCGAGGGCATGGTGCGCCCGTTCGGTCTGATCGAGATGATGCGCACTGGCGAGATAGCAATCTCCCGAGGCCGCACAGAGACCTGAGGCCCGTTGAGCTGCGCATCTCTGCGTCCTTACCGATCGGAGATCAGATGCGATCTCCGATCGGCCAGCACGCGTGCCAAGCACGCCACGCTCACTGCGTCCTTGACCTGCTTGCTCAACGGGCCTCAGGAGGCGTTCTTGCCGTCATGTCTCAAACGACATACCGAAGGTGTTTTGGTGGGTAAGCCGGGAGCCAGTCCTTGCATCGATTGCGGTCCAAGCCGCTTACCGCAGCTGTTGACATTGCGAGAGCGTTGAACGGCAGAGCAACCACCCAGTCCGAGCGACAAGAGCGCCCGTTCGCGCTGAGCGAGCAGGATCGCGAACGGATGGGCGCACGGCTGGATCTGGCGCTGCGCAGGGCCAGGCGCAGCGGCGAGCCGACGTTGGCGACGAGCACGGTGGCGCTGGCGAGTGGGGTGGATCCGAGCGCCGTGGTGTGTGCGTCGCGGCGCGCGGGCGAGTCGTGGTTTGCGTTCGAGCAGCCCGACAGGGGCGGCGCGGCACTGGCGGCGCTGGGCGAGGCGGTCTGCCTGAGCGGTTCGGGCGAGGAGCGGTTCGCGAGCGTGGCCGACCGCTGGCGCGAGCTGGCAGCGAGGGCAGTGGGGGACCCGCTGGACGATCCGGACCGCTCGGGGCCGGTGGCGGTCGGCGGGTTTGCGTTTGCGCCCGACGGTGGTAGGACGCCGGCGTGGGAGGGGTTCGACCCCGCCTCGCTGATCGTTCCGGAGGTCGCGATCAGGCGGAGCATCGGCGGCGTGCGCCGGCGTGGGCGAGGTTGCGACGAGCCGGATGTGCGACTGACATTGGCGGCCCTGATGGCCCCCGATGACACCTCCGAAGAGGTGCTGGGGCGCTTGGAGGCCCGCTTAGCGGAGCTGCAGGAGCGGGCACTGCCGCTGCTTGATCCCGCTCCGACGGGTCGCTACAGCGTGGGTAGCGCGATGCCGCCGGAGCACTACGAGGCGGCTGTGGAACACGCGACGGCGCTGATCAGGGAGGGCAGGCTCGAGAAGATCGTGCTCGCCCGCGAGGTCGAGGCGCGGGCTCCGGGGAGGTATGACCCCGGGGCGATGCTGGGGGTGCTGAGGGAGGCGTTCCCCGCGTGCTACTGCTTCTGCGTGGGACGCGGGGAGGCGACGCTGATCGCGGCGAGCCCGGAGCTGTTGGTGCGCCGCGAGGGCCATCGGTTGAGCACGCTGGCGCTCGCGGGGTCTACGAGGCGCAGCGCGGACCCTGCGGTGGACGATCATCTCGGCGAGCAGCTGCTGCGCGACGAGAGCTACCGCTCCGAGCACGCGATCGTGGCGCGGCGGATCGAGCGCACGCTGCGCCCGCACGCCGTGTGGGTCGCCGCGGCGCCGGAGCCGGAGCTGGTGAAGATCGCGAATATCCAGCACCTCGCGACACCGATCCGCGCGCAGCTCGCGGCGCCGATCGACGCGCTGGAGCTGGCGGGGCTGATGCACCCGACGCCCGCCGTTGGAGGCGAGCCGCGTGAGGTCGCGATGCCGTTGATCCCGGCGCTGGAGGGGTTGGATCGCGGTTGGTATGCGGGCCCGGTCGGGTGGACGGATGCGACGGGCGACGGCGAGTTCTGCGTGGCGCTGCGCTGTGCGCTGTTGCGCGAGAACGTCGCGCATTGCTACGCGGGCAACGGGATCGTGCGCGATTCCGACCCCAAGGCCGAGCTGGCCGAGACGGAGGTCAAGCTTCAGGCTTTGCTTCCTCTACTCGCGGGCTGAGCGCTCTTTGCACCCGGGGTGAGAGCTGATGCTCGCGAGCCGCGGCTGAGCGTGGGCAGCCACCAGTTGCGGGCGCCGAAGAGGCGCATGAGGGCGGGAACAAGGATGAAGCGGATGAGGGTTGCGTCGATGGCGATCGCGAGGGCGAGACCGAGGCCGAACTCCTTGAGTTCGAGCACGTTCGCGGTGGCGAAGCTGCCGAAGACGGCGACCATAATGGCGGCGGCGGCGGTGATGGGGCGGGCGGTGTGCTCGACGCCGGTGGCGACGGCCAGCTCGTTGTCGTGGGTCTGGGTCCAGGTCTCGCGCATGCGGCGGATGAGGAAGACCTCATAGTCCATCGAGAGGCCGAACAGCAGCGCGAAGATCGAGAGTGGAAGGAACACTTGGATGAAGCCGGTGCTGCGGAAGCCGAGCAGCTGCTCGCCGTGACCCTGCTGGAAGATGAAGATCACGATCCCGACGGTCGCGGCGGTCGCGAGCAGGTTCATGGCGACGGCCTTGACTGGCAGCACGACGCTGCGGAAGACGATCGTTAGGAAGATCAGCGAGAGGGCGAGGATCAGGCCGATGACGATCGGGACCTTGGCTTCGGTTTCGTTCGAGAGGTCCACGATCTTGGCGCTCGCGCCGCCGACTGCCACGTCGAGCCTGCCGGACGCGCGAATCGGCGGCAGGAGCGTGCCGCGGATGTGACGCACGAGCGTTTCCGCCGCCGCGGAGTCGATCGGGTGCGACGGCGCGACCGTCAGCAGCACGGCGTTCCGGCCGGGCGTGAGGACGACCGCGGCGACGCCGTTGTGTTGGGTGGGGGTTAGCTCGTGCGCCAGCTGTGCGGCACGCGCCGTGTCGGCGGCGTCGAGCGCTCCACCGTGGTCGTGTCCCGCGATCACGATCTCGATTGGGGCGAGTGTGCCCGCGCCGAAGGAGCGCGCGAGGACCTGCTCGCCCTTGCCCGAGGGCGTGCCCCAGAGCGAGGCGATGCCGAAGTCAACGCCCGTGCGCAGGCCCAGTAGGGGCGCCGCCGCGAGGAGGAGCACGACCATGATCGTGCCGGCGGCGAAGATCGGGTGACGCATCACCGAAAGCGCCCAGCGCGCCCAGATGCCGTGTCCGTCGCTCGCGCCATCGCGCGCGTCGCGCGGTTGCATCGATGCCGGCAGCGCGCCGCGGTCGATGCGGGGTCCGAGCAGTGCGAGCACGGCCGGCAGGAGCGTCAGCGCGACGATCACCGTGCACAGCACGACGGATGTGGCGCCGAGCGCGAACTCGCGATAGATGGGCGCCCTGATCACGCCGAGCGTGGCGAGCGCGAGCGCGACGATCACACCGGAGAAGAGGACGGTGCGCCCGGAGCTTGCGATCGACGCGCCGACTGCCTCCTCGATCTGCTCGCTCGTCGCGGGCTGCTCGGGATTGCGGCGCCGGGCGAGCTCCTCGCGGAAACGGCTGACGATGAAGAGGGCGTAGTCAATCCCGATGCCGACGCCGATCATCGTGACGATCGTCGTCAGGAACGTGTCGAACGTGAGCGTCGTCGCGAGTAGTGCGAGGAAGCCGAACGTCAGCAGCAGCCCGCTGCCGGCGATCGCGAGCGGCACAAGCGCGGCGACGGCCGTGCCGAGCGCAAGCAGCAGCACGAGGAGGGCGATCGGAACTCCGATCGTCTCGGCGCGCTCGACGTCCTTGTTCTCGACGTTGGTGATGTCGACGGCGACGGGGGAGTAGCCGGTCAGCCACACGTGCACGCCCGCTCCGGCGAGCGGATCGACGGCGTGCTGCAGTTTGGTCGCGCGTTCTACGAGCTGCCGGGGATCGCCGGCGAGACCGACGAGTGCGATCGCTGCGTGCCCGTCGCCGGAGATCTGCCCGCGGGCGCCCCGGTCCAAGGGCCCTGCGACGCCCCTGACATAGCTCTCGCGGCGGGCCGTGGCGAGCGCGCGAGCCACGACGGCGCGATAGACGGGTTCGCCGGCTCGATGGGTGGAGGAGCTGAAGACGAGAACGTCCTGCTCGGCGCCGTGCCCGGCGAAGCGCTGTTCCAGCAGCTGCGCGGCGCGCGAGGACTCGGCGTTGTCGATCCCGTAGTTGGGCGCCCCGAGCGAGCTCTTGAGCGCCGGGTAGGCAACGGCGCAGGCGATCAGTACGAGCGCCCACACGCCGAGCACGAGACGCCGGCGGCGGGCGATCATCACGCCCCAGCGGTAGGCGCGGGCGCTACTCATCACCCGCAACCTCTGGGTCGGAGTGCGGCTTCTGGGGGTGGACGTGCGGCTTCTGGGTGGGCATCGCGATCTCGGGGTCGGTGTCACCTTTCATTGCGCGCGAGACAGCGCCCCAGACGTCGACGTGGAGGGTGACGTTGGCGGCGCGGTCGGTACGGACGTGGATGAGGGTGGAGCTGGCCCTCGGTGCGAGCGTGCGCTCGAGCGCACCGCGGAAGTCTGAGATCGTCTGCACCGGCTCGTGGGCGAAACCGCAGAGAGTGGCGAGCCCGGCGAAGTCGAGACCTGTGGGTGTGGCGATGTGGCGGGTGTAGATGTCCTCGTCTGCGCCAGCGTGCTCGCCGATGCGGATGCTCCCGTCGGTGCGGGTCTCCTCGCTCGCCCGGATGTCCCCGTCCGAGTGGGTGCCCTGCTCCGCGCCACCGTCCTTATTCCGTGCCATCGCGCTGCGGGAGACGGGGAGGAAGTCGAAGATCCCGCCGCCGTCGTTGTCGAGGAGCACGATCGTGAGCTTCTGTCCGAGGCGTGGCGCGGCGAGCAGGCCGCCGACGTCGTGCGCGAGCGCGACGTCGCCGATCAGCAGCACGACGGGCCCGTCGCTGGCTGCGGCCGCGCCGAGTGCGCTGGAGACCGTGCCGTCGATGCCATTTGCGCCGCGGTTGCAGAGTACGCGTGGGGGGTCCGCGCGGATAGGCCAGAAGGTCTCGATATCGCGAACCGGCATCGAGGACGCGACGAACAATGTCGCCTCCTCTGGAAGCAGCACGCCGAGCTCGGCGGCTACAGATGGCTCGTCGAGGCTCTCGCCTTGCAGGACGCCCAAGATCGCCTCGGCCGCCTGCTCGTCGGCGCTGCGCCAGGCCGCGAGCCAGTCCGCGTCGGCGGGACGTAGTGAAACAGGCTCGGGTCCGCGAGGCGCAGGCGCGGGTTCGGCCGAACTGTCGGGGAAACCGACTGTGGGAGACGCCGCCGCGGCGTCGATCAGTCCGGCAAGCGTCGCGGCGGGCTCCATGGCGATGGAGTCGCTCAACACTGACCCCGGATCCTGCCACGCACCCTCGGGATCGAGTGTGACCTGGCGCACATCCGTCATGCTCGCGAGCCACGTCCGCAGGGGCTTTGAGACGGGCAGGTCGCCCACGCGCAGCACGAGGTCGGGACGCTGCGTCGCGGCAAACGACTCGTCGCGCAGCAAAGCGTCGTAATGGGCGATGGCGGTGCTGCCGCGCCGCGCTCCGGAAAGCGGGTCCGCGAGCACCGGCCAGCCGAGCGCCTCTGCGAACGCTGTGACGGCGCCGGCGAGCGGGGTGGGGCGCTCGTGACGACCGGCGATCAGCAGGCCGCGCCGGGCTCCGGCCTGAAGCTCTCGCAGGCCTGCGAGGCTTTCAGCGCGTGAGCCGAGGGTCGAGGCGCTCGCAGTGGCGCCGCGGCGCTGGGATGGTGCGGCAGGCAGGGTGGACGTATGGGGAAGGGTGAGTGTGCTGGTCATGTGGGTCGTGAGCAGCACGTAGGGTCGGCCGGCGGGGCGACCCGTCTCGTCCGCCGGCAGCGCGGCGTCCGTCACGAGTGGCTCCCGCAGCGGAAAGTTCAGGTGCACCGCGCCCGGGCGGCCCTCGATCGCGGTCCAGTAGGCGCGGCAGGCGAGCGTCCTGATCCAGCGCACCCGCTCCGGGGTCGCGTTGTGGGTGCCGACCTCGAAGAACCACTTCGCGGCGTCGCCGAAGATCTTCAGCTGATCGATCGCCTGTCCTGCGCCGTTCTCGCGCAGCTCCGGCGGGCGGTCGGCGCTCAGCAACAGCAGTGGTACGCGAGCCTCACGCGCCTCGACCGCGGCGGGCAGCAGCTCGGCCACGGCGGTCCCGGACGTGCAGGTCACCGCCACCGGCAACCCCGAGGCCTTGGCGGCCCCAAGCGCGAAGAACCCGGCGCAGCGCTCGTCGATGTGCGAGTGACACTCCAACCGTTTCTCGCGCGCGAGCGTCAGCACCAGCGGGGCGCAGCGCGAGCCGGGTGACGTGCATGCCGTGCGCATCCCGCAGCGAGCAAGCTCGTCGACGAACGCGCGTAGGAAGACGTAGGTGTCGGTGGCGGGTGTCATCGGTCTCAGCGAACGCTACCCGGCGCTTGGGATGCCCACATCCTGCGCCCGAGAGTTTCGTCCCAAGGCGCGCCTATCTTCGATCGGTATGGAAGGCGATCCTCAAACGAGCGACCCCGACGGCCGGACGGTGAGATTCGATGCGGGGTCACATCTGCATCTCGCGCTCGGTCGGCCGTGGCTGCTCGATCACGTCGAGGCGATCATGGGGACGGTTGAGCTGCCTGATTTCCGTGCGGATGACCCGACTCCGGGACGCGAGCGGTTCTACCGGCGCCATATCGTGCCCAACCGATGGTTGCGGGTCGTCGTAGACTTCAATGACTCACCCGCATGGGTAGTGACGGCGACCGTCCAGAGCAACGATCCGCGGAAACGATCATGAACATCACGATCTCAGGCATCGAGTTCGACCATTGCCACTACGACGATCGTGGGGACGTCCTCTATCTCAGCGTCGGTCCGTCGCGTGCGCCTGCCAGTGCGTTCGAGACCGGGGAGGGTCACAACGTCGAATACGACGAGCACGGCAACGTCATAGGGCTCGTGCTGCTGAGCGTGCGCCGCACATTGGCGGAGGAGGGTGAGCTCAAGCTGACGTGGCCGCCGGCGCATCTGCCGGCGTGCGACCTGGAGGCGGCGTTGGCCGCCTGATGGGCGTGCCCGAGACCCTCGTCCTACTGCACGGCTTCGCCGGAACCAGTCGCACGTGGGACGGCGTGATTGAGCGGTTGCCGCCCGATGGCCGCCACTCGTTGGCGCTGGACTTGCCCGGGCACGGCGAGCAGGCGAACGCGCGGCGCCCGATCACGTTCGCCGGCTGCGTCGAGCACGTGCTGGCGCGGACGCCCGAGCGCTTTGCGCTGTGCGGCTACTCGCTGGGTGGGCGCGTGGCGCTGAACGTCGCGCTGGCGGCGCCCGAGCGGGTGTCGCGGCTTGTGCTCGTGTCCACGACGGCCGGGATCGAGGACGAGGGCGAGCGAGCACAGCGCAGCGCGGCCGACCACCGCCTCGCCGACGAGCTGGAGGAGGGATCGCAGGAGGACTTCGTCACGCGCTGGTGCGCGCAGCCGATGTTCGCCGACGATCCCCCGGAGGTCGATGAGCTCGCGCGTGAGGACTATCGCCGCAACCGGCCGGACGCGATCGCGGCGGTCCTGCGCGGGATCGGCACGGGGGAGATGGTCCCGCTCTGGGATCGGCTGCATGAGCTGAAGATGCCCTCCACGGTCCTCGTCGGCGAGCGCGACGCGAAGTTCCTTGGTCTGGGGCGACGCCTGGCCGACCTGCTGCCCCGGGCCGTCATGACGACGGTTCCCGGCGGTCACCGCCTGCCGCTGGAGTGTCCAGCCGCGGTCGCCGGCGTGCTCACAGCGGCCTGACGCCGAGGCCCGGCGCGTCGGGCAGCGCGATCCTGCCCTGCCTCACCGGCAGCTGCTCCTCGATGTCTTCGAACATCCCCAGCGTCGCCAACCCGCACGGGGGGACCGGGCCGCGCGAGGCCAGGGCCGCGACCGCGTGCAAAGCGGCGGCCACGCCCAGCGGGCCGTCGAGGGTGGAGGCGACATAGGGCTCCGCGCCTGAGGCGCGCACGAGCGTCGCCGCTGCCAGCAGGCCCGAGATGCCGCCGCAGCGACCGATCTTCAGGCACACCGCATCGGCCACGCCAGCGCCCAGCGCGCCGTGCTCGCCCGCGGTCTCGTCGATCGCGATTCGCGTGCTCACCCGCTCGCGCACCTCCCGGATCGCGTGCAGGCCGTGCGTCGGCTCCTCCACCAGCTCCAATCCCGCCGGCGCCAGCGCTTCGATCGCCCGCACCGCGCCGTCCACCGTCCACGCTCCGTTCGCGTCCAAGCGCAGCGCGATCTCCGCGCCCGCCGCCGCGCGCACCGCCGCCACCCGCCCCGCGTCATCGCCGATCCCAACCTTCACCTTGATGCACTCATACCCCGCCCGCGAAGCCGCCTGCGCCTGTTCGGCCGCGCCCACGCGATCGGTCGCCCCGATCGTCGCGTTCACGCTCACCGTGCGCTCAGGCTCATCCGTGAGCAGCTCCGCGACCTGACGGTTCGCACGCCTGCCCGCGCGATCCCACAGGGCCATGTCGATCGCCGCCAGCGCCTGCGGCAGATCCTCCTCGCGCCGGCACGCTTCGATCAGCTGCACGCCCGTCAGACCATCCGCGTTCGCCAGCACGTGCCGGTAGCGCTCGAGCGCGCCGCGCACCCGCTCCACGCTCACGCCGTCGTACTGCTCAAGCGGCGCCGCCTCGCCGCAGCCCTCGGGACCCTCGTCGTCCGCCGCCAGCGTCACCCCCACCAGCTCGCGCTCGCGGACAGTGCCGTGCGCCGTCTCCAGCGGTTTGCGCAGGCGCACCGTCTTCTGCTCGACGCTCAATCTCATCTCAAGCCTCCACGCCTCCCGAGCGCCGACTGCTGCGGTGAGCGGCGCCGACAGCAATCGACGAAGACGCGGGGCTCTGGCTCTCCCACCCAAAACCACGCCCCGTGATGGCCCATGACCGCTTTCAGATCCCGCCGCTCGCGAGAATCCCCGCCGCGAACAACAAACAGAACAGCAACTGCAACATCCCCGTCCGTGCCAGCGCGCCGTTCAGGGCCGGTCCGTCCACCCGCGTGCGCACCGTCCGTACAACCCCCGCCGCCAGCGGGATCACCGCCCAGCTGAGCAACAGCCACGGCGACATTCCCAGTGCCCACAGCACCGGCGCGCTCACGAACGCGCCCGCCACCATCGCCGTGTACAGCGCCCGCGTGCGCTCCCGGCCCAGCCGTACCGCCAGTGTGCGCTTGCCCGCGCGCCTGTCCGTGTCGATATCGCGCACGTTGTTCACCACCAAGATCGCGCTCGCCAGCAGCCCCACCGGCACCGCGCACCCGAACGCCTGCCACGGCAGCGCCTGCACCTGCACGAAATACGAGCCCGCCACCGCCACCACGCCGAAGAACAAGAACACGAACACCTCGCCCAAACCCTCATACCCATACGGCCGCGGTCCGCCCGTGTACAGCACCCCCGCGAGGATCGACGCCGCGCCGACCGCGATCAGCTCCGGTCCCGCCACCGCCACCAGATACGCCCCGCACAGCACCGCCAGTCCGAACGTCGCATACGTCGCGATCAGCACCTGCTTGGGCGGCACCAAGCCGCCCGCCGTCACCCGCACCGGACCCAGGCGGTCCTCCGTGTCCGCGCCCCTGCGCGCATCCGAGTAGTCGTTCGAGAGGTTCGTCCCCACCTGGATGAACACCGCCCCCAGCAGCGCCGCCACGAACGCCAAAGGGTGAAACACGCCCGCGCCGAGCGCCAGCGACGTTCCCACCAGCACCGGCGCCACCGCCGCCGGCAGCGTGCGTATGCGTGCGGCCATCACCCAGATGCGCACCATGCTCGGGCGCTCCGTCGTGCCGCCGGGGCCCGACGCCGGGAGCATCGTCGAAGTCGTCTGCATCGCCGTGGTCACGCGCGCCTGGGGAACTTCTCGAACTCCGGCCTGCGCTTCTCCCGGTAGGCGTTCCGGCCCTCCTGGGCCTCCTCGCTGCCGTAGAACAGCAGGTTCGCATCATGCGCCAGCTGCTGGATACCGCTCAACCCGTCCTCCGCCGCGTTGAAGCTCGCCTTCAACAACCGCAGTGCAAACGGCGACAGCGCCAACATCTCCTCACACCACTGCACCGTCTCCGCTTCCAGCTCCGCCAGCGGCACCACCGTGTTCACCATCCCCATCTCCAGGGCCTCGAGCGCCGAATACTGGCGGCACAGAAACCAGATCTCCTTCGCCTTCTTCGGCCCCACCAAATTCGCGAGCAGGCCCGCGCCGAAACCGCCGTCGAACGAACCCACCTTCGGCCCCACCTGACCGAACTTCGCGTTATCCGCCGCGATCGTCAGATCGCACACCAGATGCAGCACATGCCC
>DASXMO010000077.1:0-3576 GCA_036495605.1 Solirubrobacteraceae bacterium
TTCAGTCGTATGGAATGTATTATCGAGCCGGATCCTACTTGGCGCCCTAGACCCTGGCACGCGATACTCAAACGATCACCACCCCAGCCTCAGCCCAGAAACGCAAACGTCGCACCCAGGCCGAACGTCGAGCGGCGACGCACACCGCGCTGTTGGGTGCCGCGATCGACTGCCTCGTCGAGCACGGCTACGCGAAGACGACGACGCGGCGCATAGCCGAGCGCGCCGGCGTGACCCCCGGCGCGCTACAACACCACTTCCCGTCCAAGGGAGCCCTGCTCGGCGAGCTGATCGGTTACATCAGGGCCAAATCCATGAGCGAGATGTTCGCGGAGGGAATACCGAGCACCCGCTCGCCCCGAAAGCGCCAAGAACTCCTGCTCGACCGCATGTGGCACATCTATAGAGGACCGCTGTTCACGGCGCTCCTCGAGCTCGCGATTGGGGCGCGCACCGACCCGGAGCTGCTGCGATACACCGTAGTGCCACACGACGAAATGCGCCGTTTGAACACGATGGCAGCGCCAATCCTCTTCCCAGAGCACGCAGAGCGACCCGAGCTCATCCCACTCATCGTCTCGGGACAAGCGACCATGCGTGGGCTGGCACTGATGGGACTCACCGGAGAAGCCGACCCCGACCCACTCTGGCCCGCGACACGCGCACACATAATGGCCATGCTTGCGCAAGTGCTCGGCGATCCAAAGCTCTCACCGCACAACCGTCACGGTGATTGAGGCAGCTTCGCCGGCCTTTGCCTGCCCGAGCGAGCGGACGGCGGCGGCACGAGCGGGCCGATGTCCCCGTCCGGCGCCTCGTCCAGGTCGACGATCACCGGGGCATGATCGCTCGGACCGCTGCCCTTGCGCGCCTGTCGATCGACCCATGCCGCCTTGACCCGCGCGGCCACCGGAGCGCCGGCCAGCACCAGATCGATCCGCATCCCACGATCCTGGTGAAACATGCCGGCGCGGTAGTCCCAGTAGGTGAACACCCGCTCACTCGGCCAGTGCTCGCGCACGACGTCTTTCAGGCCAGTCGCCTCCAGCTCGGCGAGTGCGGCGCGCTCGGGTGCCGTGACGTGGGTGTGCCCGATGTAGGCGGCGGGATCGAACACGTCGGCGTCGGTGGGGGCGATGTTCATGTCGCCGCACACGATCGTCTCCCGCGGGCCTGTCGCGACCGTCTTGCCCAGCGCAGCCAGCCAGGCGAGCTTGTATTGGTAGTGCTCGGAGTCCACCGTGCGCCCGTTCGGCACGTACACCGAGTGCACGCGCACCCCGCCGCACGTCGCCGCCACCGCGCGCGCCTCCTGGACCGCGACCCCCTCGCCCCAGCCGGGCGCCCCCGCGAGTCCGGGAACGGCGTCCTCCAGACCCACCCGCGAGAGGATCGCCACCCCGTTCCACTGCCCCTCGCCGTGATGGGCGAACGCGTAGTCCCGGTCGTTAAGCTCATCGCTGAGCAGCTGCTCGAACGCGTCGTCGGTGAGCTTCGTCTCCTGCAGGCTGACGATGTCAGGCCGCCGCTCGTCCAGCCAGGACAGTAGCCGCGGCAGGCGTTTCTTGACCGAGTTCACGTTCCAGGTGGCTACTCGCACGGGCGTAACGGTAGCCGCCGGTGGGGTGCGGCGGCGACTTCCTTCAGACCACGCTACGTGGGCGAGCCCCACTGGCCGTCGCCGTGGTCACGGGAGCGCTCGTCAGCGTGCGCCGGAGCGCCGTCGGGCGAGTAGCCGGCATTCCCCAGCATGCGTCTCAGATTGACGACCATCTGCTTGCCGATGTCCTTCCCGCGCGGGCGCTCCACGACCTCGGTCTCGGGACCGACAGCCACCTTGAACTTGCCGTTGTGCTCCTCGGTGACCGTGCCGACCGCCTCCAGCAACGACAGCACCTGACGCCACTCTACGTTGCCGCTCGCCGGGTGATCGAAGATCTTGCGGAGAGTGTCGCTGTGGTGGTTGTTCAGGGTCTCGGTCACGGTTGGCCTCCTGATGGGGAGGATCATGGTCAGCTGGGGAGAGGCTCTCGTGCAGCGGGACGGCTATCTGGTGAGGAAGCTGAGCAGACCGCGAAAGCCATTAGTCTCGTGAAGCGCCAACTCGGGCGGAGGCGGCGGAGGCGGCGGAGGCGGACCGGACGCCGAGATGGGCTCAGGCGGCGTGGATGTGGGCTCAGGGTCAGGCATCACTAGGAGATGTTAGCGGCCAGCGCCCACGACCAGAACAAGAGCTGGAGCGTCAGAGCGACCGCGGCACCGAAGTAGTAGCGGTCGAGGGAGTCGATCCCGGTTTGGTTGGCTTTCCAGTACTCATCGAGCCAGTAGATCAGCCGCCGCCGCACCTGTTCCTCGTCCCCGCCGATCTCATACAGCGTCTCGTACATAGTTGGAGCTCTCATGGCGAACACGAACCCGCGCTTCGGCAGCAGCACGTACACGCACAGCACGATCGAGCTTGCGAGGGAGATCAGCGCGAGCACCACGAGTGCTCCCAGGCCACCGGCGTGCTGAATCGTCTGAGCCCCGAGGAACGAGGCTGTCAAAGAGGAGGCGGCGAGCAGTGTGCCCGTCCTCGCGCGCAGCTGTTCCACTGCTCTCTCCTGCAGATCCAGGGCGCGCACGGCGGAGTCGTAGCTCAACTCGGCAAGAACACGCCGCGGGGTGGGCGTCTGGATCATTCCCTAACCCTAACGCCCAATTACACACAACTCATGCGTCTTTGTACCAATACTGTGCCGAATTTGTAACAAAAATGCGACAGCGATCGGATGGGGCTCGAAGATGAGCGTCACTCGTCAAATGCCATCCCCGGCCGCGCGTACGATCGAATAGAAGAGGCAACATGAGCTCTTCTGACTTCGGTCAGCTCGCCATCATCGAGTAGCGGCTCGCACCCGAGATTTTCGGAGGGCCCTGACTCCTTCGACGGCGTCGCACTCCACAGAGACACCGGAGCCGTACAAGGCCCACCACTGAGATGGGCATCGACATCGCAGGAGGAACATCATGGGTTGGACAGCTGGACATCTACAGGGACCATTCACCGCACGCGCCGCGATCGAGTTCGACCTCGGTGCGGAGTTCGCCGCGCGGGTAATCGACACAGCTCGTTATGGGCAGGTCATCTACGCGGCAGTGCGTTCAGCTGACGGTCGGGAGATCTTTGGTCTGGTGCTGCTGGCCGAGCGCCGCGAGGGCGTGCTCTATACCAAGCCAATCAGCGAGGACATGGGTCCTGTCGAGGATCGCTGCCCCGCGCGTATCCTCGATCAGCTCACCGAGCCCAGCAACCAGTACGCCCGCGAATGGCGAGAGCACTGCCACGCCAATTTGGCCGAGCAACGCCTGTCCAAAGCAGGCAACTGGCTCCCTCAAGCCGTCCGAGTTAGCTTATGACGAATGCTGCATGGTCACGCCGAGTCTGGCCATCTGCCGTGTTGCGAGACGCGCTCATCCCATTGTCGTCAGGGTAGGCGCCTTATGCTGGGTAGCATGACGTTCCTCGAAGCGGCGGAAGAGATCCTGCGCGGCGCGAAGAAGCCGATGACCGCCAGTCAGATCACGGATCGTGCG
>DASXMO010000078.1:0-40962 GCA_036495605.1 Solirubrobacteraceae bacterium
TTCACCGCACGGATCCCCTGCACCATCCAGCCGGTGAGCTGGCGCTCCATCTGCTCACGGCTATACGTGGTGAACCCGCCGCTGCCATACACCGGAACCCGCTCACGCACCCGCCCCAACAACGTGGAAAGCGCCACCCCGAGCAGCCGGGCCTTCAGATCCCACAGCGCGATATCTACCGCTGAGATCGCACTGGAGGCGACCCCTGGATACCCGATGTTGCGCACCGCGCGGCGCATCCGCGTCCACGCCGCCGGCGGCGAAAGCGCATCGGCACCGAGCACCGTTTCGGTCAGGAGCTCGGAGATCAGGGAGGCGGCGGTGCCGGCCGCGTAGCTGTAGCCAATCCCAGTGTGTCCGCCTGCGCGAGCTTCCGCGACGACGATCGTCGTGGCATCCCAGCTGAGCGTTCCATCAGCCTCCGGCGCGTCGGTCGGGATCGTGAAGGCTCTCGCCGTGAGCTGCTCGATGACGGGCTGGGCCTCGCGGGCCGGGCTCATACTGACACCGCCTGCGATTCTGCCTGGGAGAGCGCGGCGAGCGCCGCGACGTGGGACAGGTGCGTCAGCGTCTGGGGGTAGTTGCCGAGCAGCTCGCCGCTGTCGGGATCGATCTGCTCGGAGAACAGACCCAGCGGGCTGGCAGCGCCCATCGCCCTGTCGAATACCTCTCGCGCCCGCGGCAGCCTACCCTGGCGCGCGTAGCACTCCGCCAGCCAGAACGAACACGCCAGAAACGCGCCCTCATCGCCCGCAAGCTCATCGTCCTGCCGGTAGCGGTAGAGAAACCCGCCCGCGTCCAGCTCCGCGCGTACCGCGTCGGTCGTGCGCAGCATCCGCTCATCGTCGAAATCCACAAACCCCGCGACTGGCAGCAACAGCAGCGCGGCGTCCAGTGCGGGCTCGTCAAAGCACTGCACGAACACCCCGCGGTCGGAGTCATAGCCGCGGGTCTCGATCGCCTCGCGGATCTCCTCCCGCCTTTTCTCCCAGCGGCGCGTGGGCGCTCTGCGCGCGCATTCCTCAGCCAGTCGCAGCCCACGGTCGACCGCCGCCCAGCAGCAGGCCTTGGAGTGGACGAAGTGCCGTGGCTGCCCCCGCCACTCCCAGATACCGCGGTCGGGTTCAGACCACCGCTGCGCAGCGCTGTCCACGAGCTCTGAGAAGAATCGCCACTCGTCGTCGTCGGGGGAGTGCCCGCGGCGGTGCCAGCGCCACGCGAGGTTCAAGATCTCCCCGTATGCGTCCAGCTGCAGTTGGCCCGCCGCGTCGTTGCCAACCCGCACCGGGCGCGCGCCACGGTAGCCCTCGAGGTCCAGCTGTTCCTCTGCAATCCGTCGCTCCCCGCCGATCCCGAACAGGATCTGCAGGTCCTCGGCGTGCCCGGCGGAGCTACGCACGATGAAATGGCGAAACCGCCGGGCCTCACGCTCGCAGCCAAGCTCCGCCAGCGCGTGCGCGGTCAACGTCGAGTCCCGTACCCAGCTGTAGCGGTAATCCCAGTTGCGCTCACCACCCATCGTCTCCGGCAACGAGGTCGTGGGGGCTGCCACGATCGCCCCGGTCGGGGCGTAGGTCAGCGCCTTCAGCGTCAATGCCGAGCGCACCACCGCGCCGTGGTCGGGACCGTCCTCGCTCAGACGCTCACGCCAAGTCCGCCACCACTTGACGGTCTCCTGCAGGCGTCCGTCTACCTCGCCGGCATCCAGATCGATCTGCTCGCGCTCGAGCAGATGCGGGCGCACGAACCGGATCAGCAGCCGCAGCCGCTCGCCGGCGTGTATTCGAGCAAAGGCGAGGAGTCCTTCCCGCTCGACGTCGAGCTCGCCGTCGCTCCACACCAGCAGCCCGTCGTCGCCGCCGATCGCGGTGAACGCGTCTGTCGCCGCGCGACGCAGCCACGGCCGCACAGCGCCGTAGTCAAATCGCGGCGCTATCTCCAGGCGCACATCGGCGCTGCCGCGCTCGCACTCCACTATCCGGATCAGCTCGCGTCGCGGCTCGAGCGCGCCGCGCTCACGCATCGCAAAGAAATCCCTCACCCGCACGGTTCCCTGCGGCCCCTCGACGATGCTCTCGAGCACCAGCGTGTCATCGACATAGCTGCTGCCCTGCCAGCTCGCACCGCCCTCAACGTACACGGCACAGAACCCGCCGCGCTCGCGATCAAGTAGACGCCCGAAGCAGCTGCCGCTGTCAAATCGCGGCAGACAGCACCAGTCGATCGAGCCTTCAGCTGAGACCAGCGCCGCGCTGTGGCAGTCCCCGATCAGCCCATAGGAGCTGATTGGCGGCGCCTGTTCGCTCATCGTCCCCGGCGCATCGCGCCCAGCCCCAGTAGTCCCGCCGCCGCGAGCCCCGCGCCACCGGCGAGCAGCCGCCGGTGGCGAGTGAGCTCCCACTGCACACTGCGCGACTTAGCTTCATCGTCAAAGTCACCGTGCGCGGCCCTCGCGCCCGGCAGCGGCGCAAACAGGTTGTCCGGACGCTGCGGCGGCACAGACTCGTCGGTCTGCTGGGAGTCAAACCCCGTCCGTGCCAGATAGCGGTCGGCGAACCCCGGCGCGAGAGCGTTGCCGAGCAGCGTAAACGCGGTCGAGGCGCCCACCCACCACTCGCGCCGCGCGGGCTGTAGAGCGGCGGCCACGATCGCGCGCGCGGCGACCTGCGGCTGGTAGACCGGCGGCACTGGCCGCGGATGCCGGGGAAGACGCGTACGTACCGTGTCGAACTGCGGCGTGTTCAGCGCCGGCAGTTGCACCATCGTCACTCGCACTCCGCTTCCCTCGTGCATCAGCTCGCAGCGCAGCGACTCGGTGAACCCCTGGATCGCGTGCTTGCACGCACAGTACGGGCTCTGCAGCGGGATGCCGCGGTAGGCCAGCGCCGAGCCGACCTGCACGATCACGCCACGATTGCGCGCTCGCATCCGCGAAAGTGCGCACAGCGTCCCGTACACCACCCCCAGATACGTGACCTCTGTCACCCGCCGAAACTCCTCGGGAGTGATCTCCCAGGTCGGAGCGAACACGCTCGCCATCGCATTGTTCACCCATACGTCGATGCCCCCACGTTCCTCCAGCTCGCCCGCCGCCGTCCCGACGGCCTGCGGATCGGCGACATCGCACTCCAACACGACCGGCTCCCCGCCCAGATCCTGCACCTCCGAGGCGGTGGCGGCGAGCGCTTCCCGGCCACGGGCGATCAACCCAACCGTCGCACCCTCACGCGCGAACGCCTGCGCGGTAGCGCGCCCAACCCCCGAGCTCGCGCCCGTCACCGCCACTACCAATGACCTCATCAGTCTCGCCCTACCCTGCCAGTGCGGGGGCAGCCCGGTGTGGAGAGTCCTCGACCGTCAACGGCTTGGCGATGCTCTCCAGGCTCTGGCGCTCCGCCTTCACTCCAAACACCAGCTCAGCCAGTCCACCGAGGATCATCATCACCGCGCCGAGGCTGAGCGCGAGGAACACCTGCTCGTAGCTTTCGGTGTTGATCATGCGGCTGAACACCTGCGGGCCGATTACGCCGCCGATACCTGTGCCGACCGCATAGAAGACCGCGATGCACAACGCGCGGGTCTCCAGCGGAAATACCTCAGAGACCGTCAGATAAGCCGCGCTCGCGCCGGCGGAGGCAAAGAAGAACACCACGCAACAGCACGCCGTGAAGCTGATGTCGTCCAGGTCGTGCGCCTTGAACAGCAAGCCAGTGACGATCAACAGCGCCCCGGAGAGGATGTAGGTGCCCGCGATCATCGGCTTGCGCCCCAAGGTGTCAAACAGCGGACTGAGGATCAACGCACCGGCGAAGTTCCCTACGGCAAACACAGCCAGGTAGTAGGGAACATTCCCGGACGGAGTATGGAAATACAGGCTCAACAAGTTCCCGAACCCAAACAGGATCGAGTTGTAGAGAAACGCCTGACCGATAAACAGCGACAAGCCGAGAATCGAGCGCCGCGGATACATACTCACCACCGACCGCATGATCAAAGGCAACGGGATCGTCCTGCGCTGACGCACCGTCAAAGGCTCCTCATCGGGCTCCGGCAACTGCTCGCCGGTCTCATCGCTGACCTGCCGCTCGATCTCATCGACGATCTTCTCCGCCTCTTTCTCGCGGCAATGGACGAACAGCCAGCGCGGGCTCTCCGGCACGTTGCGGCGCACCAACAGCACCGCCAACCCGATCACCGCACCAAGCACGAACGACAGACGCCAGCCCACATTCACCGGAAAGATCGCGGTGTTCAACAAGAACACCGCGAGCAGCGACCCGCCGATCCCACCGAGCCAGTAACTGCCGTTGATCGACACGTCCACCCGGCCGCGCCGGCGAGCGGGGATCAACTCGTCGATCGCCGAGTTGATCGCGCTGTACTCCCCACCGATGCCCATCCCCGTCAAGAACCGGCAGGCAAAGAACCAGCCCGGCGAGAACGTCAACGCCGTCAGCACCGTACCCGTCAAATAGATGCCAAGCGTCAGCATGAACAGGCGCTTACGCCCGAAACGATCGGTGAGCTGCCCGAACACGAGCGCGCCCACACACGCCCCCGCGATGTACAGCGACGCCGCCCAGCCCGACACATCCCCAGCGCTCAGGCCCGTGCCCGCGCCATGTTCAGAGATACGACTCGAGATCGAGCCGACGACGTTCACCTCGAGCCCATCGAGAACCCACGCGGTCCCCAAACCAACGATCACCATCCAGTGGAAACGCGACCACGGCAGCCGATCCAACCGCGCTGGAATCTTCGTCTCGATCGTCCCAGCCTCAACACCCGCGCTCATCAAATCTCCCCTCGCCGAAGATCACAGCCCCATCGACACACACCCGCATCTACCCAACTGCCCGGTTTGCCAATCCATGTGCTCACGCGCGATGCGCTGCGTCCTCGAGCAGCGCCAGCACAGCGCCCTCCACTCGAGCACGTATCCGCGGCTTGCCCAGATCCGGGCCGGCGCGGCCGATCGCCTCCGCGATCGTCACCCCAGATTGGAAGCGGTCGATCACTCTCGGGTCCACGTAGGAGGCGCGGCACACAGCGGACGTGTTCCCAAGATAGGCGGCGACTGTCTTGATTGCTTGCTTGACCTCCCGCTCCCGTGCAGTACGTGCCCGTGTTTGCTCAGCGCCCGCCAACGCAACTGCGGCAAGAACTGTCGCGTTCCAGGTACGGAAGTCCTTTGCGGTGAAATCGCCACCCGCACCCCGCTTCAGATAGGCGTTGACCTCCTCCGCGCTGAGCTCCCTCCAACCATCGACGGAACGGTAGGCGAGCAGCTGTGAGCCCGTGCGGCGCCGCTTGAGTGCGACGAGCAGCGCAAGCGCCTCGGGATCGGCGATCGCCTGGACCCGCCGCTGCCCGGACTTCGCGGGAAAGTCGAAGATCACCTCGCGCTCCTCGACGCTCACGTGCTCGCGCAGCATCGTTGTCAGCCCGTATGACTCGTTGCGCTCGGCATAGTCCTCCGAGCCGATACGAAAGAACCCGAGGTCCAGCAACCTCACCGCCAGGGCCAGCACCCGCCGCTCGGTCAGCTGTGCGACCTCGACACGCCCGCCGTCGCGTGGGAGCTTCACGTCGCGTGCCACGTGGCGACGCAGCCGTGGCAACGCCGTCCCGAACGCGACCATCGAGTCAAACTTGCGCCGGTCGCGGTGAGCGCGCCAACGTGCGTGATACAGGTATTGCTTGCGGCCGGCCGCGTCGACCCCGGTGGCCTGCAGATGCCCGAGCGGATCCATGCAGATCCACACATCTCGCCACGCCGGTGGGATCACGAGTTCCGCGATTCGCTCCAGCACCTCGGGATCCTCGACACGATCTCCGTCCGCGTCGAGGTACTCAAAGCCACGGCCACGCCGCCGGCGCGCGATGCCCGGCGCCGCGCAGTTACTGCGCCTCAACCGTGCGATCTCATCCCTCCATTCGATCGGCCGCGGTCCCCAAGCATCCTGCTGGCCATACCCGCTGCCTGGCGAGCGCAAAACCAGCCCTGTCCGACTACGGGCGGTTGCATCGGGCCATAGCCGGGTATGCGCTCACCAGAAACAGCCGGCGAAAGGAGTCAGCTATGTCAGCAGTTCAAAGCAGCACAGGAATTCTCGCCGAGGACGCCCGCGAAGAGCGCGAGCGGATCGTCGAGATGCTCACCAAGGCGTACTGGATGGAGATCGAGACCGTGATGAGCTATCTCGCGGGCTCGGTGAACCCGGACGGGGTGCGCGCCCAGGAGGTCATCAAGTCCCTGCGTGAGGACATCCAAGAGGAGCTTGGGCATGCCACTCAGTTCGCGAACCGCATCAAGGAGCTCTACGGAGTCGTCCCTGGCTCGATGGACTTTCAAGCCGAACAGTCCTATCTACAGCCGCCCGAGCATCAAACCAACATCGTGCACGTCATCAAGGGCGTAATCGAGGCGGAGACCGGCGCGATCGACTTCTACAACGAGATCATCGAGGCTACCGAGGAAACCGATCCCGTTACCAACGACATGGTGATCGCGATCCTCCACGACGAGGAGGGGCACCGTCGTCTGTTCGAGGGGTTCCTGCGCGAGTACCAAGGCCAGTCGTGAGCTGCACGGCTCCCACTGATCTGGCTCCAGCAGGGGAGGACGCTGGGGCGCAGCCACAATGCGCACTGAGCTTCACCTTCGATGACGGTCCCGAGGAGATATGGACGCCGCTCGTGCTGGAGCAGCTCGCCCGCTGTGAGGTCACGGCGACGTTCTTCATGATCGGCGAGCGAGTGCGCGCCCAGCCCGATCTCGTGCGCTCGGTGCTCCTCGCCGGCCATGAGATCCAGCTGCACTGTGACCGCCACGTCCGCCACACAGAGCTCTCCGAAGCTGAGCTGCTGCTCGATACCGAAATGGCGCTCGATGCCCTGGCAGCCATCGACGTGCATCCGCGGCTCTGGCGGGCACCGTGGGGGATCTGCACCGACGCGAGCGTTCGAGTCGCCGCTCGAGTCGGCCTGCAGCTCGTGCGTTGGTCGATCGACACGCACGACTGGCGCGGCGATCAGCCATCGTGGATGCTCACGCATGTCCGCGACCAACTCCTCGACGGTGGGGCGGTGTTGATGCACGACGCCATTGGGCCCGGAGCTCGGAGGGCCGGCTGCCAGAACACCGTTGCGCTGCTGCCGGCGCTCGCCGCGGCTGCTCGCGCTCACGGTCTCGTGCTCGCTCCGATGCGCCATCAAGCGATGAGCCCGCCAGCGACGGAGGTGCCGACGTGAGCGTCCAGCAGCTACCAGCGCGAGCCCCTACCGGAGGACTCGAGGACGCGCTCGTGCGTATCGCTGAGCGCGCGGCAGAGCTTGATCGCCAACCACGATTCCCCATCGAGAACTTTGCTGACCTCGCTGCCGCCGGTGCGCTCACACCACCGGCAGGTGGACTGGCGGACGAAGCGCGGCTCGTGCGGGCCGTGGCAGCCGCCGACGCTTCGACCGCGCGCATCCTCGACGGGCATCTCAACGGGATCGAGCGCTTGGCCCTCGCCGCCCCCGAGCCGCTGCGCTCCACCGAGCTCACTCAGATACGAGGAGGTGAGCTGCTGCTCGGCGTGTGGGGCGCCGATCCAGCCCCCGGCGAGGGGCCACCCGCTCGGCTCGAGCGTGACGGCGGCCAGCTCGTGCTTCGCGGCGTCAAGACCTTCTGCTCGGGAGCAGGCGGTGTGCGGCGTGCGCTAGTCCTCGCTGCCGACCACGATGGTTCCCGTCGTCTCGTCTACCTCGACACCAGCAGTCAGATCAGCATCGACCGCGGCTGGTATCAGGCATCCGGGCTGCGCGCCTCAGAGAGCCACCGCGTCGAGTTCTACGACACTCCGGTGCTTGCAGTCCTTGGTGGCCCCGGTGAGCTTTCACGCGAGCCCTACTTCTCCCGCGACGGCATTCGCACCTCCGCCACTTGGGCCGGGCTCGCCGACAGCATCGTGCGCGAGACCATCAGCGTTCTTGACCCAGAGCGCTCAGACGCGGTGCAAACCCATGCGCTCGGCAGGATGCGCGTCGAGCAGAGCACGATCGACCGCTGGCTCGAGCACACCACCGCCAGCCTCAATGAGCCGGAGGACCCGCGGCCCCAGCTCGACCCGGCAGTGCTCGCTCTCGAATGCCGCGTCGCTCTCGCAGACGCCGCCCGGCTGATCTCTACGCAGGCGGCACAGGTCTGCGGCTCACGGGCGCTGATCGGCGCGAGCACCCTGGACCGTGCCCGCCGCGACCTCGACCTGTTCCTCCTGCAGCACCGGCTGGACCCCAAGATCGTAAAGCTCGGCACGCACACGCTCACCACGGAGAGAGCATGAGCGCCACCGCTGACCTGGAGCGCTTCGAGCTGCTCTACCAGCAGAGCCCGGACCCCTGGGGCTACCTGACCAGCAGCTATGAGCAGGAAAAGTACGCGGCGACCCTGAAGGCCCTGCCACGGCAATCGCATGGCCTTTGCCTGGAGGTTGGCTGCTCGATCGGCGTGTTCACCGGCCAGCTCGCCGCGCGCTGCCAGCACGTCATCGCCATCGACTTCTCTCTCAGCGCCCTGGAGCTTGCCCGCCGCAACCTGCGAGCTGTGAGCAACGTCGATCTGCTGCGTGCCGCCTTTCCCGATGAGGCCCCGCCTGGCTCCTGGGATCTGATCGTCTGCTCGGAGGTCCTCTACTACCTGCAACCGCCGGCGCTTGAGGAGGCGATCGGCTGGATCGAGACGCAGCTCTCCCGCGGCGCGAGCGTGCTCACCGTCAGCTGGCGCGGCGTCGGGCGCGACGAGCCGCTGACGGGCGATCAGGTGCACGACCGGCTTGCACGCGAACTCGCCCGCTGGCATGCGCTCGATGCACGCCAAGACCAGTACAGGCTCGACCGTTTCGACGGCCGATGAGTCCCCGGCGGATAGTGATCGTCGGCGCCGGGCCCGCCGGTCTTGCAACAGCCCGCGCCTACCGCGAAGCAGGCGGCGCAGCCGAGGTCACGATGCTCGGCAAGGAGACCCTCATCCCATACCGCCGGCCGCCGCTGACCAAGGAGTTCCTGCGCGGCGAGCTCGACGCCGGCGAGCTACCGATCGAGGAGCCCGGCTGGTTTGAGGAGCACGACATCCAGCTGCGTCTCGGCTGCGAAGTAACCGCGATCGACCTCAGCACAGGCGCCGTCCACGCCGACGGCCACGCGATCAGAGCCGACGCGATCGTGCTCGCCACCGGCGCAGAGCCATCCCGGCCCGACCTCCCCGGCCTGGACGACCCCCGAGTGCAAACGATGCGCGAGCGCCCCGACAGCGAACGCATCGCCTCCCAAGCCAAGCCAGGCACCCGCACCATTGTGCTCGGCACCGGGTTCATCGGCTGCGAGCTCGCCGCCTCGCTCGCCCTCACCGGTGCTCACGTGACGCTCGTAGGTCAAGAACCAGCGCCGCAGCAGCAGCGCCTCGGCGCCGAGGTCGCCGAGCGCATCGCACATTGGCTGACCGACCTCGGCGTGACGCTACGGATGGGCGTGGAGGTCTCCGCCGTGCACAACGGCCGCATCGTCGCACTCAACCAAGGCGACCCGATCGAGGCCGACAACGTTGTGCTCGGCATGGGCGTACGTCCCCGCAGCGAGCTAGCCGAGCAGGCGGGCCTGACGATCGTCAAGGGCGCGATCCTCACCGACATGCAGATGCGCGCCCACGAGCGCGTCCTCGCCGTAGGCGACGTCGCCTACGCCCACAACCGCAGAGCGGGACGCCGGCTGCGCGTCGAGCACTGGGGCGACGCGCTCGGCCAAGGCGAGATCGCCGGGCGCGTCCTCGCAGGCGTTGACGCGCGATGGCAGGACGTCCCCGGCTTCTGGTCGACCATCGGCGAACACACCCTCAAGTACGCGGCCTGGGGGGACGGTCACGACAAATGCAGACTCGACGAGCACCCCGACGGCGCGTTCACCGTCTGGTACTCCCACCACGACAAGCTCGTGGGCGCGCTCACACACAATCGCGACGAGGACTACGAACACGCCCAACAACTCATCGCCGTCGGGGCGAGCGCACCATGAACGAGCACCGGCAAGACCTCCACGCCGCGCCGACGCCCCTCGAGCTCGCACCCCCGCACACCGACCTGCACGCCGTCGTCGTCATCCCAGCCCGCGACGAGGCGCCACGCATCAAAGCCTGCCTGCACGCGCTCGCCAGTCAGCGCGACATGCCCGTCGGTAGCTACGAGGTGATCGTGATCCTCGACGGCTGCTGCGACGACACGCTCCACGTCATCCAGCAAACCGCGTGCCAGCACGAACAGCTCACCATTCACACCGTTGCCCTTCCGCAACCCCAAGGCGTCGGACGCGCCCGACGCCTTGGAATGGACATCGCCTACCGGCGACTCATAAGCCTCGAACGACAAAACGGGCTGATCGCAAGCAGCGACGCCGACACGACCGTCGCCGCCGACTGGCTCTCCACCCAGCTCACCCTCTCGCGGTCAGGCGCCGCCGCGATCGGTGGCCTGATCGAACTCGACCCCACAGAGCAAGACATCCTCGACCCGCACGCTCTTGCCGTGCGCGAACTGGGCGTCACAAGGCGACTCGCGTTCGCCGTCCAGCAGACCGCAGGCGCGACGCCGGTCGAGCATCCGCACTTCTCTGGTGCATCCCTTGCGATAACCGCCGCTGCCTATCAGCGCTGCGGTGGACTACCGGTACGCGCAGCACTCGAGGACGAGGCGCTAGCCGACGCGCTCACCAGGCAGGGCATCGCCATACACCGTCCGCGTCACGTCAGAGTGAGGACCTCGGCCCGCACCGACGGGCGCGCCCCGCGCGGCCTCGCCCAAGACCTCACGCGCGCAGACTGGCGCGCCCGCCGCTCCTACCGCGCCAGCGAGTTCCCCCTGGACCGCCTCCTCGCCGCCAAGCAGCACTCCGTCGCTCTGCTGCTGCCCACACGCGAAGTCGCACAGACGATCGGCCCGATCGCCCACACCGCCGCCTGCCTCAAAGACGCCAGCCTGCTCGACGAGGTGCTCGTTATCGACGCCGACTCCAAAGACGACACCGCCACGATCGCCCGCCAAGCCGGACTCCAAGTCGCCCAAGAGAATCAGCTGCTCAGCGACTACGGACCCGCGCAAGGCAAGGGCGATGCCATGTGGCGTGGTCTCGCGGCCACCAGTAGCGAAATCGTCGCATTCGCCGACACCGATACCGAGGACTTCCACCAAGGATCCCTTTTCGGCCTCCTCGGGCCACTGCTTTGCGACCCCGACATACAGCTCGTCAAGGGCACCTTCCGCCGCCCGTTCCGCAACGGCAACACCGTGCTCGCCGAAGGCGGAGGCCGCGTCACCGAGCTGATGGCAAGACCGCTGCTCAACCTTCACGCCCCCGAGCTGGCCGTCTTCGACCAGCCACTCGCGGGAGAGACCGCCGGGCGCCGGGCGCTGCTCGAACAAATCCCTTTCAGCGCCGGCTACGGCGTTGAGATAGCGATGCTGATCGACAGCTGGCGAGCCTGGGGGCTGGACGCGCTCGCTCAAGTCGACCTCGGTCAAAGGCAAAACCGCCACCAGCCGCTGCGTGATCTCTCAGCGATGGCCTACGCCGTGCTCCTCGCCGCCCAAACCCGCTTCCTCGGCCCTGAGTTCGCCGACAGCCATGCCTGCGGTTCCATCGTCCTGCCACCCACCAGCAGCGCCTCCGAGTCGATGGAGACTCGCCGAGTCACGTTCGAGGAACGTCCACCGCTTACCGAGCATCGCAACCGCGAACGGGCCGGTGCGGACACGCCGTTTTGTCTTCCGATCTCGAGGGTATGAGCGAAGCGTGCGCGTTGAGGAGATTCCCACTACCGAAAGGGAGAGCTATGAGTGAGACCGTCGCCGACCACCTGCTCGGCCGCCTCGCAACCGAGTGGGGCGTGAAGCGCATCTACGGTTATCCCGGCGACGGCATCAATGGGATCATGGGCGCCTTCGGTCGCTCCGATGACCGTCCGGAGTTCATCCAGGTCCGTCACGAGGAGATGGCGGCGTTCATGGCCTGCGCGCACGCCAAGTTCACCGGCGAGGCCGGCGTGTGCTTGGCCACCTCTGGTCCCGGCGCGATCCACCTCTTGAATGGGTTGTATGACGCCAAGCTCGACCATCAGCCCGTCGTGGCGATCGTCGGGCAGCAGGCCCGGCTGGGGTTGGGCGGCAACTACCAGCAGGAGGTGGACCTGACGACGCTGTTCAAGGATGTCGCGCACGAGTACGTGCAGATGGCGACCGAGGCTGGCCAGATCCGTCATTTGATCGACCGTGCGATGCGGATCGCGCTGTCCGAGCGTGCGGTGACTTGCGTGATCGTGCCCAACGATCTGCAGATGGAAGATGCTGTGCAGACGCCGCCGCGTGCTCACGGCACCGTGCACTCCGGTCCCGGATATCAGGCGCCGCAGGTGGTCCCGCAGGAGGGTCAGCTACAGGACGCCGCTGACGTTCTGAACGCCGGCGGGAAGGTCGCGATGCTCGTCGGCGCCGGTGCACTAAACGCCACTCAAGAGGTGATCGAGGTCGCCGACACGCTGGGTGCGGGTGTCGCAAAGGCGCTGCTCGGGAAGGCCGCGGTGCCTGACGAGCTGCCGTTCGTGACCGGTTCGATCGGATTGCTCGGCACGCGCCCGAGCTGGGATCTGATGCAGGACTGCGACACGCTGCTGATGGTCGGCTCGAGCTTCCCTTACTCGGAGTTCCTGCCTGAGGAGGGTCAGGCGCGCGGAGTGCAGATCGATCTCGACGGGCGCATGCTCGGCATTCGCTACCCGATGGAGGTCAACCTCGTCGGCGACAGCGCGCTGACCCTCAAAGCGCTGTTGCCCTTGCTCGAGCGCAAGGAGGACCGGGGCTGGCGGGAGCAGATCGAAAAGAACACCGGCGAGTGGTGGCAGGTGATCGAGCAGCGGGCGCACGCACCGGCCGAGCCCGTGAACCCGCAGCTGATCTTCCACGAGCTCTCCAAGCGCCTGCCCGACGGCGCGATCCTGACATCGGACTCCGGCTCGGCGGCCAACTGGTATGCCCGCGACGTGCGGCTGCGTGCCGGGATGATGGCCTCGCTATCCGGCACGCTCGCCACGATGGGCGCCGGGGTGCCCTATGCGATCGCCGCTAAGTTCGCGTACCCCGACCGGCCTGTGATTGCGCTCGTCGGCGACGGGGCGATGCAGATGAATGGGCTGGCGGAGCTGATCACGATCGCCAAGTACCGGGAGCGCTGGTCTGATCAGCGGCTGATCGTGCTCGTGCTTAACAACCGCGACCTCAACCAGGTGACTTGGGAGCAGCGCGCGATGTCCGGCGATCCGAAGTTCGTCGAGTCACAGGAACTGCCGGATATTCCCTACGCGCGGTGGGCAGAACTGATCGGCTTGCACGGTATCCGCACCGACGATCCGGACGCTATTGGCGACTGCTGGGAGCGAGCGCTCACAGCCGACCGTCCGACGGTGCTGGAGGTCGTGTGTGACCCCGAGGTTCCGCCGCTGCCGCCGCACATCACGATCGAGCAGGCCCGCTCGTTTGCCTCGGCGATCCTGCACGGCGACCCCAGCCGACGGCAGATTATCGCCCAGTCGCTGCGCCAGAAGCTCCCCGAGTTCCTTCCCGGGCGATGAGCGCCAAGCGTCAGCGCAAGCACGAGCGTCTGCTGAAGAACCTGCGTCGCGGTCGCGCGCAGCGCACGCTGGCCGCGGCGACCGCCGCCAGTGCGCTGCCGCTGGGACTGGAGATCTACTTCGAGCATTTCCGCGGCTCCTTTGGGGACAAGTGGATGTGGACTCCGGTGGCGCTCTCGCCGCTGCTGGCCGCGGCCGGCGTGGCCGGCGTGCGCTCGCCACGCGCGGCAAGGACCGTGCTGCCTGCAGTCTCCGCCCTGTATTGCCTGGACGGTCTGATCGGCGTCTACACCCACATACAGGGGATCCGCAAGCGTCCCGGTGGCTTCGCAGAGCCGCTCTACAACATCATCATGGGGCCGCCGCTGCTCGCGCCCGGAGCGCTGGCGCTCGTCGGGGGGATGGGGGTCGCTGCCGCGCTCGCCGACCGGGAGCGCTGAGAGCGATGGCCGAGACCCAAGCGCGAAGCGGTGCCGGACATCTCCCCAAGCAGGGCGGCGACACCACACCCGGCCCACCCGCCGAGCTGCCGCGTCAACGCAAGGGAACGACGCCGCAAATGCGGGGCCGCTACCCCGACTACGACGTGCTCACCGCCGCCGATCACTGGGACCCGCTCACCCGCCGGGCGATACTCGAGCGAGTCGCGAACGTCCCGCCGATTCGCTTCTTCACCGAGCCGCAGGCACACACGCTGAGGGCATTCTGCGATGTCGTCACCGGTCAGGACTCAGATCCGCGGATCCCTGTGCTCGAGATGGTGGACGCCAAGCTGTACGCAGGCCACCTGGACGGGTTTCGTCACGACGACATGCCCCCGGACCCGGAGGCCTGGCGGCAAGTCGCGGCCGGCCTCGATCAAAGTGCGCGCGAGCACGGCTCCGACGACGGGTTCGCCGCTGCCGGCCACGAGTCCCAGCACGAGATCGTGCAGCGGTTCTCCGAAGGGAAGCTCGACTGGGAGTTGCCCGTGGGGAAGGCGTGGGGGGTGGTGATGCGGGGCGTGCTCGGCGCGTTCTATTCGCATCCGTGGGCGTGGAACGAGATCGGCTTCGGCGGACCCGCCTACCCGCGTGGTTACGCCAGGCTGGGAGCCGGCCAGCGCGAGCATTGGGAGGCCCCGCCCGAGTTCGCGATCGATCCGGTGGGCGATGTGCGAGAGCGGGGGCTGGAGTGAACGGCAGGCTGCGTGTCGCTCTGAAGGGCGCGCTGCGTCCGCCTGAGAACGACTCCGCGTTTCTGCTCGATCCGCATCGGCGAGGGGTGCCGGGACGCGAGCGTATGCGCCGCTATGAGCCCGACGAGGCGGTCGACATGTTGATCGTCGGTGCGGGCGCCGGTGGCGCAACGCTCGCGCAGCGCCTGGCCCGCCGAGGCTGGCGGGTGCTGGTGCTTGAGGCCGGGCCGTTCTGGGATCCCGACGAGGACTGGGTATCGGATGAGGCCGGGTCGCACCCGTTGTATTGGACGGAGGAGCGCATCATCGGCTGCGAGGATCCTGTGGAGCTCGGCAAGAACAACTGCGGGCGCGGCGTCGGCGGCTCGATGATCCACTACGCCGGGTTCACCCCCCGCTTTCACCCCTCCGACTTCGAGGTGTACACCCGCGACGGCGTGGCGGCGGACTGGCCGATCGCCTACAAGGATCTCAAGCCGCACTATGAGCGTCTGGAGCGCGAGCTGCCGGTCGCGGGCGAATGGTGGCCGTGGGGCGATCCGCACGGTTACCCGCATGGCCCGCATCCTGTTGGCGCCGGTGCCCTGCGTGCATGGGAGGGCGCAAGACGTCTGGGGATCGAGATGCGCGTCGGCCCTGTTGGCATCGCCAACGGCTCGTTCGGGCACCGTCCGCACTGCATCTACCGCGGGTTCTGCCTGCAGGGCTGCAAGGTGAACGCGAAGGCGTCTCCACTCGTCACTCACATCCCCGACGCGCTGGAGCACGGCGTCGAGGTGCGCGCCGACTGCATGGTCACGAGGATCGAGACCGACCGGGCCGGGCGCTGCACCGGTGTCAGCTACTTCCATGACGGCCAGGAGCACTTTCAGGCAGCGGACGCCGTCACGGTCGCCGGGTACTCGATCGAGACACCGCGACTGCTGCTGCACTCCACCAGCGAGCGCTGGCCGGACGGTCTCGGCAACAAGAACGATCTGGTCGGCCGCGGGATCATGGTGCAAGGTGCTCCGCAGGTCGCCGGGCGCTTTCCCGAAGAGATGCGGATGTATAAGGCGCCGCCGCCGGAGATCAACTGCGAGCAGTTCTACGAGACCGATCCCGGACGCGGGTTCGCGCGCGGGTTCTCGATCCAGACGGTCGGGCCGCTCCCGATCGGCTGGGCCGAGCACGTTCTCGCCGACGGGCATTGGGGACAGTCGCTGCGGGAGTACATGCGCGACTACAACCACTGGTACACGATCGGGGTGTTGTGCGAGCTGTTGCCGCGGGCAGAGAACCGAGTGACGCTCGCCGATGTGAGCGATCGCAACGGGATGCCGGTCGCGCGCCTGGACTACACCCAGTGCGACAACGATCGAGCGAACATCGCCTACGGCAAGCGAAAGCTCCACGAAATCCTGAACGCCGCCGAAGCTCAGGACATCCTCCAGATCGACCGCTACGCCCATCTCGTCGGTGGCTGCACGATGTCCGACTCGCCCGACACCGGCGTGATCGACTCCGACCACCGCGTCTGGGGCGTCCCGAACCTGTTCGTCTGCGACGGCAGCGTGATGCCCACCCAGGGGTCGGCGAATCCGGCGCTGACGATCATGGCGCTCGCCTCGCGGCTCGCCGAGCGCCTGGGCGAGAAGCGGATCGATCCCGCCGGTAAGCGGCGTGTGGAGAGCCCCGCATGAGCGCAGCCGTCGCCTGGGAGCTCGACACACAAACGATTCAGGTGTTACCCCGTCACCATCCGGGTAGCTCTAGCTCATGGCCACTCCCAAGCCGCGACAGATCGACTGGGGCACCACAGAGATCGACGACGCCACGCTCACTGCCGAGCTTACGGGCACGAGCTCGAAGGCGTGGAAGCAGCGCTTCGAGAACGTTCATGCGCTGCTCGACACCCCACACAGCCGCTGGGGGCCGGTACGCGTCACCAAGAGCGGCGTCCAAGTCGCCGACGTGCAGCCAGGCACGGAAGTCGAGCTGCGTCACTTCCTCGAGAGCATCGTGCTGCAGGTCAACTCCGAGCTGAACGAACCTGGGCAGGAAGCCGACGAAGAAGCGCAGATCGACGAGGCGACCCAAGCCGAAAGGCAGATGACCGCCGCCTTCAGGGCGTTCGCGGAGAACTGATAGGCGCCCGCAGCGAGTTCCATGACCGCCACGCCGCCAACGGCATGACACGCCCGGGGCCGCTCACCTCTCACTACGCTCCCGACCAGGAGCGCCCGCTCGGCTCCTACGCCATCCTCGCAGGTGTATATGGGACCGGCTTCGCCGGATCGCTCCTCGCGCTGCGCGCCCGCAGCCACGAACTGCCCGAGCGTTTCACGGTAGGCGATCTGCTGCTGATCGGCATCGCCACTCACAAGCTCAGCCGGCTGCTCGCGAAGGACAAGGTGACGAGCTTCCTGCGAGCGCCGTTTACGCAGTTCGAAGAGTCAAGCGGGCAGGGCGAGGTAGAGGAGCAACCATGCGGCCACGGGCTGCGCCTCGCAGTAGGAGAGCTCCTGGTGTGCCCCTACTGCCTCGCCCAATGGGTCAGTGCAGCCCTCACGCTCGGGCTCCTCGGCGCGCCGCGTCTCACGCGCCTGCTCAGCTCCGTGTTCGTCGCGCACACCGTCTCGGACTTCCTGCAGGTTGCCTACCGCGCAGCTGAGGACCAGCTGTGACGATCCGCCCGGATAAGCCGCCTTCCTGTGGTGCTCGCGACGCGACGAGGATCCGGCCTGCGTCGTCGCCCGGGAGCGAGAGGGTCTCCGCGCGAGTATTACGCCCATGAATTGTGGGTATAAACGGCTCGTGGACGCCCAGCAGCTGCAAACGCCGACGGGGAACGGGCTGCCCGCCGCCTCGCCGGCCGCCGAGCAATCCGTGCTCGGCTCCTCCGTTTCGGAGAATCGCCGCAATCACCTGCTGAGCATCACCGACTCCGCGCTCGGATACATGTCCCTGGAGGACATGCTCTCTGAGCTCCTGGAGCGCATCCGCAGCTCATTGGAGGTCGACACCGCGGCGGTGTTGCTGCTCGACGAGGATCGCGGTGTCCTGGTCGCGCGCGCCGCGCGAGGACTGGAGGAGGAGGTCCGCCAGGGTGTTCAGGTCCCGTTGGCCCGCGGGTTCGCGGGTCGTGTAGCCGCCGAGGCGCGGCCTATCGTCATCGCGGATCTCGATCACGCCGATGTCGTGAACCCGATTCTCCGGCAGAGGGGCATCCGTTCGATGCTTGGGGTGCCGATCCATGTCGAAGGTCGTGTCATCGGCGTCTTGCACATCGGCACGCTCGTTCGACGCGACTTCGACGAGGACGATGTGACGCTGCTGCAGCTCGCCGCCGACCGCGCCGCGCTGGCGATCGACATCGCCAGCATCTCAGAGCAGCGCGCCGTGACCGCGATCATGCAGCGCACGCTTCTGCCTGACGCGCTGCCGCAGATCCCCGGTATGTGCTTCAGCGCGAAGTACCTGCCGGCCGGTTCGGGCATCAAGATCGGCGGGGATTGGTACGACGTTTTCCAGCTCGCCAACGGACGCGTCGCGTTCGTGATCGGCGATGTAGTCGGTCGCGGCGTGCTGGCCGCCTCGGTGATGGCCGAGATCCGCACGGCGCTGCGCGCATACATGGTGCAGGGGCACAAGTTGACCGAGGTCGTCTCGATGCTCAACGAACTGCTCGTCTCGATGGGGCGCAAGCGCGGAGCCACCCTCTCGATTCTCGCGCTCGACCCCCAAGCCGAAGTGCTCGAAGCGGTCATCGCCGGGCATCTACCGCCGCTGCTGATCGAGCCAGACGGTCACACCCGGCTGCTCGAGCAACGGCACGGCCTGCCCGTCGGCGTGCGCACCGGACACGACTACCAAGCCTGTCGCTACCCATTCCCGACGGGCAGCCGACTCCTGCTCTACACCGACGGACTGATCGAGCGACGCGGCGAGTCCATCGACGAGGGCTTTCAGCGGCTCACAGCTGCCGCACACGCCGCCGCTGGGCGTACCGACTCATCGTTCGCCGACCGCGTATATCGCGCGCTCCTCGATGAGACCCCGCTCGAGGACGACGTGGCGCTCCTCGCGATCGAGACGATGCCGCTGCAAGACACGCTCGAAATGACCCTCCCGGCGCGTCCCCACGTACTCGGCGGGCTGCGCAACACGCTCGGCCGCTGGCTCGAGGTCGCCGGCGCCAACGAAGACGAGCTGTTCGACATCACCCTCTCGGCTTCCGAGGCCGCCGCCAATGCGATCGAGCACGCCTATGGCGCCCGCGAAGCGAGCTTCACCGTGCGCTTGGAACGCAACGGCCAGGACGTCACGGTCACGGTTGGCGATGTCGGCCGCTGGCGCACCAGCCGCCAGCACGGCGGCGGCAGAGGGCTCGACATCATGCGCTCGCTTCTGGACAGCGTGAACATCGATAGTGGCGCAGACGGAACCGTCGTGACGATGACCAAGCGACTCTCCCGCCAACCATGAGCCTGCTAAGCATCGAACGAATCGACGATGTGCCAATCGCGCACGTCCACGAGGACATCGACGCCGCGAACATCGCGATCACCCAACAGCGGCTGGCCGATGCGCTCAGTCCCGACGCCTCATGCCTGATCGTCGATCTCAGCGACACCCGTTACTTGGACAGCGCAGGCATTGACATGCTGCTGCGCCTCAGCGACCGCCTCGACCACCGCCGCGCGAGGCTGATCCTCGTGATCCCTGACACCTCACAGCTAAAGCGTCTGGCCACGATCGTCGGGCTGTCCGACGCAGTTGCCATTCACCCGTGCCTCCCAGATGCACTGCATGACGCCGCCAGGCACCCGCCAGCGCAGGCCGGCGCGCCACCTCCCGCCCCTGGCGGAGCCACCGCCGACTGACCTCGCACCTGGCCGCCACCGCACCCGCGTACAATCCACAGGCCGCGCGCTTGCTCAGCCACAGAGGATGAAAGTGACCCACCTGTACCCCTATCTGACCATCGAGGTGACGAGCGCCTCCGAGGTCTGCACGATCGCCCTGGCCGGCGAAGCGGACCTCTCGGAAGCCCCCAACATCGAGGCGGCCCTCGCAGATGCCTGCGCCGGCGAGCAGGAACGCATAGTCGTCGACCTCAGAAACCTCACATTCATCGACTCGAGTGGCCTGCGAGCGCTCATGGGAGGCCATGAACAGTGCGTCTCGCTCGGCCACGAGCTGAGAATCATTCGCGGGCCCGCGAACATACAGCGAGTGTTCGAGCTCAGCGGGATGGACGACGTCCTCCCGTTCTGTGACGCGGAGCTCGCCAGCGGCCCCTCGCCAAGCGACGACGCTACTGGCTCGACCTAGCCGCAGACTCGACGGTATCGCCTGTCGGGCGGGGAATGGCACCGAGAGCGCCAAGCCCGCGACTTTTGTTCGCTCTGAGCGTTAGCTGGACATCTGATGAAACCAGTCGGGAGCTAGCGATGCGGGGCCTGAGCAGAGCGGTGGGTTCCTGCACGATCGTTCTCGCCGTCTGTTTGTTCCTGTGCGGTGCAAGCGCTAGGGCAGCGAATGCCCCGAAGATGATCGCTTCATTGGAGGGTGACACGGCGGTGCAGGCGTATGGCGGCGTTGAGGTCTGGAGTGATTACGATGTGAGCAGCCGATCGTGGCATGTCGTGGTGCGCCGCGATGGACAGATCTCGATGCCGTCGATCCCATCCGCCAGGCGGTCGATCGAGGTTGACGTTGGCCCGGGCCCATCCGGGTCACCGATGCTCGTGTACACAGAATGCGCAGGCGGCTGTCAGCTCGTCGTCTCTGGCGTAGATGGCAGCGACCCGAAAGCGGTCCTCGGCAGTGAGGGGGCGTCGTACCCGACGATCTGGGGCGACCGTGTTGCCTGGGTCAGTGGCCGGACGAAGGTGATGAGCAGCCTGCTGGACGGCGCCGGGCGCAGAATGCTTCGAGGCGCGCCACGCCGCAAGTGCTACTTCACGGGCGATACCTCGGCAACGACCGTGCCGCGCCTGCGGTGTGGGGCACCGCGGGAACCCGTCGTCGAAGCGCTGCAGCTCTACAGGAGCCAGCTTGCCCTGATCGATACGTTTGATCTCAATGATGGCCTTGGTAGCAACGGCACCACGACCGAGGTGCGCACAGAGGCGATCACTGGCGGCCCCCAGCGCCTGATCGCGCTGCTGACCGTCGGCGAAGGCGACGAGAGTTGGGCCGGCCCCTCGTGGTCGGATGGGAAGCTCTATTTCTACGAGGACGAAGACGGTACCTGTGGCTGCTCAGCCGTGTACCGCTTCGACCCGGTCCGCAAAACCTACGCCCGCGCCCGTGCCTCCGGCTATCTGACCGGGTTCTCAATGCTCGATGACCAGGCGTATGAGACGACAGCTCCGGGCGACCCCCGCAACGGGGGCATCATGTGTGGGGAATACGAAAATACCCCATGTGTGGTGCGGCTGAGCGCTCCGTTCGCATTCACGCCGATCAGCGCCAAGCGGCTCGTGTTCACGCCCTGACACGACCGTCGCGACGGAAAGCACACGCCGAGGATCGTCTGTACTTTCTCCCAGATGCGTTCGAGTAGGCCGTTGTCATTGTGGCCCCATCGCTCGCGGGGTTGCGGCGATTCTGCCAACGCTGCTCAGACTTCGGAAGAGAACTTTTCAGATTTCACGGGAAGGGGTGATCCTGCGTCAGTGGTGCTTCAGTGAGATGCCGCTCGTTTTTTCGATCGTGGCGATGAGTTGGGGGTCTTCGGAGAGTTCGAGCGGCGGGTGACCGGGGAGCGTGATCCGAACGGACCCGTGCGGAAGCGTGGCGAGCGTCGCCGCGGCCTGGGCCGATTGCGCCGCGAGTTGAGCGCGTGCCGTCGGCGAGGCCGGCGCTTCGGCGGGCGCGGCGGCTTTGACGCCGCCGGCGAGCACGCCGCAGAGGACACCCGCGAGCGCGATCGCCGTTGCCAGCGCCAGGGATGTGACCGTGCGCCGCCGCGTCAAGCGCCTCTCCTGTGTTCAGCCGCCGTGGCGGACCACCGAGCAATGCTCGAACGGTTGGATGTCCACTTCGTTCTGACCTTCTACGAACGCGTATTCGGCGCGCGAGTAGTACAGCAGGCCGTCCCTGCAACGCACGATTCGTTTGAGGACCAGTGCGCCCTTGTCGACGAAGAAGCTGCCCGCTGCGCAGTCCGGCTTGCAACGGTTCTCGTGGATGGTCGCCGAGGCGTCCGCCTCGGGTGACCCGTAGACGTTCGTTCCTTGACGAAAGAACGATACTTCCGTTGCGTATAGATTCGCGTCGGCGCAGGCGAGTGTGATGTTCGCCGGGCGGATGGTGTGGCCCCGGCAGCCACGGTTGGCCACATAAACCTTCGGATAACGCGTGACCGGCACGGCGTGCGCGGTTCTCGCGCTCGCAGAGACCGCCACGGCTCCCGCGGCCAGCACGACCACCAGTGCCCGCTTTCGGAGCCGCGCGCATTGCGTCATACCGAGCATGATGCCACCCGGGTAGTCGTAGAGCACCCGCACGTGTAGATCTACTCGAGCGTCGTGCGCGCGAGCAAGCCCTGTCCGTCGGGGCAGATCACACGAGAGGACGTCCTCGCCGGAAGCTTTTAGCTTGGTTCTCGGCCCGCCGGCACTTCCGCGTGTCGTAGCAGGCGGCTGAGATTGACAGAGAGGGGACACTTGCGAATCTGGCGAAACGCGCCGTCAACCGGCACATAGGACGCCTCCTTCTCGTCCAGAGCGCGAGTGAGCCGAGCGCCGTGTGCCCTCATAGTAGGGTTGCCGCGTGAACGTGGACGCCGCGATCACAGTCGAAGAGCTGGTGGTCAATCGTGGAGGTCGGGAGATCCTTCACGACCTTTCGCTGAGGGTGGCGCGCGGCTCGGTCACTGGATTGCTCGGTCCAAGTGGCTGTGGCAAGTCGACGTTGATGCGAGCGATGCCAAAGCGACCGTTCGAGCAACAACTGCCCTCACGCTCGCTCTGGACGAGATCCGCGCGTGAGCGACGTCGTTGGCTGCGCTATCGGTCCGCTGAGCGCCGCGGTCTTGCCGCCCGGCAACGCCATGTCGACTGGTCCGCGTGGTGGATGAAGGAGTCGGTTGCAGACAGAGGCCCAGGTCGTCCCGGGCACCGAGTCGTATCCCCCTATCCGGCTCGGTGGCGGTAGGATGCTCGACTGATAGGCCGACGTGGCGAGCTTCATCTCCGGGCCGTCCATCGAGTGCGACGCCGTTCGCGATATCTCAGGTCGAAATGCTAGCATTGCACTCAATGACAGCAGATTGGAGATGCTGGTGGCGACTCTGACGGTTCGTGGACTCGATGATGAGACCAAGGCGCGCTTGCGCGTGAGTGCCGCGCGCCACGGGCGCTCGATGGAGGCCGAGGTACGGGCCATACTCGACGATGCACTGCCCTCCCAGCCATCATCGGGCGGTTTCGGCAGCCGTATCCACGCCCGATTCGCGGCCCTCGACGGCGTGGAACTCGATCTGCCCGACCGTCGCGAGATGCCTCGCGCGGCGAGCCTTCAAGCGTGATCCTCCTCGACACGAACGTCCTTTCCGAGCTCATTAGGCGCGAACCAAACGAAGGGGTCGTGGGCTGGCTTGACTCGCTCGACGCCTCCGAGGTCGCAACCACAGCGATCACGGCCGCCGAGCTGCTGTACGGCGCTGCCCGCCTACCGCGAGGGCGGCGCAAGCAACGGCTCAGCCAGGCGATCGATGAGTTGATCGAGGAAGACCTCGATGGTCGCGTCGAGCCGTTCGACGTCACGGCTGCAGCTCACTACGCGGCGCTTGTCAGTGACCGCGACGCGCTCGGTCGCCCGATCAGCGTCGCTGACGCGCAGATAGCCGCGATCGCACGCAAGCTCAGAGCGACGCTTGCCACGCGCAACACCGATGACTTCGAGAACACAGGCATTGATCTCGTCGACCCATGGAAGTCTCGATAAGTCGGTTGTCCCGCAGGCGACACCTGCTGCTCCCTGGGGAGTTGGCAGCGATGAACCCAATACCGAGGCGAAGCTAGCCCCACGCCCAGCTTGACCGCCCAACGCGACCAATCACGACGACTTGGGGCCCCAGGCCATGGCAGTAGCGGTCCGGGCTCAGCGTCGCTACGATCCCCCATGCGCCGACGTAGCTCAGCTGGTAGAGCGCATCCATGGTAAGGATGAGGTCGCGAGTTCGAGCCTCGCCGTCGGCTCTCGTTTCTCACCGCGACGTCACCGCAGTTCGTAAGGAGGGGGTCTCGGGTTCGAGTCCCGACGTCGGCTTGCGCGGGCGCAGCTCCTCGCTGGAGGTCACGGGGTGACGGACGAGGGTGCCGTCGTGGTCGAGGACGGGGTGGCGGCTCAGCTGATGCCGGTGAGCAGATCGCCCGCGGAGGTGAGTCCGAGGGCGCGCGAGAGGACGACGATCGTCTCCAGGCGCGGGGAGCGCTTGCAGCGCTCCAGGAGGCTGATCTCGGTGCGGTGCAGATCGCAGATGGCTGCGAGTTCTTCCTGGGAGAGGTTCAGCCGTTCGCGGTGGTTGCGGAGGTTCTCGGCGAACTGCTGCCTCACGGACTCCTGAGGTTTCACGCGGCGCACTCTCGCGTCTGGCAGACGGAAGGTCTACAGACAAGCGCTCGCCGGACAAAGCACCGACTGACAGCTGTCTCACGACCTATGGGCTGTGAATTGCCGCCTATGGCGCTCGCCGCGCATCGCGCGCCAGCATCGAACGCCGACCGAGAGAGAAACATCTTCTCATTTTACTGCCAGTCGAGAAGTATGGTAGCCAGACTGGCGATCTGCCCCTGTTTCCTCGCCGACTGTCTAGGGGCTGGACAAAGACTCGCGCGTGCTCGCCGCGCGCGAGCGTCGGTCGATCGATCTGTGGTGCTCGCGGCGCGCAAGCATGCGCCGGCAGATCGCGGGATCGGGAGATCGCCGCTCTGCCGGGACTGTCTATTTTCAAGAGTTCTCAGCCGGCGCCAACGGCTGCGGCTCGCGGCAAAACAGCAGCGAGGTTCTCGCCGGCCTCACCGCCGCGAAGCCGCGAAGGCGGCGGCCTCAGCCAGCGGTCGCGGCGAGGCTCTCGCCGGGCGTCACCGTGGTGACGGGCAGGCCCATGCCGGCGACCTTGCTGGGCAGGTCGAGCCTCAGCCAGCGAGAGACCTTCGCGGAGAGCGTCGAGACGATCACCTCGTCGAAACCATGCAGGTTGATCGCGTCGTGCACGGCCGCGATCGGGTCGGGATCGCCGATCAGCCCTTCCACCGGGGCGCCGGCCGCTTGTTCGAGCAGCGGCAAGGCTCGGTTGAGGGCGATCTGTGCCTCGCTCTCGGCCTGATCCTCGGGGTCGACGACCTTGTGCAGGCCGTGGGTCGCGTTGGGAACGAGCAGCGTGAACACGCAGCGTCCGCGCGCGGCGCGCTCGCGGACGGCATCGAGCAGCGGTTGTGTGGCGGCCGTCTTGTGGGCCACGACCAGCACGCGGGTGGTGGAAGCGGAGGACTCCATGGCTGGAACTCCTTTGTTCTTGGATATCGCGGACTACTTACCCAGATGATCCCACCGCGAAGCCGGTTGCGCGAGCGATATCTCGAGACGCCGGGCAGGCCCTCCTCGGCGCGAGGGGTCACGTCGCGAGAACAGTGGCGGGGGCAGGATTCGAACCTGCGTAGGCTGGGCCAACCGGTTTACAGCCGGTCTCCTTTAACCACTCGGACACCCCGCCGGGCATCCCCGACGCTGAGCGCCGCGGGAGAACGCGGTGATTCTAGTGCAGGGCGCTAGCCCCTACGAGGCTTCGCGCAGCTGCTGGGCGTCGGGAAGCGTTTGGAGCTTTTTGAGCGTGCGGTTCTCGATCTGGCGGACGCGCTCGCGCGTGATGTTGAACGCGCGGCCGACCTCCTCGAGCGTGCGCTGGCGCCCGCCGGTGATGCCGTAGCGCATCTCGATCACCTCGCGCTCGCGTCTGGGCAGGGCTGAGAGCACGCGCACGACGCTCTCGCGCTGCAGCGCCGTGGAGGCGATCTCGAAGGGCGATTCGGCGGTGTCGTCCTCGACGAAGTCCGCGAGCGCGCTGTCGTCCTCGTCGCCGACGGGTTTCTCCAGCGAGATCGGCTGCTGGGCCATGCGCAGCACCTCGCGCACCTCCCTGGTCGTGCACTCGAGCTCGGCGGCGATCTCGGCGCCCGTGGGTTCGCGGCCGAGCCGCTGGATCAGCAGGCGCTCGGCGTGGGTCACCTTGTTCAGGCGCTCGACCATGTGCACGGGGATCCTGATCGTGCGGCCCTTGTCGGCGATCGCCCGCGTGACGGCCTGGCGGATCCACCAGGTGGCGTAGGTGGAGAACTTGTAGCCCTTGCGGTAGTCGAACTTCTCGACCGCCCTGATCAGCCCGAGCGAGCCCTCTTGGATCAGATCCAGGAAGGTCAGCCCGCGGCCGACGTAGCCCTTGGCGATCGACACGACCAGGCGCAGGTTCGCCTCGACCATGTGCTGCTTGGCGGCGACGTCGCCGCGCTCGATGCGCTTGGCCAGGGAGACCTCCTCTTCGGCGCTCAGCAGCGGCACGCGCCCGATCGAACGCAGGTAGAGCCGCAGCGAGTCGAGGCTCGGCTCGCCGCCGAGCTCGACATCGGTCTTGCGCAGCTCCTCGATTCGCGTTCTCGCGCCGCGGACGCGCTGCAGCGAATCGGTGGCGTGAGTCTCCTCCACGCTCGCAAGCGGCCGTGCACCGCCGGCGTCCTCGATCGCCGGGGCGTGCTCGGCGCCCGCGCCGGCCTCCGGGCCGACGAGACTTGGCTCGGTCTCTCCCGCGGCGAGCACCTCGATGCCGTGCTCCTCCAGGTAGCTGAGCAGGTCCTGCGTCTGATCGTGCGTCAGCTCCGCCTCTTCGATCGCGGACGTGACCGCCTCGTGGGTCAGGAACCCGCGCTCCTGGCCCTCGGCGATGATCCCCTGCAGCTCATCGATCTCGACCACGGCGGTGACGTCCGTGGCGATCAACACATCGACACTGTCGCTCATTCTGGACCCCCAGGATCCAAACGGCTTCCCCGTCGCAGCCACCTGCCCGCCGCGACCTCCCCTGACCCGACTGTTTCTAGCCTCCTCTGTGATTACTCGATCGCATCTGCATCATGTCCCTTCAGCTGTGCGAGTCGCTCCCCCTGTGCTCGTTCTCGATTCCCCGGTCGCATGGGGTTGACTTCACCGGCTAAGTGCGAAGTGATACCAGAATCGGCAGTCGTGTACGCCGGTTGTGCCGATGCGCACCGAACGGTCATCGCGTGCGCGAGCGCGAGGAGCGCGGCTCGTCGCGGGCGGACTTGGCGCGCGTGCCGCTAGGCTTGGCGGCGGTGCAGGCGACTCGACAGATCAACTCGCTGTCTCCGACGCATACGTTTGGCGACGACGTCCAGGCGCGTGCGCCCTCGGTCCCGATCGGTCTCTCGCGCGTCGGGGTCACGGGCGTCGAGAAGGTCGTGCGTATTCGCGAGGAGCTGTTCTTCGCGCGCCTGTCCTGCTTCGTGGATCTGAGCTCGGGCCAGAAGGGCGCGCATATGTCCCGCTTCGAGGAGGTCGTCAACGAGGCGATCGGCGAGGTCGTGCTCAGCGAGTCCCAGTTTCGCGCCGAGACGCTGGCCGAGCGCATCGCCGAGCTCGTGCGCGACCGCCAGGGTGCGCTGCGTGCCGAAGTCACGATCGCGGCGCGCTATCCCGAGCACAAGCCGGCACCGGTCTCGGGTGTGGAGACCCAGGAGATCTACACGCTGCTCGGACGGGCCGTGGCGCACGAGCGCGGCACGCGTCGCGTGGTGGGCGTGTCCGCGACCGGGATGACCGCCTGCCCGTGCGCGCAGGAGCTGGTTGCGGGGCGGGCGGGCGAGCGTCTGCGCGCCGACGGGTTCTCGCAGGAGCAGATCGAGCGCATCCTCGAGCGGGTGCCGGTGGCAACGCACAACCAGCGTGGTCTGGGCACGCTGCAGATCGGGTGCATCGAGGAGTGCGACAGCGAGATCGAGGCGTCGGCGCTGCTGGAGATTGTCGAGTCGAGCATGTCCTCGGAGATCTACGAGCTGATGAAGCGCACCGACGAGGTCGCGGTGGTCGAACGTGCCCATGCCCGTCCGCGCTTCGTCGAGGACTGCGTGCGCGAGATGCTCGCGGGCGTGCTCGAGCGCTTCCCGGAGCTGGATGGCGCGAGCTTCATCTCGGCGCGCCAGGAGAACCTGGAGACGATCCACCAGCACAACGTCCTCGCCGAGCGCCACTCCTTGCTCTCGGAGCTGCGCGCGGAAGTCGAGGCGGGCGCGCCGACCGGTGCTCAGACGACGCTCGAGGAGTGGCTGGCCGCGGCCGACGCTCAGCCGTCGGTCTGAACGCGCGCGAGCTGCCGGCGCAGCCCGAAGAAGAAGTCGAGCCCCGAGACGATCGTCACGAGGACCGTGGCGTAGAGCAGCAGCGACAGCCACAGCGGCTGACCGTGCACGGCGATCAGGCCGAGGATGAGGGCGATCTGCATGCACGTCTTGACCTTGCCGAGCATGCTCGCTTCCATCACCACCCCCGCCTGCGTGGCGCCGAGGCGCAGCACCGTGACGGCGAGCTCGCGGGTGATGATCACCATCGCCACCCACGCTTCGAGGCGGTTCAGGGACACGAGCGCGATGAGCGCGGCGATGATCAGCAGCTTGTCGGCGAGCGGGTCCATCAGCTTGCCGAACGTCGTCACGCTCTGACGCGAGCGCGCGAGGTAGCCGTCGACGAAGTCCGTGGCGGAGGCCAGCGCGAAGACGATCGCCGCGAGCACGTCGCCCTCCTGGGTGTTGCCGAGCAGCGCCACGACGAGCACCGGCACGAGCATGATGCGCAGCACCGTGAGCATGTTCGGGAGGTTCAGCGGGAACATCGGGTGTTGCCATTATGTCTGCATCGCACCACGGCACAATCGGCGAGAGCGAGAGGAGAGCATGAGCATGCGCACGCGCACACTTGGACCGAACGGCCCCGAGGTCTCGGCGATCGGCCTGGGGTGCATGGGGATGTCGGCGTTCTACGGCGCGATCGACGAGCCCGAAGCGCGGGCCACGATCGAGCGCGCGCTGGATCTGGGCTGCAACTTCCTCGACACCTCCGACATGTACGGCCCGCACACCAACGAGCGGCTCGTGGGCAGCGCGATCGCCGCGCGGCGCGAGGAGGTCTTCCTGGCGACGAAGTTCGGGATCAAGCTCGTCAAAGAGGACGACCTGATCAACCGTTTGGTCGACGGCAGCCCCGACTACGTGCGCGCGGCCTGCGACGCCTCGCTGCAGCGGTTGGGCGTCGAGCACATCGACCTCTACTACCAGCACCGCGTCGATCCGAACACGCCGATCGAGGAGACGGTGGGGGCGATGGCCGAGCTGGTGAAGGCGGGCAAGATCCGTCACCTCGGCCTGTCGGAGGCGAGCGCCGCGACGATCCGCCGCGCGCACGCCGTGCACCCGATCACGGCTGTGCAGACGGAGTACTCGCTGTGGACGCGCGACGTCGAGGCGGAGATCCTGCCGACCCTGCAAGAGCTCGGGATCGCGCTCGTCGCCTACTCGCCGCTGGGGCGCGGCTTTCTCTCGGGGCGCTTCTCCTCGCCGGAGGAGCTGGATGAGAACGACTATCGCCGCCACGGGCCGCGCTTCACGGGCGCGAACCTCGAGCAGAACCTGACGCTCGCCGCGCGCGTGCGCGAGCTGGCGAGCGAACGGGGAATCACGCCCGGGCAGCTGGCGCTGGCATGGGTGCTGCACCGCGGCGAGCACATCGTGCCGATCCCCGGCACCAAGCGCGTGGCCTACCTCGAGGAGAACCTCGCCGCTGCTGATGTAGAGCTGAGCGATGAGGACGTGCAGGCGATCGCCGATGCGCTCCCCGCGGCGGCCGGCGAGCGCTATCCGGCGGCGGTGATGCGCTCGGTCAACCTGTGAGGGTTAGTAGCCGACGGAGTAGAAGCTGATCCGGCGGCAGCCGTCGAGGCGGTAGTGCGGCAGCGCGTGGTGGCTCGTGAACACGACGATGCCCGGGTTCTGGCAGTGGATCACGCCCGAGTCCTCGTGCGCGTGCACGACCGTCTGCGGGTTGGTGCCGGTCCAGACGTAGTTGTAGGTGTCGTTGGAGTAGATGAAGTTCTTGCCGTTCCCCGCGTGAATCACGGCGACCTGCGAGCTCGGCCAGCCGCTCGGGTGGTAGTCGCCCCAGATCACATCCCCGGCTTCGCCGCCGTAGATCGTGTCGTCGCCATAGCCGCCCAGCAGGTAGTTGTGCACGTGCGGCCGACCCGTGAGCACGTGCTGGCGCCCAGCCGGGCCCTTGTCCATCACGAGGTGCTGATTGGCGGGCCAGCCGGCGTGGCTGGTCATCGCCACGGCGGGGATCGCCACGGCTGCGGCGGTGAGGCTCAACCCGAGCGCGAGCAGCAGCGCGCGAACCTCGCGGCTGAAGCGGCGGGGGCGTGGAGAGACGTGCGGGGTGGGGCGGGGAGCGTGCATTGGATCGGGATGGCGCTCGCGGGGACGGAGGACGATTGCGAGAAGCTACAGGGTTGTCCGCGGGGCGCCGCTGACCCTTGACATCGACTTCCGCAAACTGCGACTTGAACGGCTCGCGCCGAACTGGACCGAAAGTTGTTCGAGCTGATCCCGCCGGAGCGATGATCGCGCTTTTACGGGCTCCGCCGCTCTGGGTCGATAGGGTGGGGCGATGCCCCTGATCCCGATGGTCGTCGAGCGCACGGCGCGCGGTGAGCGCGAGTTCGACATCTACTCGCGCCTGCTCAACGAGCGCATCATCTTCCTCGGCACGCCGATCGACGATCAGGTCGCCAACCTGGTCGTCGCGCAGCTCCTGCACCTGGAGAGCGAGGACCCGGAGAAGGACATCTCGATCTACATCAACTCGCCCGGCGGCTCGGTCTACTCGGGCCTTGCGATCTACGACACGATGCGCTTCGTCAAGCCCGACATCGCGACGATGTGCGTGGGCGTGGCGATGTCGATGGGCTCGCTGCTGCTGGCCGGCGGCACGAAGGGCAAGCGCGCGGCGCTGCCGAACAGCCGCATCCTCATCCATCAGCCCTCCGCGGGCTTCGAAGGGCAGTCGACCGACATCGAGATCCACGCCCGCGAGATCCTCGCCGTGCGCGGCCGCCTCGATGAGATCTACGCGGAACACACCGGACGCCCGACCGAGCAGGTCCGCGAGGACATGGAGCGCGATCGCTTCTTCACGGCCGATCAGGCGCTGGAGTATGGCCTGATCGATCGGGTCCTCGAGAGTCACTAGACGGCCGGGAGGCGGCGCGATGCTGCGTCCTCGATCCGTCTAGAAGTGTGTCGGCGCGCCGAGAGGCCGACTATGCTCGCCGGGCGCGATGTCCCGTCTGACACGTATCGAGCTCGCGGCGCTCGCGTTGGTCGCAGTCCTGACGGCGCTGGCAGGCGCAGCGAACTACGGCGCCTGGGCGCCGGTGCCGCGCTTTGCGCTGGCGACGTTCGCGCTCGCGGGGCTGGCGTGGATCGTGTCGTTCGCGACCGAGCAGCTCGGTGAGCGCTTCGGGCCGGGAGTCACGGGCATGCTGCAGTCGACGCTAGGGAACCTGCCCGAGTTGTTCGTGGTGATCTTCGCGCTGAAAGCCGGCGAGCTGGTGGTCGCGCAAACGGCGATCATCGGCTCGATCCTCGCCAACGCCCTGCTCGTGCTGGGGCTCGTGATCGTCGTCGGCGCGCGCCGCTCGGAGGACGGCGTGATGCGCTTCTCGCGCAAGCTCCCCCGCGACACGGCCACGCTGTTGCTGATGGCGGTGTTCATCATCGTGCTGCTCGGTCTCTCGCTGGCCTCGCACGATCCGGCGAGCCATCACGTGAAGAGCATCTCGGCGATCGGCGCGGTGTGCATGCTGATTGTGTACCTCGCCTGGGTGATCCCCTACCTGCGCGCCGATGTCGCTCCGTCCGAGGACCACGGCGGTCCGCGACTGGGGTTGGGGGTGACGCTCATGCTGCTGCTGCTCGCCGGCGGCGCGTCGGCGTTCGTCTCCGACTGGTTCGTCAATGGGCTGGCCCCGGCGATCTCGGTGCTGAACATCTCACAAGCGTTCGCCGGCCTCGTGATCGTGGCGATCGCGGGCAACGCCGTGGAGAACGTCGCGGGCCTCGTGCTCGCATACAAGCGCCGCTCGGACCTCGCGATCTCGGTCGTGAAGAACTCGGTCGCGCAGATCGCCGCGTTCCTGTTCCCGCTGCTCGTGCTCGTCTCCTTCGCGCTGTCCACGCAGCTGACGTTCGCGCTGGCTCCCGTCTACATCGGTGCGCTCGCGCTGACCGCGCTGACGCTCGCGCAGGTCACGGGCGACGGTGAGGCCGCGGAGTTCGAGGGCTGGGCGCTGGTCGCGCTGTATGTGATCCTCGCGACGCTCACGCTGTACGAGTGAGTCCCAGTGAGAGCTCGCGGCGCCTCGTGCCAAAGGTTGCGGGTCGTCTGCTGGGGCCGGGACGTGGGCCGCGTCGTTTCCGTCTAATCGCCCGCTCGGCGCGCACGCGCTAGACTGCCGTATACCTCGCGCCTGGGCGGGGTTTTTCTTCGCCCGGGCACGGTGTCCACTACACCCACGATCGGCGCAGGAGCAAGAACTCGCTATGGCCCGCGGAGACGTTCGCATCGCTATCACCCTCGCGTGCGAGGAGTGCAAGCATCGCAACTACCAGACGAACAAGAGCAAGCGCAACAACCCCGACCGGGTGTCGCTGCGCAAGTACTGCCGCTGGTGCCGGCGTCATACCGGTCATCGGGAGACTCGTTAGTTAGCGGGGGACCGCTGCCGTGGCCCGTGATCGCAAACGCGCAAAGCAACGCCGTGCTCGTCGCGGCACCACGCCGGGCGCCCGTCCCGAGCACACGCCCGCCGCTGCTCCGGGCGCGGTGGACGCCGGCGACGGCGCGAGCGCAGACGGCGCGACGGCCGCACGCGCAGAGCGCGAGCGCGAGCTCGGCGCGGGCCGGGTCGAGCGCGCGGACCTCCCGGGAGCGCTCGAGCACGCCGGGGACGTCGACGAGTTCGACGCCGCCATCATCGCCGGGGCCGGCGGAGTCGCCGCGAACGCCGAGACGCTCTCCGAGACGGAGATCGAGGCCGAGGCTGAGGCCGAGGGCGACCTCACCGAGGACGAACTGCAGGAGGGCGCGGGCGGCGGACGCGGCACTTCCAACGGCGTCAGCCCCGAGCAGGCCTCGGGCGCTCCGATCCGCAAAGGCAACCGCGCGATCGGCTTCCTGCGCGCCAGCTGGGCGGAGCTCCAGCGCGTTCAGTGGCCGGATCGCCGCCACGTCTTCCAGGCGACGGCGGTCGTGCTCGGGTTCGTCGCCATCGCCGGCGCCTACCTCGGCCTCGCGGACTACGTCGCGAAGGAAATCGTCGAAGCGATCCTCTGATCGAGCAGTGCAGCGCCACCATCTTCCTCGCCCCGCCGCGCGCGGTCGGCGAACGTCGCACCGCCGTTGTCCTAACCACCGCATCGAACGAGTCAGGAACTAGAGAGCCCGAATGTTTCGCTGGTACGTCGTCAACACCTACTCAGGCCACGAGAACAAGGTCAAACAGAACCTCGAGCACCGCGTCGTCTCGCTCGGCCAGCAGCGCGCCGTGCGCAACGTGGTCGTCCCGACGGAGTCCGTGTCGGAGATGAAGGACAACCAGAAGGTCACCGTCGAGAAGCGCACGATGCCCGGGTACGTGCTCGTGAACATGGAGCTCAACGAGGACTCCTGGGGCGTCGTCAAGGGCACGCCGGGCGTCACCGGGTTCGTCGGCGCCTCGCAGGAGCCGGTCGCGCTGACCCAGGTCGAGGTCGATCGGCTGCTGCACAAGACCGACGTCGCCACCGCGCCGCGCACGCGCGCGCAGTTCGCGATCGGCGAGTCCGTCAAGGTCGTCTCGGGGCCGCTCTCGGACTTCTCGGGGGAGATCTCCGAGATCAACGAGGACGCCTCGAAGTTGAAGGTGCTCGTCTCGATCTTCGGTCGCGAGACCCCCGTCGAGGTGGGCTTCGATCAAGTGAAAAAGTTGTAGTTCGGGTGGGCGCATGCGCCCACCCGCCCAGCGGCGCATGCGCCGCTGGGGGAGCCGCACATGTGCGGCTCCCGCGCAGGCGCGCATGCGCGCCTGCGGCCCACGGCGCATGCGCCGTGGGCACCGCGAAGACCAAACCCGTCAATCACAGCTAACCTACGGACTCGAAATGGCCAAGAAGGTACTCACGACAATCAAGCTCCAAGCCAACGGCGGCCAGGCCAGCCCGGCCCCGCCGGTCGGTCCCGCGCTGGGTCAGCACGGGATCAACATCATGGAGTTCTGCAAGGCCTTCAACGCGCAGACGCAGTCCGAAACGGGGACCACGATCCCGGTCGTGATCACCGTCTATGAGGACCGCTCGTTCACATTCGTCACCAAGACGCCCCCCGCGGCCGTGCTGATCAAGCAGGCGCTGCGCATCGGCAAGGGTTCGGGCGAGCCGAACCGCACGAAGGTCGGCACGATCACGCAGGCGCAGCTGCGCGAGATCGCCGAGCGCAAGCTCGCGGATCTGAACGCGCACGATGTCGACCAGGCCGCGAAGATCATCGCCGGGACCGCCCGCTCGATGGGCGTCGAGGTCGCGTCATGAGCTCGCATCACGGCCGCCGCCACCGCGAGGGGCTCGAGAAGATCGACCGCGAGCGCGAGTACGAGCCCGCCGAGGCCGTCGCGCTGGTGAAGGGTCTCGCGAGCGCGAAGTTCGACGAGGCCGTCGAGCTGCACGTGCGCACCGGCCTGAACGTGCGCCACGCCGACGAGCAGCTGCGCGGCACGATCGCGCTGCCCAACGGTCTCGGCAAGGACGTGCGCATCGCCGTCTTCGCGCAGGGCGACCGCGCGCAGCAGGCCGAAGCGGCCGGCGCGGACGTCGTCGGCGGCGAGGACCTCGCGAAGCGCATCGAGGAGGGCTTCGACGATTTCGACGTCGCCATCGCCACGCCCGACCTGATGTCGGTCGTCGGGCGTCTCGGGCGCATCCTCGGGCCGTCGGGGAAGATGCCCAACCCGAAGGTCGGCACCGTCACGATGGACGTCGCGAAAGCCGTCGAGGAGTCGAAGTCGGGCAAGGTCGAGTACCGCACCGACCGCACCGCGATCGTGCACATGGTGATCGGTCGCGCGAGCTTCCCCGAGCGCGCGCTGCTCGAGAACTACGCCGCCGTAGTCGAAGAGCTCATCCGCGCCAAGCCCTCGGCCGCGAAGGGCCGCTATCTGCGCACCATCACCCTCACCTCCACCATGGGGCCGGGCGTGAAGGTCGATTCAAGCCGCACACGTGACATCCTGGGGGAGGAATCGCACTCCGCGACTGCCGTCGCCGCATAGCGCTTCCCCACACAGGCCACCACAGACCCTCGGCGGTCGCGCCACTCACGCGCGCGACGGAAGTCCGGGACAGGAGCCACTGAATGAACCGAGACCAGAAGGCCGCCGCGATCGCAGAGATCGCGGCCCACATAGACTCCTCGCAGGCGGTGTTCGCCGTCGACTACAAGGGCATCTCCGTGCCCCAGGCCGCGGAGCTGCGCGCGAAGCTGCGCGAGTCCGACGCGACCTTCAAGGTCGTCAAGAACTCGCTCACCGAACGCGCCGCCGATCAGGCGGGCGCCGTCACGCTGAAGGAGCTGCTGCAGGGTCCCACCGCGCTGACGTTCGTGCGCGGGGACATCGCCACCGCCGCGAAAGCGCTCGCCGACTACGGTCGCGCGACGCAGCTCTTGCCGTTCAAGGGCGGCCTCATGGACGGCGCGGCGCTCGCTCCCGATGAGATCCGCGCGCTCTCGCGCCTGCCCTCGCGCGAAGTCCTCTACGGGCAGCTCGTCGGTGTCGTCGCCTCGCCCGTCAGCGGGCTCGTGCGCACGCTCGGCGCGCTCGTCGGCGGACTCGCCGTGGCGCTCGGTCAGGTGCAGGAGAAGAAGGCCTCCGGCGAGATCCCCGCAGGCGAGGCGCCCGCGGGGACACCCGAGCCGGCAGCCGCGGAGGAGGCCCCGGCGCAGGAGCCCGTCGCTGAGGAGCCCGTCGCACAGGAGGCCGCCCCCGCGGAGCCCGTCGCCGAGGAGCCGGCTCCCGCGGAGCCCGTCGCCGAGGAGACCACTCCTGAGGAGGCCGCCCCCGCGGAGCCCGCAGCCGAGGAGCCCGCGGCGAGCGAGGAGACACCCGAGGCACAAGCTGAGCCGGAGCAGGAGCAGCCGGCGGCAGACGACAACCAGGCGGACGTCTCGGCGCAGGCCGAGTCCGAAGACGCCGAGACGAATCCCACCCCCAAGGAGGACTGACAGTCATGGCAACCAGCACACAGGATTGGATCGAGGAGCTGAAGGGCATCTCGGTGCTCGAGCTCGCCGAGCGCATCAAGGCGCTCGAGGAGGAGTTCGGCGTGTCCGCCGCGGCGGTCGCCGCGCCGGCGGCAGCCGCGGGCGGAGCTGCCGCGGGCGGCGACGGCGGCGAGGAGGAGGAAGCGTCGAGCACCGTCGACGTGATCCTCGCGGCAGCCGGCGATAAGAAGATCCAGGTCATCAAGGTCGTGCGTGCGGCCACCGGCCTGGGCCTGAAAGAGGCCAAGGCGCTCGTCGACGATGCCCCCAAGCCCGTCAAGGAGGGCGTCGAGAAGGAGGAGGCCGACAAGCTCAAGGCCGAACTCGAGGAGGCCGGCGGGAGCGTCGAGCTGAAGTAGCGAGGCTCCGCACGGACACCGAGCCCGGCGCCGGACCGGGCTCGGCGAGCTCCGTCCGGGCACGTTCGACGGCCGACGGCCGGTTCGCCCACTGCCCCGTTGCGCCGGCGCCGCGCCGCGGGTTCGAGCCGTCTTTACCCGCGCCTAACAAACGGGCCGATTTTCCGGTAAAGTGCCCTGCGCTGGCCAATAGCCGCAGCCGCTCCGGAAGCATGGCGTCGCGCCACATACGCGATCGTCGGGGGCGGGGTCCGTGAGCGCCGGCGGCCCACTTAAGGGCGCCGATGACCTGTGCTATCTTTGCTGGTCGCGCTCTCGGGCGCCCTCCATCACGTCCGTATCTGCCCTCCGAAGGAGACGTTTTCTTGGCTGCTGTTGATGCTCTCCGGACGCGCCGCAGTTTCGCGCGCCTTGACAAGACCGTAGATGTACCCAACCTGATCGACATCCAGCGCCGCTCGTTCGCGTGGCTCACCGACCCCCAGGGCGGCGGATTGCGCGAGACGATCGACGACATCTCGCCGATCGAGGACTACACCGGCAACCTCGCCGTGCAGTTCGGCGAGTTCACCTTCGACGAGCCGGTTGCCTCGCTGGAGCAGTGCCGCGAGAAGGACCTCACCTACGCGCGCCCGCTGACGGTGACCGTCGCGTTCATCAACCGCGAGACGGGCGAGATCCGCGAGCAGTCGGTCTTCATGGGCGACTTCCCGTGGATGACCGAGCGCGGGACGTTCGTGATCAACGGCACCGAGCGCGTCGTCGTGACGCAGCTCGTGCGCTCGCCGGTCGCCTACCTGATGGAGCCGAAGGACCGCGAGAAGCAGGTCTTCATCGCCAACCTCATGCCCGCGCGCGGATCGTGGCTGGAGCTCGAGATCGACAAGAAGGGCAAGGTCTTCGTACGCATCGACCGCAAGCGCAAGCTGCCCGTGACGGTGCTGCTGCGCGCGATGGGCTATGCGACCGACGAGGAGATCCTGAAGCTGTTCGAGGACTCGCTCTACATCCGCAACACGATCGAATCCGACACCGAGGCCACTCAGACCGAAGAGGGCGCGCTGATCGAGCTGTTCAAGAAGCAGCGTCCGGGCGAGCCGCCGAGCGTGGACAACGCGAAGGCGCTGCTCAACCAGCTGTTCTTCGACCCCAAGCGCTACGACCTCACGCGCGTGGGCCGCTACAAGCTCAACTCGCGCCTCGGTCTGGACATCGACATCGACACGCGCACGCTCACCCACGACGACATCCTCGCGCTGGTGCGCGAGCTGGTCTCCCTGCCCAAGCGCCTGGGGATCCCCGAGCAGCAGGGCGAGATCGAGATCAAGGACTACGCGGCCGAGGCGATGTCGATGCCGCGCGAGCCCGTCGCCGAGCACCTCGACGAGTACGAGCACTTCGGCAACCGCCGCCTGCGCACCGTCGGCGAGCTGATCCAGGAGGCCTTCCGCATCGGCCTCTACCGCATGGAGCGCGTAGTGCGCGAGCGCCTGACGACCGAGGACGCGGACACGATCACGCCGCAGACGATCATCAACATCCGCCCGGTGGTGGCGGCGTTGAAGGAGTTCTTCGGCTCCTCGCAGCTCTCGCAGTTCATGGACCAGACGAACTCGCTGTCCGGCCTCACCCATCGCCGTCGCCTCTCGGCGCTGGGCGCGGGCGGGCTCACGCGCGAGCGCGCGCCGATCGAGGTGCGCGACGTGCACCCGACCCACTACGGGCGCATGTGTCCGATCGAGACCCCCGAGGGACCGAACATCGGGCTGATCGGCTCGCTCTCCTCCTTCGCGGAGGTGTCCGAGTACGGGTTCGTCACGACGCCCTACCGCGTGGTGGAGGACGGCGTGGTCACCGAGAAGGTCGTGCGTCTGGACGCCACCCAGGAAGAGGAGCTCGTGATCGCACAGGCGAACACGCCCGTGGATCCGAAGACGGGCAAGCTGAGAGGCACGGAGATCCTCTGCCGCACGCAGGCCGGTCAGTACGTGACGGTCGGGCCCAAGGACGTCGACCTGGTCGACGTCTCGCCCGAGCAGATCTGGTCCGTCGCCACGGCGATGATCCCGTTCCTCGAGCACGACGACGCCAACCGCGCGCTGATGGGCTCGAACATGCAGCGCCAGGCCGTGCCGCTGTTGAAGGCCGACGCGCCGCTGGTCGGCACGGGCATGGAGCGCCGCGCGGCGCTCGACACGGGCGATGTGCTGCTGACCCGCAACGCCGGCACGATCGATCACGTCGACGCCACGCAGATCGTGATCGAGACGACCGACGGCAAGAAGGACGAGTACGAGCTGCAGAAGTTCATGCGCTCCAACCAGGGCACGCTGATCCACCACAAGCCGCTCGTGAACACCGGTCAGAAGGTCAAGGCCGGCGATGTGCTCGCCGACGGCTCCTCGACCGACAAGGGCGAAATGGCGCTCGGCAAGAACCTGATGGTGGCGTTCATGTCCTGGGAGGGCTACAACTTCGAGGACGCGATCATCCTCTCCAAGCGCCTCGTGCAGGACGACGAGCTGACCTCGATCCACATCGAGGAGTACGAGGTCGACGCACGCACGACCAAGCTCGGCGAGGAGGAGATCACGCGCGACATCCCCAACCGCTCGGAGGAGTCGCTGCGCAACCTCGACGATCGCGGCATCGTGCGCGTCGGCGCCGAGGTCGCATCGGGCGATCTGCTCGTCGGCAAGGTCACGCCCAAGGGCGAGACCGAGCTGACCGCCGAGGAGAAGCTGATCCGGGCGATCTTCAAGGAGAAGGCGCGCGAGGTGCGCGACACCTCGCTGAAGGTCCCCCACGGCGAGGGCGGCGTGGTGATCGACGTGATGACCTTCAGCCGCGACGCCGGCGACGATCTGCCGCCGGGGGTCAACGACCTCGTGCGCGTGTTCGTGGCCAAGAAGCGCAAGATCTCCGAGGGCGACAAGCTCGCGGGCCGTCACGGCAACAAGGGTGTTATCTCGAAGATCGTCGACCAGCAGGACATGCCGTTCCTCGAGGACGGCACGCCGGTCGACGTGATCCTCAACCCGCTCGGCGTGCCCTCGCGCATGAACGTCGGGCAGATCCTCGAGACCCACCTCGGCTGGGCCGCTGCGCAGGGCTGGTATGACGACGGCTCGGAGGCCTTCAAGGAAGCCGACGCCGCGAAAGGCAACGGCAACGGCAGCGGCCCCGCGCGGCGCGTGTACGTGTCCACGCCCGTGTTCGACGGCGCCACGATCACGGACGTCGACGAGGCGCTCGTGCGCTGGCAGGACGAACACAAGGGCCGCATCCGCATGGACATCGACAAGAACCGCCGTCCCGGAGAGCAGGCGTCGGGCAAGATGACGCTGTTCAACGGCCGCACCGGCGAGCCCTTCGCCGAGCAGGTGACGGTCGGGTACATGTACATCCTCAAGCTCCTGCACCTCGTCGACGACAAGATCCACGCGCGCTCGACCGGTCCCTACTCGCTCGTCACCCAGCAGCCGCTGGGCGGCAAGGCGCAGTTCGGCGGCCAGCGCTTCGGCGAGATGGAGGTGTGGGCGCTGGAGGCGTTCGGCGCCGCCTACACGCTGCAGGAGATGCTCACGATCAAGTCCGACGACACCGTCGGGCGCGTGAAGGCCTACGAGGCGATCGTCAAGGGCGAGAACATCGCCGAGCCCTCGATCCCGGAGTCCTTCAAGGTGCTGCTCAAGGAGATGCAGTCGCTGGCGCTCGACGTCAACGTCGTCTCCGAGGAGGGCCAGCGCACGGAGATGCGCGACGAGGACGACGACCTGCTGCGGGCCGCCGAGGAGCTCGGCATCGACCTCTCCGGCGTGCGCGCACCGGCCAACGGCGCCGCGGCCGACGAGTCGCTGGAGGGCGAGGACGCCGCCGGCGCGGTCAGCGAGTCCGACGGCGAGGACGGCGGCGACGCCGAGGCCAAGGGCGGGGCGCAGCAGGCCACCGCTGACACCGATGATGCCGACGACGACGGGGATGTCGCGGTCGAGGCGCTCGACGTCGAGGAGCTGCTCGGCGAGGGCGTCGCGGAGCTCGACATCGAGGCACTCGCCGGAGACGCCGGCGAGGAGGAGCTGGTGCAGGAGAGCGAGACGTAAGCCGAAGTCTCAAGGCGCCGCCGTCGTGTGCGACGGCGCCCCGACATCCCGCCAGCGGTTCGGCGGGACCAGCGCAGGAACAGAACCGCCACCGTCCGTTTCACCCGCGAGCGAAAGCCACAGAACATGATCGACATCACAAGGGGGCTCCGCCCCCTTTCGACCTCCGGTCTAACCCCCAGTCAGAAAGTCTCACGTCCATGATCGACATAAACAATTTTGATGCGATAGAGATCTCACTCGCCTCCTCCAAGCAGATCCGCG
>DASXMO010000079.1:0-4617 GCA_036495605.1 Solirubrobacteraceae bacterium
TCAGCGCCTGGATCGAGTCGCCCGAGCCAGGCATCAGCACGAGCACGATCGTGTCCGCATGATCGATGATGTCGATCTCCGCCTGGCCCACGCCGACCGTCTCCACGAACACGTCCTCGCGACCGGCCGCGTCGAGCAGCAGCGCCGCCTGCAGCGCCGCCTCCGAGAGCCCTCCGAGAGCGCCGCGATTGGCCATCGAGCGGATGAACACGCCCGGGTCCAGGAAGTGCTCGCCGAGGCGAATCCGATCGCCGAGCAGCGCACCCTGCGTGAACGGCGAAGAGGGGTCGATCGAGAGCACACCCACCGTGCGGCCAGCCGCACGCCGCACCTTCGTCAGCGCGCCGATCAGCGTCGACTTGCCGACGCCCGGTGGACCTGTGAAGCCCACGACGGCCGCGGCGCCCGTGTGCGGATAGACCTCGCGCACGAGCTCCCAGCCCTCCGGGCGGTCGTCCTCGACGAGCGAGATCGCACGCGCCAGCGCGCGGCGGTCGCCCGCGAGCAGGCGCTCGGCAAGATCGGTCTCGGTCATCGCGCGCGCAATCATCGCAGGGGCCGCCCTCGGGACGAGCGGAGGCCGGGATGAGAACGGCGGACCGGACGGCCTTCGCGTCGAGCGCTCCATCACGCCCTCGGGACGAACCCATACGATCCCGCGCGATGGAGGCTCCGCTCATCGAACCCGAGGCGCAGGCCCCCCTCGGCGAGCTCGCCGACGCGCTGCGCCGCGCGCCCGAGCCCCTGCACGGCGGACCGCTGACGTTGCTGCGGTTCATGCGCGCCAACAACATGCTGAATCGCCACTACGCGCGACTGCTCGTGCGCTACCTGCGGTTGAAGCTCCGCCACGGCAAACGCCTGCAGACCGACGGGATCTGCTTCGTCTGCCCGGGAGTGCACCTGGAGATCGGGCGGCGCGCGACGCTTCGCATCGGGCGCTGGGCGTGGATCGGGGACGGCAGCAAGATCCGCGTGCACGAGGGCGAAGTCTCGATTGGCGCGAAGACCGTGATGGGACAGGAGTGCACGATCTCCGCCTACCAGCACGTCTCGATCGGACGTGAGTGCATCGTCGCCGATCGCGTCATGCTGATCGACTTCGACCACGGCGTCGTCGAGGTCGAGCGCCCGATCCGCCTGCAGGGCATCTACAAGCGCGACGTCCGCGTCGACCACAACGTCTGGATCGGCTATGGCGCCTGCATCCTGCGCGGCGTCACCGTCGGCGAGAACGCCATCATCGGCACCAGCACCGTCGTCACCCGCGACGTCCCCCCCGACGCCGTCGTCGGCGGCATCCCCGCGCGGGTCCTGCGCATGCGCGAAGCGCCTCGGCGGATGCGCTGGGAGTGAGACCACCGTTCGACCGAAGGCAAGCGCGGTAAGGCTTACGGTGCGCTGACTACGAAATCCCGGCGGCTGTGCTCGGACAGACCTATGGTGCGGGCAACAGGGCAGGATCAGTCTCGGCCGCGAGATCGCGCAGTCCCTCGACGCTCGCTTTCGGTCCGTCGCACAGCGCCCGCTCCAGCGCCGCGCGGTGACCCTCAAACCGCTCGTGCGCATAAGGAACGGCCAGACCGCGCGAGATCATGAAGGGCCAGTCGGAGGCCTGCAGCGCGAGCAGCTCGCGCACCGCCGCAGGGCCGGCGCGCCCTTCGAGAGCAGCAGCGACGGTACGGAGCTCCGCGGCGCGCGCGGCGAAGGCCATCTCCGCGACGGTTGGGCCCGACCAGGTGGACAGGTCGCCGTTCGCCCCCCAACTGCTGGCAGCCCACTCGGACCCGCCGACGGACACAGGCTCGAAGCGCTCGAGCGTTTCGCCGTCCAGGCGCACCAGCTCGAGGCCTTGCGCGGCGCTCTCATCGATCACGGCCTCCAGCCAATGAAGACCCTCATACCACCAGTGCCCGAGCAGCTCGGTGTCCAGCGCGCAGACCGCGAGCCCGCCACCAGGCAGTCCCTTGCCCTCCCCCCGCAAGCGCTCGCGGGTGCGCGCAACGAAGTCAGCGGCGTGCTCGCGGGCGCGAGCGAGTGCCAGCTCGTGGTCGTAGGCTGCACCGTCGTTGCGCCACGGGTTGTGGTGTTGGGTCGTGTGGCGGTGGTAATCGCGGTAGAGACCGTCGGCGGGATAGCCGGCGTCGCTCCACACCAGCGAGATCGTCTGCCGGTCGATCGGAATCAGCGCGATGCCGGCGTCAGACATCAGCGGGCTCAAATGCGAGCGTGCTCCGAGCCCATCGCGGCGCGTTAGCTCTACGCACGTGCGCCGCACTCCGCAATCGTGAAGGAGTGGCTCGAGATGAGGCGCGTGGGCGCACTCCGGCAACCAGAAGCCCCCTTGCCAGTCGGCGTCTACCCGGGCGAGATGCGAGGCGACCCCTGCCTGCACCTGCAGACGGGCGCCCGCGTCGGTCGCGAGCAGCGGCAGCACGGCGTGAGTCGCTGAAGAAGTCCAGGAGACATGCGGCGCAAATGCCCTCAGCAGGTTCCCTCCCCGCGCGGCCATGCGCGCCGAGGCGTGCCGGTAGTCCTCCGCCCATGCCCGTTCCAGCTCGGCGGCGAGGCCGTCATGGCCACCCGCGCGCAGCCCGGCGGCGTCCTCGGCGTGGGTGAAGCGACGCGTGTCCTCGATGAACGCGTGAAAGCGTTCGGCGAGACTCGGGGCGCCCAGCTGATCGCACAGCACGGGCGTGATCGAGAGGGTCAGCATGGGCTCGCGCGCGTCGAGCAGGTCGAGCAGCGGGAGGTAGCAACCGGTGATCGCCTCCCACAGCCACTCCTCGCCGAAGGGCCACGTGCCGAAACCCTCGACGTAGGGCATGTGCGTGTGCAGCATGATCGCCAGCGCGCCCTCCTCGCGCGCCCCGCCAGCGCGCGCGCCGCTCACGGCGCGCAGACGGCGACGAAGTCGAGCGCTTGATCCAGGTCGGCCTGGCCCGTCGGGCGCAGCGTGAAATCAGCAGCGGAGATCGCCGGCGTAAAACGGTCGTAGAAAGGCTTGGTCAGCCGCAGGCGCGGATGGATCGCATCCCAGCCTGCGCTGAGAGCGAGCTCGTGAACGCGCAGTTTGCGCGCGTGAAACAGCCCGAACATCCGCACAGAGGAGAACGTGCCGCGACACAGCTGCTCAAACTCCTCGGCACGATACTCGTGCACGTGCCAGGGGTTGTCAGAGCGCGGCGCGCCAGCCGGGGCGAGCGTGAGGACATTGGGGGTGGAGACGAACACGGCGACTTTGGCTCCCGGCGTGGGATCGGCGATCAGCGAGCGGAAGTGCTCGAGCACGGCGGTCGGGTCCTGGAGGTGCTCGATCGTCTGCAGGAACACGACCGCGTCGGCGGGCGTTGAGAAGGTCTCAACGAGATCGCGCTCGAAGCGGAGGTTGGGGCGGCGGTAGCGCAGCCGCGCGTGCTCGTGCGCCTCGGGATTGGCATCCACTCCGACTACCTCGGCGGCGGACTGCGCGAGCACGTCTGAGCCGTAGCCCTCGCCACAGGCCATGTCGATGACGCGCAACCCCGACACGCGAGCCGCGATCCACTCATAGACAGCCAGATGGCGGCGAAACCAGTAGTTCTCGGCGGGCACGTCCGGGAGCGTGCGCTCGCCCGTCAGCTCGAGCGGGGGAACGCCGTGGGGCTGATCACGCTGGGCATATGCAGGCACGGACACGGCGCGCGAGTATATGGTGCCGACCCGTGAGCGCGTATGGCTGCACTGGATCGGCGTCCTCGGTCGCTCGCGTGCATAGCACGCCACGCTCCCTGCGTCCTTGCCCAGTTTGCCCTACGCACTCACGACAGGTAATGACACTAATGGAGACTGCCCCGTGACAACTGCCCTGAACGCCGAGGAGATCCGCAACGTGAACACCCGCTACCACGATGTGGCGGCCGAGCACTACGACGCCAAGTGGGGTATCGACTTCGGCGATCTGGGGGCAGAACAGGTGATGGGGAAGGTGCGCAAGGCGCTCGGGGACAGTGCGCCTACACACTTCCCGCGGGCGCTGGAGATCGGTTCGGGGACGGGATACTTCACGCTGAACATGCTCCGCGCGGGGCTGATCGAGGAGGCGACCTGCAGCGACATCTCGCCGGGGATGCTGAGCACGCTGAAAGCGAACGCCAAACGGTTGGGGCTGAAGGTCAAGACCAAGCCCGCGGACGCCGAGCAGCTGCCGTTCGAGGACGCGAGCTTCGATCTGGTGTTCGGTCACGCGGTGCTGCACCACATCCCTGACCTGGAGCGCGCGTTCGCGGAGTTCGCGCGCGTGCTCGCGCCGGGTGGAACGGTGATGTTCGCCGGCGAGCCCTCGCGCTACGGAGACCGGCTGGCAGGCGTCCCCAAGCGCGCTGCCGGCACGCTGGCACCGATATGGCGCAGAGCGATCGGGGCGCGTCCGGCTCCGCCCGCCGATGGTGGAGCGCCCGAGGCGGCACTCGAGGGTTCGGTGGACGTGCACGCATTCGCTCCGACCGAGCTCACGCAAGCCGCGCAGAGCGCGGGGATGCAGGACGTGCGGGTTCGCGGCGAGGAGCTGCTGGCCAACTGGTTCGGTTGGACCAACCGCACGCTCGAGGCGACGGCCGACCCGCGCGACGTGCCGTG
>DASXMO010000080.1:0-5230 GCA_036495605.1 Solirubrobacteraceae bacterium
GATCGGAGCGTTCCTGCTGTTGGGTGCCCTCTCGCTCGGAGTGATCCTCGCGCAACTCCTCCTGCTGCTGTTGCTCGGGTTCGCGCCTGTCGCGCTGCTGATCGGGATATTTCCAGGACGCGGGCACGACTTCTTCCGAGCGTGGCTCGCCAAGCTCGCCGGTTATCTCGCGCGAAAGGTGATCTACAGCCTGATCCTCGCGGTCACGCTTGCCGTCAGCCAAGCCCTCGCGGACGCCAGCTCGAACCTCGGATGGCTGCTCGCGTTCGCGCTGCAAACCGCGTTCTTGTGGATGGTGTTCATACACCGCGAGCGGCTGACCACCGACCTGCTCACCGCGACCGCCGGGCCGAAGGCCGCACGTGAGGGCGGCAGTCGCCTACAGACCCTCTACTACGCCACCCGCCTCACACAAATGGCGCGGCGGCACAAACCCTCGCCGTCGAGCGAGCCCTCGCCGCCTTCTGACTCAACGCCACCCGACATGCCGGAGGAGAAGCCCGCATGAGCTTCCGCATAGAACAAGCCGATCCGCTCACGCTGCTGCGCGAGTTGCCCGACGAGTGGGCGCAGACCTGCATAACGAGCCCGAGGCGCGACCTACCGGTTCGTTATTTGCTCGCCGTACTCGATGAGCTTCACCGAGTCCTGCGCCATGACGGGACGCTCTGGCTCTCGCTCGCCAGAGGCGGCAACTCCCACCAGCTCGCGCGCGCAATCGAGGACACCCGTTGGGTGAGACCGTCAACGGCCACCGCTGTCCCTCGTGGAGTGCTGCTGTTTGCCAAGCAACCCGATTTTCTCTTTAACCCTCCGCGTTCGCTCGTCAGGTTCAGTGCGCCTCAGGGCTCAACCTGCCCTCGCTATCCCTTTGCGCAGCGGCCGTGTCGCGGCTGCCGGTCGTGCCTCGCCGCGCGCCGGGGATGGTGTGTGCCATCTCCCGGCGCGTCCGGAATAGCGCCGCGCGAAGTGATCGAGTTGTGCATCCTCGCCAGCACTGTTCCGTGCGCGTGCGAGGTCTGCGGCGCACCCTCGCGTCGATCGCTCTGCTGCCGCGAACGGTGGCGCTCGACCTGTAGCCACAAAGGCAGGCGGGGACGCTGCCTGGTCATCGACCCATTCTGCGCAGCGGGCGACACGGGCATCGTCGCTGTGCGTCGTGGCCGTCGATACCTCGGGATCGACACGGATGCCGCGAACGCCGACGCCGCACGACGCAGGCTCACGAAGCTGGAGCATCGGCGATGAGCACCGCGACGTGGATGCGCCGCCAACGAGATCGACCGATCGCCGAGCACGAGCGCCGCACAGCGATGACCGCGGTCGTGGTGGTACTGGCTGCTGCCGCGGTGCTTTTCACTGTTACTCAGCCATCGAGCGATGCCCGCCGCACGGGCGCGAACACCCAGCACGGCAGTCAGACCGCGGGGCCAGGAAACGTCGATCCTCGCCCGCTCGCTCTGACTCCCGAGGCGACGCAGATAGCCGCGAGGTTCCTTGCGGGCTATCTCAGTTATGCCTACGGCCACAGCTCAGTGCGGCAGATCACGGGTGGGAGCCGTGCGCTCATCCTCACTCTTGAGAGCCGCCCGCCACGCATCTCCCCAGCAGCTCTAACGCGTCATCCCCGTGTCGTGTCGCTGCGCCCGATCGCTGCACCCGCTGGTGAAGTCGTGATGACGGCGATGGTGAACGACGGCGGGCTGATCGACTATCCGATTGGGCTCGTACTCGCGTCCGATCACGGCCGTCTGCTCGTTACCGGACTGGAGGGCGAGTGATGCGAAAACCGTCCGGCAAGTTGGTGTGGTGGTGGCTTGCGGCGGGCGCGGGCAGCACGGGCCTCGCGCTGTTGGCGATCTTCGGCGTCGCGGTCGCTGTGCTCGGCGCGAGCTTCGCCGGCTGCCAGTCAAACGATGAACCGGCGCTCGCCGCCACCGGACCCACGCCTTCCGCCTACGCGCTACAGAGCATCCCGCCCGAACGGCTGCGTCTATATGAGCAGGCCGGGAGCAAGTTCGACATCGACTGGTCATTCCTCGCGTCGATCGGAGCGCAGGAGTGCAACAACGAAAATTGCTCGGGCGTCAACTCGGCCGGGTGCGCCGGGCCCATGCAGATCGCCTACGTCCGCGGGAGCACGTGCAGCCCCGGCTCCGGCCCGACCTTGTGGGAACGCTACGCCGTCTCTGCTCACCCCGGCCAAGCTCCGAGAGTCAACGACCCAGCGGACGCGATCTACACCGCCGCGCGAATCTTGCGCGAAGACATGGATGCACCGCCGACCGGCGGCAGCTACGCCGGATATCGCCAGGCCGCATGCCACTACTACGGCGCGTGCGCGGACTCCACGGTCAGCTACGCCGATGAGGTGATGGCCCGCGCCGTGCAGTACGGATTCACCGGCGCTGGCTCACCGACCCCGACGAGCCCGCCGCTCTCACAGCCGGTGTCGAGCAGCGGGTGCAGCGCGAGCACCTTCACTCCCGAAGCCGCGAGCAGTTCGCAGATCGTCCAGGTCGCTGAAAGCCAGATCGGCCAAGGCGAGCAGCCACCCGGCTCTAACTGCACGATCTATGGGCCGTGCGAGGAGTGGTGCTCGCTGTTCGCCGCATGGGTTTGGCAGCACGCTGGCGTTCCGCTCCCCGGCTCGACCGCCGCCTACGGCTACTCGGGATCGCTCTACACCTGGACGCGAGAACACGGCGGCCGAGTGCTACCGACGAACGCGAGGCCTTCACCGGGCGACGCCGTGTTTTACGGCACTGATCCGAACGCGAGCGCGCATGTCGGGATCGTCCAGCGTGTCTATCCGGACGGACGGATCACAACGATCGAGGGCAACTACGCAAACCGCGTAGCCCTCGTCGGCCCATTCCAGCCCGCTCATCCAGTCGGTGAGGCCGCCCCGGTTTACGGGTACACGCAGCCGCCGTCCCCAGGCCAGGCAAAGCGATGACCTGCCAGATGTCGGCCCACCAGCAGTCCTCGGACGCGCGACCGCGCCCTTGTCCTCAAGAGAACGGAGACACGATGTCATCCCCGCGCGAACTATTTACCTCGCAAGGGCGCGCTCAGCGCGTCGATCCTCGGCAAGCCGGAGCCATCCTCGACCTGTTCGCCGGTGCCGGTGGATGGGAGGAGGGCCTGCGGACGCTCGGGCTTTCCGCGCTCGGCATCGAGTGGGAGAAGTGGGCGTGCAAGACCGCGCAGGCGGCCGGGCACGCCCGGCTGCAGGCCGACCTCTCGACGCTCGACCCGCAGGACTTCGCGCCCGTGTGGGGGTTGATCGGCTCCCCGCCATGCCAGGCGTATTCGACCGCCGGGAAGGGGCTCGGCGCGTTCGACAAGCCATTGGTGATCGCGTGCGCGCACGAGTTGGCCGCCGGTAACGACACCCGCGCCGCGCGGCTGGCTGAGTGCCGCGATCAACGGTCGCTGCTAACCGTCGAGCCGCTGCGGTTCGCGCTCGCGCTGCGGCCGCGGTGGGTGGCTCTTGAGCAGGTCCCGGCCGTGCTTGAGCTGTGGTCGCTGTTCGCTGCGCTTCTCGCCGCTCACGGATATCACACTGCGACGGGAGTTCTCCGGGCCGAGTGCTATGGGGTGCCACAGACTCGCCGCCGTGCGTTCCTGCTCGCCTCGCTCAACGGCCCGGTCGAGCTTCCCGCGCCGACTCATCGCTCCTACGACGCTCGCCGCTACGAGACGCCGCCGTGCGAGCTTGGGCTACGGCCTTGGGTGAGCATGGCCCAAGCGCTCGGCTGCGATGCCGATGGTGTCGTGCACACCAACAATCAGACCAGCGGCGGGCGTCGCCCGTGTGGACTGAGCCGCCCGATGAGGGCGCCCGCGCACACCCTCGACACGGCATCGGGCTCATGGACCTTCCACGGCCACCAGTGGCTATTCCGCAACCGGCCGCGACGGCCTGAATGTCTCCGCGCGCCCGACCTGCCCGCACCGACGATCCTTGCCCGCGCTCACCAGAGCTGGGTGCGCGAGCGCCCGGCTACGACCGTCGCGTGTGACTCGCGGATCGCCAGGCCCGGACACAAGCGCAACGCAAGCATGCCCGGCTCGCCGGGCCGCAACGAGGACGCGGTGAAAGTGACTGTCGCTCAGGCCGCTGTGCTCCAGGGGTTCCCGGCTGACTACCCGTGGCAGGGTTCGCGCTGCCGGCAGTTTCAGCAGGTCGGTAACGCCGTCCCGCCGCCACTGGCGCGATGTGTCCTTGAGGCCGCGATGAAGCCCGGTGGTGTGTCGTGACCGGCCCGGCAGGCACTTCGTTTTCTAGTTCGATCTTCCCTTCGGGGTTCGCTTCGATCTTCGCTTCGCCCGCGCCGCCGCATCGAGGCGGCGAATCTCCGCATGGGGACTGCGATCCAAAGCGTTTTGGATTTGCCGACATCTCTATGCCAATGGGGGTAACTCCGTGAGGACCACGACGCCGCAGGAGCGAGCGACGGCGGCTGCGCTGGCGGGGCTTGTGGTGATCCTCCTAGTCGTTCACGTGGTGACCAGGGACGGCCCTGGACCCGGAGTGTTCAGCCCGACCGCGATTCGGGCCGATCTCTTACCGCTGCTCGGTAGTGCCCTGCCCCTTGCTCTCGCTCTCGGGTGCCTACGCCTCGTGCTCGTTCGCAGGGCCCTCCGCTCCCGTGTGCAGTTCGAGCTGCTGCCCGCCGACACCTTCGACCCCTCGCTCGATGCGATCCGGCGGTTCGCCGCGCAGCTCATACGCACGCGGAGAGGCTTCCTGCTCGGCTGGCTTGAGCGTCCCGGGAGCGCCGTCCGAGTCCTCATCGCACCCGACCGGCAAGGCGTCCTGCGCTATCGCCTTGAAGTGCCCGATCGCGCCCGGACAGCGCTCGGCGCGGCGCTGACCGCCTACAGTCAGCTCGAAGTCAAAGAGTGCGACCCGCTGCCGTTCTCCGACACGGGACACACGGTAAGGGTCGAGCTGCGTCTCGCTCACGAGCCGGGGCAACCGCTTGGCGATCTCGGTCTTGACCCCGATCCACTGCAAGGGATCGCCGGGGTGCTCGGCAAGTTGCACGGCCCGGCAGAGGGCGCCGTAGTGGCGATCGACCTGCTGGCGAAGACCCCTGCGCAGAGCCGCCGGTTTCGCAAGCGGCTATTCAAGGACGCCGCGCGCAAGTCGGGCATACAGAGCACGGGCGCGCTGGATGGGTTTCTCGGGCAGCAGCCACGGTCGGGCAGGCTCCCGGCC
>DASXMO010000081.1:0-5273 GCA_036495605.1 Solirubrobacteraceae bacterium
GCGACATCGGCACGGTCGTGGCACCCGACGCCGAGGTCAAGGTGTTCCTGACGGCCGGCCTCGCGGAGCGCGCGCGTCGGCGTGCGGTGGAACTGGGCGTCGATCAGGAGTCGGTGCTCACAGAACTGGCGCTGCGCGACAAACGTGACGAGACGCGTGAGCATAGTCCGCTGAGGGCGGCGCCGGGAGCTTTGACGATAGACGCGACTCACCTCACGGTCGAGGAGGTCGTCGCACGGATCGCCGAACTTGCTCACGTGGCCGAGATGGCAGCTTGAGCCGCTATTTCGAGACGATCGCCAACACACTCGCCACGACGACGCCTATCAGCGTCACCCCGAGCACCACATAGCCCAGCATCACGACCGACTGAACCTGCGTGCTCGTGCTTTCGACCTTTTCCTTGAGGTCCTTCAATTCGGTCAGGAACCCAAGCGAGGGCTGCTCCTGAGATTTCCATCTGGACGCCCTGATCGGCCGCCGCGATGGAGATCGACCGCCCCATACGCGCAAGAACTGGACGCGGGCAATCCGATCTGCAGGCCGGATGACGATCGGCTCTTTGCCGATATTCGCGACATGCAGATACAGGCGGCAGCCATGGTCCTTCCCGACGATTTCATCGGACCCATAGCCCGGATCGATCAGCAGACCTGAGAGCAGCATCAATCCTTCGGTGGCCAGCTGGTTCTTGATCGTGATATTGCCGGCGAAGCTCTCGGGCATGCGAAACATCTCGACCGTCGAGAACATGGCCGCGTCGCCCGATTGGAGCACGACCTTCGCCGGACCGTCCTTACCGGGCTTGAACTTGGCGCCCGCGGGGGTGATGAGACCATCAGGTGCGACCCTCGGCTCGTAGGAGGCCGGTCCCAACGAGTCGGGGTCGAAAGTCGTGCGCACAATCAGCTCCCCCGGTCCCCCCGAATAGACGAGATCATGGATCGCCTGATCGGAGAGCACTCCGCCAACAGGTATGGTGGTGCTGTTCATAGCGACTCGAGCATCTTGGTGGGATGGAGGACGAGCACCGACTTTGGACAGAGCACGGCCTGTGATTTCGTTCCACTGAATCACATTCCTCTACTCCGGGTCGGACTGGGCGCCCCATTGCGGTCATACTGGCCCGATGCACAAGGTCGCGATAGTCGGCTACCCCAACGTGGGGAAGTCTTCGTTGATCAATCGCCTCACGGGCACCCGCGAGGCGGTCGTGCACGAGCGCCCGGGGATCACGCGCGACCGCAAGGAGCTCGACTGCGAGTGGAATGGACGCCGCTTCAAGTTGATCGACACGGGCGGCGTGGACTTCGAGGACGAGGATCCACTCGCGGGCTCGATCCGCGATCAGGCGCGGGCAGGGCTCGCGGATGCGCAGGTGGCGGTGCTCGTCGTGGACGCCCGCGCCGGCGTTCGGCCGGGCGATGAGGAGATGGCCGATCTGCTGCGCCGCTCACGGCTCCCGTCGATTGTCGCGGCGAACAAGTGCGATGGTGTGAGCGACATTCCCCAGGCCGCCGAGTTCCATGCTCTTGGGCTCGGCGAGCCGCTAGCGGTGTCCGCTGCGCAGGGACTCGGCTCGGGCGATCTGCTCGACCGGATCGTGCAACTGCTCCCCGAAGAGGACGAGCCGCTCGACGAGGACACCGTCCGCCTGGCGGTGATCGGACGGCCGAACGTGGGCAAGTCCTCGCTCGTGAACCGCATCCTCGGAGAGGAGCGCACGATCGTCTCCGACGTGGCGGGAACCACGCGCGACGCGATCGACACGCCGCTGATCGTTGAGGGTATGGACGGAGAGCGCAAGCTGACGCTGATCGACACCGCTGGCATCCGCCGCCAGTCGAAGGTCGCGGATTCGGTCGAGTACTACACGACGCTGCGCTCACATCGCGCCGCCGAACGCGCCGACGTGGCGCTGGTCGTGTGCGATGCGCGCGACGGCGTCACCTCGCAAGACCTGCGCATCGCCGAGCTGGCGATGAAGTCCGGGTGTGCGACGGCGCTCGTCTTGAACAAGTGGGATGTTTATGAGGGTGACGAAAACGGGCTCGAGCACGAGCGCGCGCGTGTCGCCGAAAAGCTGCGTCTGCGCCCGCGCGTGCTGACCGCGAGCGCGAAGACCGGGCGGCACGTGGCGCGGTTGTTGACTGAGGCGATCACGCTGGGCGATCGCATGTCCGGGCGGATCCCGACTCCCGAGCTCAACCGTTTCCTGGCCGAGGCCGTGCAGGCGCGCCAGCCGCCCGTCGGGACGCGGCGCAGCGCAGGTCAGCACCGTCTGAAGCTTCTCTACATGGCGCAGATCGGCGAGCGCCCACCGCGCTTTGCGATCCAGGTGAACTCGCGCACGCGCGTCACCCGCGATTACGCCTACTTCCTGGAGAACCGCCTGCGCGCCCGCTACGGGATGGACGGCGTGCCGTTGATCGTCGACTTCGTGCAGCGCGGCGAGCGCGGACGTCGCGCGCAGCGCCGCGCCGCGTAAGGGCCTATCCCGATGGGGACGTGCGGGCCTATCGGGATAGGCCCTAAGTAGACTCCCGGCTCTTTTCCTCGCCAGCAACCACCGGAGCCGCATGAGCCAGCACGCAGACAACGAGTTCCTGTTCACCTCCGAGTCCGTCACGGAGGGGCACCCCGACAAGGTCGCCGACCAGATCTCCGACGGCGTGCTCGACGCCGTGCTCGCGGACGATCCCTACGGGCGCGTTGCCTGCGAGACGCTCGTCAACACCGGCCTGATCGTCGTCTCGGGCGAGATCTCGACCGACACCTACGTGGACATCCAGGAGATCGCGCGCGAGACCGTGCGCAAAATCGGCTACACCGACGCCGAGCTCGGCTTCTCGGCGGACTCCTGCGCGGTGCTGAACGCGATCGACAAGCAGTCCCCCGACATCGCCCATGGCGTCGACACGGCCCTCGAGAAGCGCACCGACGCCGATGACGACGACGAGCTCGACGTCGCCGGCGCGGGCGACCAGGGGATGATGTTCGGCTACGCCTCCCACGAGACCGACGGGCTGATGCCGCTTCCGATCTCACTCGCGCACCGCCTCGCCGAACGCCTCGCGGCGGTGCGCAAGACGAATGAGCTCGACTACCTGCGTCCCGACGGCAAGACGCAGGTGAGCGTGCGCTACCGCGACGGCAGGCCGGTGGAGGTCGAGAAGCTCCTGATCTCCACTCAGCACGCCGAGGGCGTCGAGGCGCAGATCGCCGACGACCTCTGGGAGCACGTCGTCGAGCCGATCCTGCCGAGCGACCTCTACGACGCGGGCAGGCTGCGCAGGAACTTCCTCGTGAACCCCACCGGGCGCTTCGTGATCGGCGGTCCGGTCGGCGACGCCGGCCTGACCGGTCGCAAGATCATCGTCGACACCTACGGTGGGATGGCGCGCCACGGCGGTGGCGCGTTCTCCGGCAAGGATCCCTCGAAGGTCGATCGCTCGGCGGCCTACGCGGCGCGCTGGGTCGCCAAGAACATCGTCGCGGCGAAGCTCGCCGAGCGCGCCGAAGTTCAGGTCGCCTATGCGATCGGCGTCGCACACCCCGTGTCGGTGATGGTGGAGACGTTCGGCACCGAGCTCGAGGGTCGCACGCGCGGTCAGATCGCCAAGGCGGTCGACGAGGTCTTCGACCTGCGCCCGGGCTCCTTCCGCGAGGAGCTCAAACTGCACCGGCCGATCTACCAGAAGACCGCCGCCTACGGCCATTTCGGACGCGAGGACGCCGACTTCACGTGGGAGCGAACCGACAAGGCGCGGGCGTTGCGCTCTGCCGCCGGGCTCTGAGCCGTCGGGAGCGCCACGAGCGGTCCGAGGGGCCGTCTAGAGTCAGCACCAGCGGTGGAGGTTGGAGCCGCACTCGCGTCCGGGCCCCGGGGAGACCACGGGCTCCATGTTCTGATGTCCGCTATCGCTCAGGTAGAGCCATTGACGACCGCCCGCGCGCTGCGCGGCCCGTTCGACTACCGGTTGCCCCAGGAGCTGCCCGGAGGCGAGGTGGGGGTTGGCTCGATGCTGGTCGTCCCGTTCGCGCACCGGCAGGTTCTCGGGGTCGTAGTGGGCATGTCAGAGCGCAGCGAGATCGCGGAGGAGAAGCTGCTAGCGCCATTGCGCGCACTCGAGCTGGGCGTGCCCGTCGAGCTGGTCGCGCTGGCGCAGTGGGTGGCCGCCGAGTACTGCTCGACGATCGGGCGAGCGCTGACGCTCGTGCTGCCACCAGGCGCGGCGCGCAGGCTCAGCGGGCGTAAGCGCCGCAAGGTCGTGCGCAGGGAGCACCTTCACGTGGGCACCCGCCGACCCGAGCCGCCCCCGTTGACGTCTGCTCAGGGGGCGGCGCTGAAGGCGCTCGCAGGCGCCCTACAGGCGCAACGCTTCGAGCGGACTCTGCTGCAGGGCGTGACCGGGTCGGGCAAGACCGAGGTCTACCTGCGCGCTGCCGCGGGCGCGATGGAGCAGGGGCGCGGGGCGATCGTGCTGGTGCCGGAGATCGCGCTGACACCGCAGATCGTCGGTCGCTTCCGCGAACGCTTCGGCGACACCGTGGCCGTATTGCACTCGCGCCTGCGTCCGGCAGAGCGCTACGAGGAATGGCGGCGGCTGCGCACGGGCGAGGCGCGGGTGTGTGTGGGTCCGCGCTCAGCCGTGTTCGCTCCGATCGAGAGGCTCGGGCTGATCGTCGTCGACGAGGAGCACGACGCCTCCTACAAGCACGAGGGCGACCCTCGCTATGACGCTCGCGAGGTGGCCGTGCAACGAGCTCGCTGCGCCGACGCGCTGCTGGTGCTCGGCAGTGCGACGCCGAGGCCCGAGAGCGTGTTTCGTGCCGAGTCATCCGAGCGCGTCTCGCGAGCGCCCGCGCGATTGCGTCTACCCGAGCGTGTGGATGGACGCTCGCTGCCGGAGGTCGACGTGCTCGACATGCGCGGTGAACAGGGCGCCGGTTTGCATCCTGTAACGGTGCAGGCGCTTGCGCATGTTCGTGAGCAGCGGGGAAAGGCGATCGTGCTGCTGAACCGCCGCGGGTGGTCGAACTTCCTCTCCTGCCGCTCCTGTGGGCGCGTGTGGAGCTGCCCGGAATGCGACGTCGCGCTGGTCCTGCACCGGCGCGAGGGGTATGTGGCCTGCCATCACTGCGGTCACCGCGAGACCGCGCCCGAACGCTGCGAGCAGTGCGGCTCGATCTCCGTTGGACGCCATGGCGCCGGCACCGAGCGTGTGCAGCACGATCTGGCGAGCGCGCTCGACGGCGGCCGCGGGGACGAG
>DASXMO010000082.1:0-12540 GCA_036495605.1 Solirubrobacteraceae bacterium
GGGACATGCACACGCATGGCGGCGAGCGGCTGCAAAGGGCCGTGCAGGGAGGGACCGCGGTGGCTGCGACCCATAGCATCCGCGCGATGCCTGGCCTGCACGTCCGGCGCGCTCGCGTGCGTCTGCTTCCGGTGCTCGCCCTAAGTGGGTCGATCCTCGCGCTGTTGGTCCCCGCCCAGGCCGGAGCCCGTGGACCCAGCGTGACCGCCGCGCTGGGCGGCCTCAAGAGCAGCGGCGCGATCACCGAAGCCGCCTACCGGCAGTACACGGCCGCGTATACGGCGGCGAACAACTCGCTGAAGCGGCTCAGCGGGACGCGCCGCGCGGAACTCGCGGCGGTGATCGCCAACACGCAGGGCATGGCCGCAGCGGGCGCGTTCATTCCCACACGACTGCCCGTGATCTTCCTGACGCTCGAAAAGAACCGTCAGTGGTGGACGACCCAGCCGCTGGTCTCCTCGCGCGTGCGCGTGAGCTTTCCCCCGAGCAAGCTCGTGTGGGAGTACTACGCCGGGCAGGGCATCCAGATTCAGTGGCTCGGGACCTTCGGCGAGGCCAACGGCTACTACCTCTCGGGTCACGAAAACACGAACCTGCGCCAACTGCTCTCCGAAGTGCTGCCACTGGCCACCAAGCGCGCCGGGGGGATCGCGTGGGAGTACATGTTCCACTTCGACGGCGGCGCGCCGCCGTGGACGAGCGGGCTCTCGCAGGGCACGGCCCTGCAGGTGATGGCGCGCTCGTTCTCGCGCTTCAAGGAACCCTCCTACCTCACCGCCGCGCAGCAGGCGCTCGGCATCTTCCAGACCGCGCCGCCCCAGGGCGTGCGCGTGAAGACGGCCGCGGGCGCGGAGTACGCCGAGTACACCTACGCCCGGAGCGACCGCATCCTCAACGGCTTCATCCAGGCCGACGTGGGCCTCTACGACTACACCTCGATCACCCACGACCCGCTCGGGCTGCGCCTGTTCGAAGAAGGCGACGCCGAGGCGCGCGCCGAGACCCCCCACTACGACACCGGCGCCTGGTCGATGTACGACCAGTACGGCGAATCGGACCTCAACTACCACGAACTGCTCACCGAATTCCTCCAGCACCTCTGCGAACGCACGCGCAAAGGCCCTCCCACGAGCACCGCGGTCACGCCGGCGCCATCCCCCACACCTCCCCCTCCGCCCGGCCCTGGCGGCGGCGGCACCGGCACAACCGGACCGGGCTCGGAAACGGGCGGCGCGAGCGCTGCGATGGCACGCTCGCCCGAACACCTCCTCGCGAGCGCCGCCAGCACCGCCGCCACTACCCCGATCGCCGGCGATGCGATCTACTGCACCACCGCGCAGCACTTCACCAGCGACCTGCACACGCCGCCGGTCGTCTCGCTGATCACGAGCACCCTGCCCACGAGCTCCCGCGCCGGCGTGCAGGTCTCGCTATCGAAGGTCTCGACGGTCAAAATCTCGATCAAGCGCGGCGGCAGGACCGTATGGAGCAACGGCGCGAGCGTCGAACGGGGCAAGCCGAAGATCCTCTGGAGCACCCCCTCCCAGACCGGCGCCTACCAGGTCACGATCACCGCGACCGACCTCGCCGGCAACTTCTCCACGGCCAACGGCACGATCACCCTCGCCAAGCACTGAGAACGGCCCTCGGGCGGGCATCGAGCGCGACCGCGTGCTGACGGCGGGTGGCGCACCTAGACTGCAACGTATGACCCGTCTGGCCGACGACTGGCGTGCGATGCAGCCCGAGCAGCGACTCGCGGTGCTCGCGTCGCTGGCGCTGTTGGTGACGATGTTCCTGCCGTGGTACAGCCTGCAGAGCCTCAGCCGTAAGACCACCACCATCAACACCCACAACATCAATGCGTTCGGCGACATCTCCTTCGTCGAGGCAGCGGTGTTTCTGGTCGCCGCAGGAGTCGTAACGATGATCCTCGCGCGGGCGGAGGGCCGAGAATTTCACCTGCCCGGCAGCGATGGCACGGTCACCATGATCGCCGGCGGCTGGGCGGCGCTGCTGATCTTCTATCGCGTGTTCAGCCGCCCTTCGGGCCACGGCTACCCGGTGGGCATCCAATGGGGCTTCTTCCTCGCTTTCGTCGCCGCGGGCGGCCTCACGTATGCCGGCTGGCGCATGCGCATCGCGCACAGGCCCGAGCCCCCGGTGGTTCGCCACCGCCCACGCCGCCCGCCGGCTCCCATGCCGGCGCCCCCGCCCGTGCTGCCCGCCGGCAAGGCGCCACGCGCCGCGCGCCGGCCGGTGCCGGCGAACCCCGCTCGCGCGAACCCTGCGGGCGCGGCGAGCTCTGCGAGGACAAACCCCGCGAGCGAGCAGCTCTCCTTCGAGGACGCACCGACCGAGCCCGAACAGCGCTCGGCCTGAGAAGCCCCCGCGAGGGCCGCTCCGACGGGCGGGCCCTATCATTGGCCCGACGATGTCTCCGTCCTCCTCCGCGCCGCCCGACACCACCTCGCAGGGGCCGGAGTCCGTTCAGGCGCTCGCGGCGGGGCTGCGCGAAGTCGGCTATCTCCCGGGCGAGTCCACCGCGCTCGTGGCCTACCTCGCGACGAAGCTCGGCAAGCCAGTGCTCGTCGAGGGACCGGCGGGCGTCGGCAAGACCGAGCTCGCCAAGGCGCTGGCCTCTCACCTGGGCCGCGAGCTCGTGCGCTTGCAGTGCTACGAGGGCCTCGACGAGGCCAAGGCGCTGTATGAGTGGAACTACCGCAAGCAGCTCCTGCGCATCCAGGCCGAGGCCGACGGCGCCGGCTGGGAGGCCGTGCAGGAGGACATCTTCGGCGAGGAGTTCCTGCTCGCACGCCCGCTGATGAGCGCGATCGCCTCCGAGCGCCCCGTGGTGCTGATGATCGACGAGATCGACAAGACCGACCAGGAGTTCGAGGCGATGCTGCTCGAGGTGCTCTCGGACTTCCAGATCTCGATCCCTGAGCTCGGGCGCGTGGAGTCGCGCACCCACCCCGTCGTGCTCCTGACCTCGAACAACTCGCGCGAGCTCACCGAGGCGCTCAAGCGCCGCTGCCTGTACCTGTGGCTCGACTACCCCGAGCTCGAGCACGAGCTCGAGATCGTGCGCCTGCACGCGCCCGAGCTGTCGGAGACCGTCGCGCGCCGTCTGGTCGAGGTGATCGGCATGGTGCGCGAGCTCGACCTGAAGAAGCCCCCCTCGATCGCCGAGTCGATCGACTGGGCGCGAGCGCTCTTGCTGCTCGGCGTCGACGACATCGACGAGGGGACCTTCACGGAGACGATGTCGGTGATCGTCAAGCACCGCACCGACATGGACCTCGTGGCCGAGCGCGTCGGGGTCAAGCTCCGGGCGCCGGCCGATGCCATCTGAGCGCCCGCCGAGCCCCACCGGCCCGGCGGCGCCCTCGCGGGGGTTCGCGGCGCGCGTGCTCGAGCTGGGCGAGGAGCTGCGCCGCGAAGGCGTTGCCGTCGGCACCTCCGAGCTGCTCGACGCCTTCGCCGTGCTGGGCGAGATCGACTGGACCGAGCAGGAGGACTTCCGCGAGGCGCTCGCCGCGACGCTCGCCAAGAGCCAGGAGGACCGGCGCGTGTTCGAGCTGGTGTTCGAGCGCTTCATGTTCCGCGCCGTCGAGCTCGCCGCCGTCCGCGAGGACGTGCGCGAGCAGAGCGACGCCGCCGGCGGCGGCCTGGACCTCGAGGAGCTGACCGACGAACAGCTCGAGGGCCTACGCGCGCAGATCGCCGCGGCGTTGCGCGACGGTTCGGAGGGCGCGATGCGCGACCTCGCGCGCATGGCGATCGCGACGTTCGCCCGCCGCCAAGAGGGCTCGGGCGTGATCGGCGTCGACGTGCAGCGCATTCGCCGCGCGCTCGGACTGCGCTCGGAGCCCCAGCCCGAGCTGCCCGCCGACGATCCCCGCCGCGACGGTCTGCCGCGCGAGGCCCTGCGTCGCTTCGAGGCGCTCCTACGGCGCGAGCTCGAACGCGCGCAGATCGAGCGCACCGGCTCGCTGCCCGCGGCCCGTCCGCTCGGCGAGCTCGACCGGGCGCTGCCCTCAGGGCCCCTGCAGGATCTCGCGGCCGTGCACCGCGTCGTCGCGCAGCTGCGCCGGCGCCTGGCCACGCAGGGCCTGCAGGCGCGCGGGCACCGCCGCCACGCGCACGTCGACGTCAGGCGCACGATGCGCGCCTCGCTGCAGACCGGCGGCGTACCGGTCGTGCTCAAGTACCGCCCCCGCCGACCGCGCCGCCCGGAGATCTACGTGCTGTGCGATGTCTCCACGAGCGTCACCTCCGCCTCGGTGTTCTTCCTCTCGGTGCTCCATGCGCTGCACGACAGCTTCCGACGCATGCGCTCGTTCGTGTTCATCGAGCGCATCAGCGAGGTGACCGACATCTTCGAACACGAGCGCGACTTCAGCTCCGTCAGCGAGCGCATCTCCGGCGACGCCGGCGTAGCGGACATCTCCGGCTACACCGACTACGGGCGCGTGTGGTCGGAGTTCCTCGCGCAGGTCGAGGACGACCTGCACCCGCCCGCAACCGTGATCGTGCTCGGCGACGCGCGCACCAACGGGCGCGACCCGCGCGCGGACATCTTCGCGCAGATCGCCGCGCACGCCGGGCGCACGTTCTGGCTGAACCCCGAGCCGCGGCTGTACTGGAACTACGGCGACTCCGTGATCGCCGCCTACGAGGAGCACTGCGTCGCCTTCGAGTGCTGGACGACGCCGCAGCTCGAGGACTTCGTGCGCGCGCTCGCACGTCCCGGCGTGGCGTTCACGGGCGGATCCCGCTAGGCCCGCACAATCCGCCAGGCCCGCACGTTCCTTATCGAGATCTCCCTCGACGCAGTAGCATCGCTGCTGCACAACCACCAAGGGGAGCTGGCGGGAACAGGGCCGGCTGAGATGGCGCACCGTTCGCGACGACCCTGCGCCGACCCGTCGAACCTGTGGGGTAATGCCCGCGAAGGGAGCAACGTGCAGACAGGGCTCACACCCGGTCCCACAGCGCAGAACCAGGACCGAGAGGCCCGGCAGGCCCGGGATCGCGCGCGCGCGCAGCGGCCGGCGGTGCTCGTCAGCGGGGTCAGCCGCTCCTACCGCGTCCGTGACCGCGCGCCCGTGCAGGCGCTGGCTGACATAACGCTTCACGCCGCCGCGAACGAGCTGCTGGCGGTGGTGGGGCCGAGCGGGTGCGGCAAGACCACGCTGCTCGAGCTGATCTGCGGGTTGCAGCCCTGCGAGAGCGGTTCGATCGAGTGCACCCCCGCGGCGCTGATGCCTCAGCTCGACCTGCTGCTGCCGTGGCTCAGCGCGCTCGACAACGCCGCGCTCGCCCTACGCGTAGCCCGCGTACCGCGTCCTGAGGCACGGAGACGCGCGGGCGAGCTGTTCGCCGAGCTCGGTCTCGCCGGGTTCGAGCAGGCCCGCCCGTATGAGCTCTCGGGCGGGATGCGCCAGCGCGTCGCGTTCGTGCGCACGCTGCTCTCGGGCAAGCCGCTCCTGTGCCTGGACGAGCCCTTCGGCGCACTCGACGCTATCACCCGCGCGGAGATGCACACCTGGCTGACCGACGCGCTGCGCCGCGAGCCGCGCACGGTCCTGCTCGTGACGCACGACGTCGAGGAGGCCGTCGTGCTGGCCGACCGCGTGGCCGTGCTCTCGCCCCGGCCCGGGCGCGTGGTCGCCGAGCTGGAGGTGGGCCTTGGGCGCCCGCGCGGGCGCACCGACCCCGAGGTCGTGGCGCTGCGCGAGCGCGCGCTGAGGGCGCTCGCGCTGGGGAGCGGGCGATGAGACGCCGCATCCTCGAGGTGCTGCCGGCGGCGGTGCTAGTGCTGCTGGCGCTCGGCGCCTGGGAGGCGTACGTGGACGCGGGAGCCGTCAACACGTTCGTGCTGCCCGCCCCGCACGAAGTCGGCTCGGCGCTGTGGAACAACGCGGGCCTGCTCAGCGCCAACCTCGCGCCCACCGCCGAGGAGGTCGGCGTGGGCGTCTTGCTGGCGCTGCTGTGCGGGTTCACCGTCGGCGTGCTCATCCACCTGTTCGCCCCCCTGCGCCGCGCCGTCTACCCCCTGGCCGTGGGCTCCCAGGCGATCCCCGTCGCGCTGATCGGCGTGCTGCTGGTGTTCTGGTGGGGCTTCGGCGTGTTGCCGAAGCTGTTCGTGATCGTGCTGATCTGCTTCTTCCCGGTGGTCGTCACGACCGTCGACGGGCTCGCCTCGGTCGACCCAGAGCAGTTGAAGCTGCTGCACACCTTCGACGCCTCGCGCTGGCAGGCGTTCCGCTTCGCCGAGCTGCCGGCCGCGCTGCCGGCCGCGATCAGCGGCGCCCGGATCGCGCTCGCAGTGGGCGTGATCGGCGCCTACATCGCCGAGACCTCGACCGCCACCTCCGGTCCCTACCCCGGACTGGGCCGTGAGATCGAGGCCGACATCAACGCCCTGCAGACCTCGCGCGCATACGCCGCCGCCACTGTGCTGTTCGTGTTCGCGATCGCCTGCTTCTATACCCTCGCCCTCGTCGAGCGCCGCCTGGCGCCCTGGGCGCACCGATCGAGAGGAGAAGTCCGTTGAGAGGAAGGTCCGCCCCCCCCACCGTTACCGCCGCCCCCAGCGTGGCCGCGGCCCCCGCCGCGCCTGTCAGGGCCGTCGTGTCGATCGTGGCAGTCATCGCGTGCGCGCTGGCGATATCCGCGTGCGGGACCAAGCAGGACGTGACCTCCGCCCCAGCCCTCAGACCGTTCACGGTGATGCTCGACTGGTTCCCCAACGCCGATCACGCGGCGCTGTACTCGGCGATCGCCGGTGGCGACTTCCGCGCGGTCGGGCTGGAAGTGCACCCGGTCGCTCCGCCGGAAACGGCCGAACCGCTGAAGCTGCTCGCCGCCGGCAAGGTGGACATGGCGATCTCCTACGAGCCCGAGCTCCTGCTCGCTCGCGACCAGGGCCTGAAACTCGTCTCAATCGGCGCGCTCGTGCAACGACCCCTGACCTCGATCATCGCGCTCCCGAGCCAGCACGTGCACTCGGTTGCGGATCTCGCGGGCAAGCGCGTGGGCACCGCCGGCCTCTCCTACCAGGCGGCCGAGCTGCACACCGCCCTGCAGAGCGCGGGCGTGAACGCGAACAGCGTGCGCGAAGTCAACGTCGGGTTCAACCTCGTCCCGGCGATGCTCTCGGGCAAGATCGCGGCGACGCTCGGCGGGTTCTGGAACTACGAGGCGATCCAACTGCAACTGCTGCACCGCCACCCCGTCGTGATCCCCGTCGATCAGGCCGGCGTGCCCAGCTATGACGAGCTGGTGCTGGTCGTGCGCGAAAGCGAGGCCCGCGAACGCGGGCAGGACCTGCGCGCGTTCATGCAGGCGCTGAGCCGCGGCGGGCGCGCCGTTCGCGCCAACCCGCGGGCCGCGGCCGCGCTGGTGGTCAAGGCGAACCCCTCGCTCGAACCGAAGCTGCAACTCGAATCGATCCGCCGGACCCTGCCCGCGACGACGCCGGCAAAGGCCGGCGACCCATATGGTTGGCAAGAACCCTCGGCGTGGGCGAGCTTTGGAACATGGATGCTCGCGCGCGGGCTGATCCAACACGATCCGAACGGCGGGCTGCCGCCGTTCACGAACGAGTTCCTGCCCGGGCAGGGCGTCTGAGGACCACTGACGAGGAGACGGCGATTCGACGGGGAGCGATCGACGAGAGCCTTCCGAAACGGGTCGCCGTGTATCCGTACCGACCCGCGCCGATCACCGTACTTTTCCCGCAGGCGCGCGCGCCGCTCACGCGCTACGTTCACATCGCTGATGCCAGATCACGAGACAGGCCCTCACCCTCACCCTCGTCGTCATCCAGCACGGGAGGAGGCGCAGCAGGCCGTGGAGTCCAACTCGGGCACGATCAGGATCGTCCTCGCCGATGACCACGCGGTCGTGCGCAGCGGTCTGCGCCTGCTGCTGGACGCCGAATCTGAGTTCGAGGTCGTCGCCGAGGCGGGCGATCTCGAAAGCGCGCGGCGATACGTGCGCGGACATGGACCGGACGTGCTCGTGCTCGATCTGAACATGCCCGGAGGATCGAGCCTCGACGCGATCCCCAGCATCCGCTCGGAGTCCCCACAAACGCAGATCGTCGTGCTCACGATGCAGCAGGAACCGGCGTTTGCGCGACACGCGCTGGGTGCCGGCGCGATCGGCTATGTGCTCAAGGAGGCAGCCGATGACGAGCTGGTGGAGGCAGTACGCCGCGCCGCCTCGGGCGAAAGCTATCTGAACCCCAGGCTGGGGGCACGAATGGCCTCCGAGCCGCCACCCGGCCCGCCGGACGATCTCTCAGAGCGCGAGCTCGAAGTCCTGCGGTTGATCGCACTGGGGCACACCAACGCGGAGATCGCCGAGCAGCTGTTCCTGTCCGTGCGCACAGTCGAGACCCACCGCGCGCACATCCAGCAGAAGCTCAGCCTCTCCTCGCGCGCCGAGCTCGTCGGCTACGCGCTGCGCCGCGGTCTCGTCGGCGTCTGAGGGACATGACAGGGGTTGGCCTGCTCACCGGCGGCGGCGACTGCCCCGGATTGAACGCGGTCATTCGCGCGGTCGTGCGCGGAGCCCTCGCGGCAGGCGAGCACAGCGTGCTCGGGTTCCGCCACGGCTGGGCGGGGGTACTCCAGGATGACGCGATGGAGTTGACGCTGCAGAGCACCGCGGGCATTCTGCCGCGCGGGGGGACGATCCTCGGTACTTCGCGCACGAACCCGTTCGCCGCCGACGCGGGAGATCGCGGGTTGAGCACGATCCGCGAAACGCTCGCGCGTCGCGACGTGGACGCGCTGATCCCGATCGGCGGCGAGGACACCCTGGGGGTGGCGCTGCGTCTGCATCACGAAGGAATTCCCGTGGTTGGCGTACCGAAGACGATCGACAACGACCTCGGCGGAACCGACGTGACGTTCGGGTTTCAGACGGCCGTGCAGATCGTGTGCGATGCGATCGATCGCCTGCACACGACCGCCGAGTCGCACAACCGTGTGATGATCCTCGAGGTGATGGGTCGCCACGCCGGCTGGATCGCCACCCACGCCGGGATCGCGGGCGGCGCCGACGCGATCCTCGTACCGGAGCGCCCGTTCGACGTGGAGGAGGTGTGCGCACGCCTGCGCCGTCGCCACGAGCGCGGTCGCAGCTTCTCGATCGTGGTCGTATCCGAGGGAGCGAGGCCGCGCGAGGGAACCCTGCAAACGCGTCGGGACGCCCCTACGGACGCGTTTGGACACGCTCGACTCGGTGGCATCGGCGTGGTGCTCGAGGCGGAGATCGAGCGCCGCACGGGGTACGAGACGCGCGTGACGATCCTCGGCCACGTCCAGCGCGGCGGCACGCCGGTGGCGTTCGATCGTGTGCTCGCGACGAGATTCGGCGTCGCCGCGATGGATGCGGTCGCGGGGGGCCGGTTCGGAACGATGGTGGGGTTGCGTGGCAGTGAGATCGTCGAGGTTCCGTTGGAGGAGGCTTTGCGAGAGCCCAAGCTGCTCGATCCGGCTCTGTATGAAACCGCGGAGCTTTTCTTCGGGTGAGCGATCAGGCGGCTCGGGTGCTGTGCACGCACAGACGACTGCCATCCCCCCACCCGTGGCAACGATCGTTTGCACATCCAGCGGGGACCGGGAGTGAGAGACAAAAAACAGCAATCCTCACCGACCGTGCTCGCGGGATGCACAAAGGTGAAACATCAAGCTGTGACTTGGATCTCACGCACAGAAGGACTTGAACGTCGCGACGCACACCGTCTGCTTAGTGGCAACTTTTGGAATCATTCGGCACATGATTAGCGCCTTACGGTATCGTTCGCGTGGCTGGGAACGAGAGAATGGCCGAAGCGACAACGAACACCCGTGGATGGATGCGCGGCGCGTCGGCGCCGCTACGCGGCGCATTGCTCGGCATCGTGCTGGAACGCCCGGGACACGGCGGAGACCTGGCAAGCCGCCTGGTGGCAAGGCTTGGCGCGACATGGCGAATCGACACCAACGACGTGTACCGACTGCTCGACCAGCTCGTCGCCGACGGTCTCGTCTCGTCTCGCGAGGAGCCTCGCCGCGACAACGCGCGGCGCACCCGCGTGATCTACCGCCCCACCGAGCTAACCGAAGGCGCGATGACCGCGTGGATGGAAACGCTGCTCCCACGCGAGCCGGTGAGGCTGGGACTGCATGCAAAGCTCGCGGTCGCGCGCGATGAGGATGCCCAAAGGCTGCTCGCGGCGCTGCGGGACTACGAGCGTGAGTGCCTACGCTTGGCCCAGCTGGTGGCGCCAGCAGCCAACGAAATGCGCTCGTGGACCGCGATGGTGATCGACTGCACACGCGATGCGGTCTGGCGTCAATTGCAAGCCGACGTCGACTGGGCCGCACAAACGCGACAGCGCATCAACGAGCGCATAGGGGCGCGGGAGCGATAGCTTCACTGGCGCTATGACGCCGCTGCTCTCATTCGCGAACGTCGGCAAGCGCTTTCCCGACGGGGGCCGCGAGATCACCGTGCTGGAAGGGGTGTCGTTCGAGGTGGACGCCGGGGTGTTCGTCGGCCTCTACGGCGCCCGTCGCTCGGGCAAGTCCACGCTGCTACGCATCGCAGCCGGCATCGAACAGCCCGACGCGGGCACGGTGCGGTTCGACGGTCGCTCGCTGGAGGGGATGAACGGCTCGCAACGAGGTCGTCTGCTACGCCGCGAACTCGCGTTCATGGCCTCCGGAGCCTGGCGCCCGCACCCGGGCGAGAGCGTCGTGGACCACGTCGCCATGTCGCTCGGCAGCGACGGACTCACCATTCGCGAGGCGCGCCGACGGGCCCTCAGAGCGCTCGAGCGAGTCGGGGTGACCGCAAGCTGCGCGGACGAGCCGGCGGGATCGCTCTCGCTCGCGGACCGCACGCTCGTGATGCTGGCTCGCGCGATCGTGCACGAACCACGCCTGCTGCTCGTAGACGAGCCCGCCGTGATGCCGAGCCTCAGCGATCGCGGCCGCTTCTACGTGCTGCTGCGCGAGATCGCCAGGGAACAGGACATGGCGCTGCTGGTGGTCTCCGAGGAGATGGGCGCGCTGCAGGGAGCCGGCTTGATGATGTCGATCTCGGGCGGCGAAGTCTGCACGACCGCAGAGCGCGGCACGGTGGTGCCGTTGCCCAGGCGCAGCGCCCGCGCGGCGGAGCGGTCCGGGAGTTGAACACCCCCAACGCCGTGCTCGAGCTGCGCGAGGTCGTCAAGCACTACGCCAGTGGGGGTGGAGAGACCGTCCGGGCAGTCGACGGCGTCTCGCTCACCGTCGCACCGGGTGAGCTGGTCGCCATGTACGGGCCGAGCGGCTCCGGCAAGACCACCCTGCTGCTGCTCGCGGCGGCCCTGATCGCGCCCGAAGCCGGACGCGTGCTGTTCGACGGTCGCGACATCGGACACCTGTCCGAGCGCGAAAGCGCACGCTACCGGCTGCGCGACGTGGGCTTCGTGTTCCAGTCATTTCACCTCATGCCGAACACCTCGGCGCTGGACAACACGACGATCAAGCTCACCGCCGAAGGCCTGCGCCTGCGCGAAGCCCGCAGGCGAGCACGCCCGTGGCTCGAACGTCTGGGCCTGGGCGCTCGTGCCGAGCACACCCCGGAGCGCCTGTCGATGGGCGAGCGCCAACGGGTCGCGATCGCGCGCGCATTGGTCAACGAGCCACGCCTGCTGCTCGCCGATGAGCCGACCGGGAACCTCGACTCCAAGCGCGGTCGCGAAACACTCATACTGCTGCGCGATATCTGTCACGAACGCCGCATCCCCGGGCTGCTCGTCACCCACGACCCAGATGCGAGAGAGCTCATGGATCGCGCATACACGCTGCGCGACGGGCACCTCGCCGCCAGCCCGCAGACCCACGAGTCGGCCACCGTCCTGCTGTGAACAACCTGCTCAACCCTCGTATCTGCGGGATGCGCGTGAGCATGCTGTTCCATCTCTACAGGCGTCGCCTGCGCTCACACCTGGCCCAGGAGCTGCTCGCGGGCAGCGGCATCGCGGTCGCGGTCGCGCTCGTGTTCGGAGTGCTCGTGGCCAACACGAGCCTCACGAGCTCCGCGGGAGCGCTGATCCAGCAGGTGATCGGGTCGGCCCGCGTGCAACTCACCGCCCGCTCGCAGGCGGGCTTCGACCAGCGGCTGGCGAGCACGGTGAAACACCTCCCGGGCGTACGCTCCGCGGCCGCGGTCCTGCGCGAGAACGTGGCCGTCGTGGGTCCCCGCGGCACCAAGGCGGTCCAGCTGCTCGGCGTGACCCCCGGGATCGTCGACCTTGGCAGTCTCGACACCGACAACTTCGGCACGGGCGGGTTTCGCTTCTCCAGAGGACTGATCCTTCCGGCGGTCGTCGCCGGCGCGATCGGCGCGGCGCCGGGCAGCGAGGTCACGATGCTCGCAAGCGGTCACGCGCGGACGGTGAAGGTGGGAGCGGTGCTTGGCGGCTCTCTGTTCGGAGCGCTCACGTCGAGCCCCGTGGCGATCGCGCTGCTCGGGGTGGCACAGCGCCTG
>DASXMO010000083.1:0-2943 GCA_036495605.1 Solirubrobacteraceae bacterium
CCCGAGCTTCCCCCGCCGCCGGCCCCGGCGGCCGCGGCGGCGGCTCAGGCGGCTACGGCCCCGGCCGCGGCCGAGACCCCTGGTGCGGCCATCCCCGACGAGGAGCTGATGGGCGCCGTGCAGGCCGCCACCTCGCTGCTCAAGGCCCACCGTACCCACGGCCACCTCGCGGCCCGGCTCGACCCGCTCGGCCGCCAGCCCGAGGGCGATCCGGCGCTGGACCCGGGTCCGCTCGGTCTGACGCCGGAGCTGATGGCGAGAATCCCGGCCCACATCTTGCGGGTGTCAGTGCCCGGTGACACGCTCGCCGAGGCGCTGCCGCACCTGCGCGAGACCTACTGCGGGACGATCGCGTACGAGATCGAGCACATCGCCTCACACCGGCAGCGTCTGTGGCTGCGCGAGGCGATCGAGTCCGGCGCCTTCCGCAAGCCGCTGCGCGACGAGGAGCAGAAGGCGCTGCTCAAGCGGCTGACCGAGGTCGACGCGTTCGAGCGCTTCATGCACAAGGCGTACCTGGGCCAGAAGCAGTTCTCGGTCGAGGGGCTCGACATGACCGTGCCGATGCTCGACGAGCTGATCCAGCTATCGGCCTGGCAGGGGGCCCGCGAGGTCGTGATCGGGATGGCCCACCGCGGGCGGCTGAACGTGCTCGCGCACAACCTCGGCCGGCCCTACGACACGATCTTCGCGGAGTTCGAGGGCGCCTCGACGCTCGAGGCGGTGACGACGATCCCGCAGGGTGGGACGGGCGACGTCAAGTACCACCACGGCACCCAGGGCACCTACAAGCTGCCGGACGGCAGCGCGATCATGGTCAACCTGGAGTCGAATCCGAGCCACCTGGAGTACGTCTCGGCGGTTGTCGAGGGCGCGACGCGGGCGGCGCAGACGACCAGGCACGGGCCGCACGCCCATCAGGACACGAACGCCGCGGTGCCGATCGCGATCCACGGCGATGCCTCGTTCCCGGCGCAGGGGGTGGTCGCGGAGACGCTGAACCTGCAGGCGCTCGACGGCTACAAGGTCGGCGGGACAGTGCACCTGATCATGAACAACCAGGTGGGTTTCACGACCGACCCCGACGACGCGCGCTCGACGCAGTGGGCTTCGGATCTGGCGAAGGGCTTCGACGTGCCGATCATCCACGTCAACGCCGACGACGTGCCGGCCTGCATGAGCGCGGTCAGATTGGCGTTCGCGTTCCGCCAGGAGTTCGGGCACGACGTGCTAATCGACCTGATCGGCTACCGCCGCTTCGGTCACAACGAGTCCGATGAGCCCGCCTACACCCAGCCGGAGATGTACGCGAAGATCAAGGGCAAGAAACGGGTCGCGGAGCTGTGGGCCGAGCGGCTCGTGAACGACGGGGTCGTGAGCAAGGAGGAGGTCGACAGGCTCGGACAGGGCGTGTGGGACAACTTGACGATCCTGCACCAGCGGTTGAAGGCCAAGATCCAAGCCGCGGCCGAACACGGCGGGCAGGAAGGCACGGGCGAGTACCAGCTCGATCGCTCGCCCAGCCCGGAGGTCGAGACGGCGGTGCCGGCCGACAGGCTGAGGCGCCTGGGCGAGGAGATGCTGCGCACGCCGGACGGGTTCACGGTGCACCCGAAGCTCGTCAAACAGCTCGAGCGCCGCCGCGAGGCTCTGAGCGACCAGGGCGCCGAGAGCGCCGCTGGGAGCACCGGCGGCGAGGGGGAGCCCCCGCGAGCGCGCGCGGCGGTGGACTGGGCGCACGCCGAGGCATTGGCGTTCGCGTCGCTGTTGACCGAGGGCACGCCGATCAGGCTGACGGGACAGGACACGGAGCGGGGCACCTTCAGCCAGCGCCACATGGTCCTGCACGACGCGAAGACGGGTCAGACGGTGTGCCCGATCCAGAACCTGCCGGAGGCGCTGGCGCCGCTGGAGCTGCACAACAGCCCGCTCTCGGAGCTGGCGTGCATGGGCTTCGAGTACGGCTACAGCCAGGAGGCACCGGAGACGCTGGTCCTGTGGGAGGCGCAGTTCGGCGACTTCGTGAACTCGGCGCAGGTGATCGTCGATCAGTTCATCGTCTCGGGCCTGGCGAAGTGGGGACAGACCTCGCGGCTGACGCTGCTCTTGCCGCACGGATACGAGGGCTCGGGTCCCGAGCACTCCTCGGCGCGGCTGGAGCGATTTCTTTCGCTGGCCGCGGAGGGGAGCATTCGCGTCGCGAGCCCGACGACGCCCGCGCAGTACTTCCATCTGCTGCGCCGTCAGGCGCGCATCGCCAAGCAGCGCCCGCTGATCGTGATGACGCCGAAGTCGCTGCTGCGCCTGCCGCAGGCGACGAGCCGGGTCGCGGACATGGCGGAGAACACGAGCTTTCAGCCGGTGCTGGCCGAGCCGGGGGTCAATGACGAGCTCGTCACGCGCCTGGTGCTGTGCACGGGCAAGATCTACTACGACCTCGTCGGGCACCCCGACCGCCCCAAACACGACGGGCTGGCGGTGGGACGCGTCGAGCTTCTCTACCCGTTCCCCGAGGGTCAGATCCTCGCACTGCTGAACCGCTATCCACGGCTGGAGGAGGTCGTGTGGGTACAGGAGGAGCCGCGCAACATGGGTCCGCGCGCGCATATGTTCCCGCGGCTGATGCAGATCATGCCCGACGGGATGGGCTTCGGCTACATCGGCCGGCCTGAGCGCGCGAGCCCGGGCGAGGGCTACCCCGCCGCGCACATCGCCGAACAGAGCCGCATCGTCGCGACCGCGATCGACCCGGGCGTGCCGATCTCGCAGTACCCGCGCAAGACGCCGGGGCAGCGCTGATGGCGGCGCTGTGGCGGAGATTCCGCCTGATCATGGCGCAGCGCAAACGCAAGAAGCGCTAGACGTCCGTATACGCGGCGCGAGGCTGTGTCCTCGGTCGCTCGCGTGCCAAGCACGCCACGCTCCCTGCGTCCTTGCCTCGCT
>DASXMO010000084.1:0-17092 GCA_036495605.1 Solirubrobacteraceae bacterium
AAGCAGCATTCAAACGGCCGCGCCAACGCCAACGGCGCCGCCTCCAGCAACGGCGCCGCGCGCTATCAGTCGGACAAGGTGCGCGTCGCGATCGTCGGCGTCGGCAACTGCGCCTCGGCGTTCGTGCAGGGCGTGCAGTACTACCGTGACGCCGACCCGAACGCGGAAGTCCCGGGCCTGATGCACGTGGACCTCGGCGGCTATCACGTGCGCGACATCGAGTTCACGGCGGCGTTCGACATCGACTCGAAGAAGGTCGGCAAGGACCTCGGCGAAGCGATCTGGGCGGGTCAGAACAACACGATGAAGTTCGCGAAGGTGCCGCGCAAGCTCGGCGTGCCGGTGTACCGCGGGATGACCCACGACGGGCTGGGCAAGTACCTGAAGGAGAAGATCAAAAAGGCACCAGGTGAGACCGCGGATATCGTGAAGATCCTCAAGGACACCCATACCGACGTGGTCGTCTCATACCTGCCGGTGGGTTCCGAGCAGGCGACTAAGTGGTATGTCGAGCAGGTGCTCGAGGCCGGCTGCGGGTTCGTGAACTGCATCCCGGTGTTCATCGCCCGCGAGGACTACTGGGACAAGCGCTTCAAAAAGGCGGGCCTGCCGATCGTCGGCGATGACATCAAGTCGCAGGTGGGCGCGACGATCGTGCACCGCACGCTCGCGCGGCTGTTCGCCGATCGCGGCGTGAAGGTGCTGCGCACCTCGCAGCTGAACGTGGGCGGGAACATGGACTTCTACAACATGCTCGAGCGCGAGCGGCTGGAGTCGAAGAAGATCTCGAAGACGAACGCGGTGACCTCGATCATGGATCACGAGCTGCCCCCCGAGGACGTCTACATCGGCCCTTCGGACTACGTGCCGTGGCTGACGGACCGCAAGTGGGCGCACATCCGCGTCGAGGGCCAGGCCTTCGGCGATGTGCCGCTGAACGTGGAGATGAAGCTCGAGGTGTGGGACTCCCCCAACTCGGCCGGGATCGTGATCGACGCGGTGCGCTGCTGCAAGCTCGCGCTCAACCACGGCGTGGGCGGCCAGCTCGACGGGCCGTCCTCGTACCTGATGAAGTCCCCGCACAACCAGCGCCCCGACTCTCTGGCGCGCGAGGCAACGGAGAAGTTCATCGCCTCCTATGCCGGCTCCCCGGGGACGTCCAAGCGAGCGCCGGCTAAGGCCAAAGCCAAGGCTGCGGCCAAGTAGCGACGCACATGGCGGAGCCGACGGCATCCGCGCGGTTCTCGATCGCCCATGTGACTCCCTATCCGTGGGAGGCGCAGGAGAACGAGGTCAACGCTCACGTGCGCGCGGTCTGCGAGGAGCTCTCGCGCCGCGGGCACCGCGTCCTGATTCTCGCCCCCTCACGCTCGCAGGAGCGCGTGCGGGCCTCACGGCGGGCGCTGCGCGCCGCGCGTGTAGGGGCGGGCGGACCCGAGTCGCTGCTCGCGGGCACCAACGCGGGCACGCCCGCGGTGATCGCCGTCGGCGAGGTGCTCGACCTGCCGGTCGGCGCCGGGGCGCCGGGCTCCTCCAGGCGGCGCACCCCAGCATTGCCGATCGACGTGGCGCGCACGATCGAGGAACTGCTGAGCGTCGTCCCGCTGGACTTCGTGCACGTGCACGAGCCGTTCGCACCAAGCACCTCGAACGCGGCGCTGCGCCACTCGCGGGCGCTGAACGTCGGCTCGTTCCACGCGGCTTCCGAACGCCTGCTCTCGACGCTCGTGGCGCGGCGTTTCGTGGAGAGCTTCTTCGGGCGGCTGGATGCGCGTGTCGCGAGCACACCCGCGACCGCCGAACTGATGGCACGCCAGTTTCCGGGCGAGTACCGCCTCGTGCCCGACGCCGCCGGCGCGGCGGCACGGCTGGAGTCGATCTACAGCGAACTGGCCGCCCGCCGGCACGACCCTGACGGAGACCCTGCGCTGCGCAAGAGCCTGATGGAACGACCGTGGATCGATGTGGATCTGCACATGCACACCGACCACTCCTACGACTGCGCGACCCCCGTCGAGGTGCTGCTCGCGAGCGCGCGCGAGCGCGGTCTGGGAGCGATCGCGGTGACCGACCACAACGAGATTTCGGGCGCGATCGCCGCGCGCGAACACGCGCGCGAGGCGAATGTCGGCGTGAAGGTGATCGTCGGCGAGGAGGTAAAGACGGCCGACCAGGGCGAGGTCATCGGCCTGTTCATCGAGGAGCTGATCCCGCGCGGCATGAGCCTGCGGGAGACCGTCGCGGAGATCCGTCGCCAGGGCGGGGTGGTGTACGTGCCACACCCCTTCGACCGGCTGCACTCGGTCCCCGACTACGAGCATCTGCTCGCGATCGTTGGCGAGGTCGACGCGATCGAGGTGTTCAACCCGCGCGTGGCGATCAGCGCCTTACGACGAGGCGGCGCGTTTTGCCGCGAAGTATCGAATCGTCGCCGCGGCGGGCTCGGACTCGCACGTCGCGCAGGGTCTCGGCTCGGTGCGCAACAGGATGCGCGACTTCGACGGGCCCGCCGAGTTCGTGCAGTCTTTGCGCGACGCCGAGATTCACACGCGCCCCACGAGCCTGCTGTATGTGCAGGCGCTCAAGTTCCTGCAGACCCGCGCCACACCCCCATCCGCGCGCCGCGCCAGCCGCGCGCGCCGGGTCAAGCGCGCGCTGGGCGGCACACGGCGATCGTGATGCGCAAACCTCGGGGCGGTCGAGGGCCAAACAGGTCAAGGACGCAGGGAGCGTGGCGTGCTCTGCACGCGAGCGACCGAGGACGCAGAGATGTGCCGGCCATCGGCCGCCCCCGCAAGTAAGGGTGCAGGGGCAGGGAGACATCGTGGGTTCGTCAAAACCCTCGGGGTCGATGCCTGTGACCGACGATGAGATCCGCGAGAAGTACCTCGAGCGCGCAATCCGCGAGCTGAACACGCTCACGCGCGAGCTGCAGTCCTGCCCGCACTGCCCGCGCGGGAACCTGATGCCGGTGCTCGGCTCCGGCCACCCGCAGGCCGACGTGATGCTGCTCAAGTACGCGCCCCAGCCTTCGGAGATCGAGGAGGGCGTCGCCTTCTATGGCCGCGCGGGGGGCGCGCTGATGAAGTCGCTCAAGCGCCTCTCGATCGACCCGCTCGCCGTGTACGGGACGCTGTGCGTGAAGTGCCCGCTCAGCGACGATGCCTCGCCCGCGGACATGGCGTGTGTCGCGCGGGTGGTCGAGGAGATCGCGATCGTGCGGCCGCGGATCGTCGTCGTGATGGGCTCCGAAGCCCTCGCGGCGCTCGGCGAGATGGAGATCCCGCTCGCACGGGAGCTATCCCCGCGCCTGGGCGAGATCCAGCGGCTGACGCCGACGATCGACGCGCTGTACGTCCCCAACATCGACGACTCGCTCGACGAGACCGACGCCAAGCGCGCGTTCTGGGATGCCTTCCGGACGCTCGGCGAGTGGTACGCCGCGCAGCCGCCGTACTGAGTCGCAGCGACGCGACAGCGGCTCGGCGGTGATGCGCTGACCCGCACAGCGGCGCCGGGCGAGGACGGGCGCTCAGATGGTGAGCACGAGCTTGCCGAGCTTGCCGCCCTCGGCGAAGCGCTCGTAGGCGGCGGCGGCGTCCTCCAGCGGGAAGGTCGCGGCGATCGGCACGCGTAGAGCGCCGGTGTCGAACAACGGCAGCACTTCGCGCTCGAGCAGGCGGGCGGTGATGGCTTTCTCCTCGAGCGGACGCGCCCGCAGGGTCGAGCCGTGGATGCGGGCACGCTTGCCCATCAGCGCGAGCAGGTTCAACTCGGTCTTCACGCCCGCGGAGACGCCGATCACGGCGATCCGCCCGCCGGTCGCGAGCGCGTTCAGGTTGTCGGGCATGTTGGGAGCGCCGACGAGCTCGAGGATCACGTCGAAGGGGCCGCTCTGAGCGAAGTCCTCCGGCGGGATCGCATCGGCGCCCAAGGCGGAGACCTGCTCGCGCAGCTCCTCACGGCGCACCGTCGCGGTCACGCGCGCACCGGTTGCGTGTGCAAGCTGGATCGCCGCAACACCGACGCCCCCGGCGCCGCCGTGGACCAGCAGCCGCTCACCGGGCCGCAGCCCGGCCTGGGTGAAGATCGCGTCGTGGGCGGTCGTGAACACCTCGGGGAGACCCCCCGCCGCAGGCCAATCGAGCGCGGCCGGCACCGGCATCAACAGCCGCTCGCCCACGACCAAAAGCTCCGCCTGCGCGCCACCCCCGACGACGGCCATCACGCGATCGCCCTCGGCGAAGCGTCGGGCGCCGGGCCCGAGCGCCGCCACCTCACCGGCGAGCTCCATCCCCGGAATGTCCCGCGGCCAGCCGGGCGGCGCCGGGTACAGCCCGCGGCGCTGCATCGTGTCCCCGCCGTTGAGCCCCGCGGCGCGCACGCGCACCAGCACCTCGCCCGCACCCGGCACGGGGTCGGGGTGCTCCTCGATCACGATCTCCTGCTCGCGGATGGTGGCGGCGCGCATCGGGGAAGACTATCCCCAGTTGAGAACTACGCCTCGAGCGGGGCGAGGGTCAAGCAGATCAAGGACGCAGGGAACGTGGCGTACCGATCGTCGATCAGATGCGATCAACGATCGGCCAGCACGCGAGTGACCGAGGACGCCGAGATGCGCCGGCCATCGCCCCGCTCGAACAGGGCGACGCACTCGATGTGGTGTGTCTGCGGGAACATGTCCACAGGGCGCACGCGCTTGAGCGTCCACCCGGCCTCGACGAGCTCGGCGGCGTTGGGGGCGAGCGTGGTGGGGTTGCAGGAGACGTAGACGATGCGCTTGGGGGAGGCCTCGATGATGCGGCGGACGACTTTCTTGGAGAGCCCGGCGCGGGGCGGGTCGACGACGAGCACGTCGGGGCGCCCGGCGCGCTGCACGAGCTCGGGCAGCGCCAGGCGGGTGTCGCCGGCGAAGAAGTTGACATTCGTTATCTCGTTGCGCCGCGCGCAGCCGATGGCGTCGGCGACGGCCGGTTCGACGAGCTCGATCCCCCACAGCTCGCCGGCGCGCGGGGCGAGGGTGAGGGCGATCGTGCCGATGCCGCAGTAGAGGTCGTAGACGCGCTCCCAACCCTGCAGGTCGGCGTACTCGGCGACGATCCCGTAGAGCAGCTCGGCCATCTCGGTGTTGGTCTGGAAGAAGGCTTCGGGGGAGATGCGCAGGTCGAGTTCGCCGAGGCGCTCGGGCAGCTCGGCCTCGCCCCAGATGAGCTCGGTCTCACCCCCGAGAGTGGTCTCGGCGAGGCTGCGGGTGCGGGTCCAGGAGACGCCGCTGAGGCTCTCGCCCAAGGCTTGGCTGAGCGACAGCGCGAAGGCACTGGCGTCGAGCTCTCCCTCGGTGGTGACGAGACGGATCTGCAACTTGGGGCCGGTGCGCCGCCCTTCGCGCACGACGAGGTTGCGCAGGCGCACGCGTCCGTCCGGCGCGGGCGGCGGCGCGTCTGAGCGCTCGCCTTCGACGGCGGGCGGCAGGCGTCCGCGGCGGCGCCCGCGATCCCAAGCCGTGAGCCCCTCGGCCTGGCACCACTCGAGTGCGAGCTCGCGTGCGCGGTTGCCGAGCTCGGAGGCGAGCAGGCAGTCGCCCATGGCGGTCACGCGGTTGGCGCCCGCGGAGGCGTGGAAGCCGCAGACGAGGTCGCCCTCCTCGGTCTGGCCGAAGGAGTACTCGAGCTTGTTGCGGTAGCGCCACTGCTGCAGCGCGGGCACGATCTCCTCGAGCTCAAACCCGTCGAGGTGCCCGATGCGACGCAGCGCCTGATCGACCTGTTCGCGCTTGATCTGCAGCTGGCGCTCGTAGGGGAGGACCTGCCAGGGGACGCCGGGATGGTCGGCCTGTGGGGGGATGCGTTCGGGGCTGGGCTGCAGGATCTCGACGGCGCGCGCGTGGGCGTAGGAGCGCTTGCGCCTGTAGACGAGCGCGCGGACGCGATCGCCGGGGACGGCGCCCGAGACGAACACGACGTAGCCCTCCTCGCCGAGGCGGGCTACGCCCTCACCGCCGAAGGCGAGCGAGTCGATCTCGAGCTCCAGCTCATCGCCGGGATGCGGGCGCGCGGGACGCTGGTCGGCGGGGGAAGCGGCGTGGGGTTTGGTCTCGGGCTCTGCCTCGGGCAGGGTCCCGGGCTCGGGCATCATCGCGAGACCGCGCCTGGCGCGGTCGCTGCGGGCACAGCTGCCGCCGGCGCATCCGCGGGCGCGAGCAGGAGCTCGAGCAGGGCCTTCTGGGCGTGGCGGCGGTTCTCGGCCTGGTCCCAGATGCGCTGACGCTCGCCATAGAGCACCTCGGCTGTGATCTCCTCGCCGGGGTGCGCGGGCAGGTCGTGCATCGCGAAGGCACCGGGGGCGGCGAGGTCGAGCAGGGCGTCGTCGAGGCGGTAGGGGGCGAGCACGGCGCGGCGCTCGCTGGCGGTGTCCTCGTCGCCCATGGACACCCACACGTCGGCGTATACCGCCTGAGCGTCCTGCACCGCCTCGCGGGGGTCGGTATGCAGGGACAACGTTCCGGTGGCGCCCTGGGGCGCGGGCAGCGGAGCTTGCTCGGAGAGCGTGTAGCCGGGCGGGGAGGCGATCGCGACGTGCATGCCGGCGAGGGTGCCGAGCAGGGCGAGTGAACGGGCGACGTTGTTGCCGTCGCCGACGTAGGCCAGGCGCAATCCCTGCAGCGATCCGTGGGCCTCGCGCAAAGTCAGCAGGTCGGCGAGCGCTTGGCAGGGGTGGTGCAGCGCGGTGAGCATGTTGAAGATCGGCACGTCGCTGTAGCGCGCGAGCTCCTCGAGCATCGCGTCGGGGCCGGTGCGCACGCCGACCGCGGCCACGTGGCGGGCGAGGACATAGGCGGTGTCGCGCAGGGCCTCGCCGCGGGAGAGCTGCATCTCGTCGGCGCGCGGTACGACGGCGTGGCCGCCGAGCTCGTGCACGCCCACCTCGAAAGAGAGGCGGGTGCGGGTGGAGGGCTTCTGGAAGATCAACGCGACGCTCTGACCGGCGAGCGCGCGCGAGGACAGCGGCGCGGCCTTCAGCTCGAGCGCGCGGTCGAGCAGGGCGTGGAGCTCGTCGGCGCTGAGCTCGTCCCCGGTGAGGAAGTGGCGTGGCATGGACACGGCAGTCTAGGATGGTGCCCATGAAAAGAGGACTACCCATCATCGCGTTCGCCTGTTGCGCCCTGCTGTACGCGGGATGCGGTTCGAGCGAATCGAGCTCGAGTTCGAGCTCGAGCGCCTCGACTGCCACCACCTCGAGCACGGCGAGCACTGGGAGTACGGGCGCCTCGGGCGGTCTGAAAACGACGACGACCCCGAAGTACGCGTCGCCGTCGTCGTCCTCGCCGATCCAGAGCGGGGTCGTGCCGATCGCCTATCGCAACATCGCGATCGACCCGGACACGGTGCGGGTGAAGGTGGGGAGCACGCTGAAGTGGACGAACTACGACTCGGTCGAACACAACGTGACGAGCGAGGGCGGGGTGGCGAAATTCGCGTCGAAGGACTTCGGCGAAGGCGGAACGTATGAAGTCACGGTGAACAAGCCCGGGATCATTCACTACGAGTGCACGATTCACCCCGCGTCGATGAATGGGACGATCGAAGTCGTCAAGTAGGCGGGCCCTCCCCTGGTGTGAGGGACGATTGAAGTATTAAGTGGGTAAGCCTGCGGTGCATGCACCGGAGGCCCGGCGGGCGCATGCGCCCGCCGGCGGGTCCGCGCATGCGCGGACCCGAACAGCAGAGAACGATCAGAACTCCGCGAGACCCTCGTCGGGTGTGGATGCCTTGGCGTAGTGGCGACGGGGTATCCGCCCGGCGCCGTGGGCGAGCCGCCCGGCATCTACGGCGTGGCGCATCGCGCGGGCCATGCGCACGGGGTCTTGCGCGCGGGAGATGGCCGAGGCGGCCATGACGGCGTCGCAGCCGAGCTCCATCGCGAGCGCGGCGTCGGAGGCGGTGCCGATGCCCGCGTCGAGGATGACGGGCACGGAGACGGCCTCGCGGATGAGGGCGATGTTGTAGGGGTTGCGGATGCCCATGCCACTGCCGATGGGCGCGCCGAGCGGCATCACGGCGGAGCAGCCGACATCCACCAGGCGGCGGGCGAGCACGGGGTCGTCGGTGGTGTAGGGCAGCACGACGAAGCCCTCGTCCACGAGCTCCTCGGCGGCGCGCAGCAGCTCGGGCGCGTCGGGCAGCAGCGTGTCCTCGTCGCCGATCACCTCGAGCTTGATCCAGTCGGTGGCGAAGGCTTCGCGGGCGAGCTTGGCGGTGAGCACGGCGTCGCGGGCGGTGCGACAGCCGGCGGTGTTCGGGAGCAGTTGCACGCCGGCGTCCGCGAGCACGTCGATCAGCGAGCCCCTGGAGCGCTCCGCGCCCACCTCGATGCGGCGCAGCGCGATGGTGACCAGTTCGCTGCCGCTCGCGGCGATCGATTCGTCCATGAGCTCGAGCGAGGGGAATCCGCCGGTGCCGAGCAGCAGGCGCGAGCGCAGTATGCGGGAGGCGATCGTCAGGGGATCGGGTGGCGCCGGGGACACATCTGTCGTGTCCGGCGAGGAGTCCTCTGGCGGCCCGCCGTTGGGCGCGCCGGCGCCGGCGGTCGTGTTCATCTCGTCGTGATGGGGCATGCCGGACTCATCCTCCCTGCATCGCCGTGAGCACCTCGACACGGGCGTCCTCGGGCAGCGCGAAGGTCTCCCAGCGCGAGCGCGGCAGTACCTCGCCGTCGACGGCGACGGCGACCCCGCGTGCGTCGGTTTGCAAGCCGAGGCGTCCGAGCACCGCGGCGACGGTCTCGCCGGCGGGGATCTCGGAGGGCTCGCCGTTGAGGATCATGCGGGCACCGCCTGGACGCGATCGTGAAAACGATCGGCGCGGCAGGCCTCGGCGAGCGGTCCGGGCGCCTCGCCGGAGAGCGTGGCGAGCAGCAGCTCGGCGGTGAGGGGCGCGAGCAGGATGCCGTTGCGGTGGTGTCCGGTCGCCCACGCGAGCCCGTCCAGCGCGCCGCGGCCGATGATGGGGACGTTGTCGGGGGTGCCGGGGCGCAGGCCGACGGAGAGCTCCTCGATCCGCAGCTCGTCAATCCCGGGCACGAGCTCGGAGGCGTCGCGCAGCAGCTCGTAGACGCCGCCGGCGGTGGGGGTCAGGTCGAAGCCCTGCTCCTCGACGCTCGCGCCGAGCACGTAGGAGCCCTCGGCGCGGGGCACGAGGTAGCCGCCCTCGAAGCGCACGACGCGACTGAGGAGTCCCGGACCGGAGGGATCGCGCAGGCGCAGGATCTGACCCTTGACGGGCCGCACGCGGATCTGCGCGTGCGCGGGCAGGCCTTCGATCTGTCCGCTCCAGGGTCCGGCGGCGAGCACGGTCTCACCGGCACGGACGCGTTCGCCGCCCTCCAGCAGCAGACCGATCGCGCGCTCGCGCGGCTCGTCGAGCTCGACCGCGCGCACGGGTGTGTGCTCGCGGATTTGCACCCCGGCGTTCTCACAGGCGCGCTGCAGCGCTGTGAGCACACGGCGCGGATCGACGGAGTGGTCGTCGGGCGCTTCGAAGGCGAGGCGCACGGTCGGTGCGAGCGCGGGCTCGCGCTCGCGCGCGACGCTGGCGCGCAGGCGCTCGGCACGCAGACCCAGCGAGCGGCGAAACGCGAGTCGGCGCTCGAGCTCGCGCGCCTCGTCCTCGTCGCGGGCAAGGGCGAGCGTGCCGGTCCGCAGCAGGCCCACGTCGATGCCGGTCAGCGCTTGGAGCTCGGCGGCGAACTCGGGCCACAACTCAGCGGAGCGCAGTCCTAGCTCGAGCACGTGCTTGCCGGCGGTGCCGTACTCGACCTCGGAGACCGGCGCGAGCATCCCGGCGGCGACGTGCGAGGTCGCCTGCCCGAGGCGGTCGCGCTCGAACAGGGTCACCGACAGGCCCCGCTGGCGCGCGCGCCATGCGCAGGCCAGCCCGACGATCCCGCCGCCGACGATCCCGACATCGGGTGACTGGGCGACCTCCGGCATACGGCTGATGCTAGTCCGGTGTCAGACTCAGCGGGAGTGAGCATCGCGGACCCAAGTACCGATCGTCGCGCGCGCCTGGCGGCGGCGCGTCTGTATCTCGTGTGCGACACACGCCCTGGAGGGCGTGAGTTGGCGGAGGTGCTTCCGGGCGCGATCGCCGGCGGGGTGCGGGTGGTGCAGCTGCGCGAGAAGAACCTCGACCCGCACGCACCCGAGCAGCGCGAGCGGTTGCTGGAGGCGGCCGTGCGAGTGCGCGAGCTGTGCGCCGAGCACGGCGCGCTGTTCGTGCTCAACGACTTCCCGGAGGTCGCGGTCGAGGTGGGCGCCGACGGGGTGCACGTCGGGCAGGACGACCTGGCGGTGGCGCAGGCGCGGGCGATCGTCGGCCCGAGCATGCTGGTGGGGCTCTCGACGCACGCGCCGGGGGAAATCGACGCGGTGCAGGCGGGCTTAGTGGACTACATCGGCGTGGGGCCTGTCCATGCGACCCCCACCAAGCTCGTCCGCGCGGCCGTGGGCGTCGAGCTGGTGCGCTACGCGGCGGCCCGCGCGAGCGTGCCGTTCTTCGCGATCGGGGGCCTGGATGCGGGCAATGCCGGCGCGGTGCTCGACGCGGGAGCCACGCGGTTGTGCGTTCTGCGGGCGATCGCCGACGCGGAGAACCCGGAGCGCGCGGCGCGCGAGCTGCGCGGACTGCTCGACCGGACGCCCGTCCGCGCGTCGGACTCGACATGAGCTCACCACGTCGCGCAAGCGGCCCGACAGACCCAGGCGAGACTCCGCCGCGCCTATCGCGAGACCAGCTCGAGGGAACGCCCTCGCGTTCTTCGCGCGACGCTCTTGCGCGGGCGACGCTGGAACCTTTGGGCGAGGACGAGCGCCCGCCGGCGCTGCTCGTGGCGGTCGCCGTCGCCGTGCTGCTCGCGCTCGGTGTGATCGTCGGCGCGCTGACGGTCCATGGCCTCAACCGGCACGGCGGCTCGCTGGCGGGCGGGCTGTTCCTGGCGGGCGTGCTGGCGCTGCTCGCGCAGGGGATGTATCGGCGGCGCTACTGGGCGGTGCTCTCCTTCGAGGCGCTGCTGACGTTTCAGATCATCGTCACCTCGCTCGCGCTGGTGGTCTCCTCGACGCTGCTCGCGGCGGGCCTTTGCCTGCTCTCGATCGTGCTGGCGGGCTGGCTCTTTTGGAAGCTAGTGCGGGTCATGGGCCGTATGCAAGCCCGGGACCGCCGATAGCCTTCGCCTGACGGCGTCCTTACCGATCGGAGATCGACGGGACCTCCGATCGGCCAGCACGCGTACGTAGTACGCCACGCTCCCTGCGTCCTGGTCAGGCTTGACTCTCGACGGTCCTGGCCGCGAGGTGAGCTTCGATAGGCTGCGCACCAGATGGCTGAGAACACCTACGACTGCATCGTGATCGGCTCGGGGCCGGGCGGCTACGTAGCCGCGATTCGCGCCGCGCAGCTCGGAAAGAAGACGGCCGTCGTGGAGAAGGACAAGGTCGGGGGGCGCTGCTTGAACTACGCGTGCATTCCCGCCAAGGCGGTCCTGCGCTCGGCCGATCTCCTCTCGGAGATCCGCGACGCGGACGAGTTTGGCCTGCGGGTGTCGGGCGTGGAGGTCGACTACGCGGCGGTGCAGGCGCGGCGTGAGAAGGTCGTATCGACGCTGACCGGCGGCGTCGGCGGGCTGTTCAAGAAAAACGGGGTCGAGCTGATCGAGGGCGAGGCCTCGCTCGGCGCGCCGGGGAGCGATTCGGGCGGGATCTCCGTGCGGGTGGGCGAGCGTGAGCTGAGCGCGAGCACTGTGATCCTCGCGACCGGCTCGGTGCCGCGCGCGATTCCCGGAGTGGAGCTGGGGGGGCGCGTGCTCGGCACCGAGGAGGCCTGGGCACTTGCGGAGCTGCCGGCGCGCCTAGCGGTCGTCGGTGCCGGGGCCTCTGGGGCGGAGATCGCCTCGGGGTTCGCGCGCCTGGGCAGCGAGGTGCTGCTGCTGGAGGCGCTCGATCGCGTGCTCCCGAGCGAGGACGCGGACATCTCACGCCTGGTCGAGCGCGGTCTCAAGCGCCAGTCGATCGGCGTGCACACGAGCACCCCGATCGAATCTGTGCAGGCGACCGACGGTGGTGTGAAGTTCAGCTACGGCTCGGAGTCGGCGGAGGTCGACTTCCTCGTGATCGCGGCCGGCCGCGGCCCCGACGTGCAGGCGCTGGGCTTGGACGCCGCGGGCGTCGAGCTGGACGAGCAGGGGCTGATCAAGGTCGACGGCGCGCTGCGGACGTCGGCGCCAGGTGTGTATGCGATCGGAGATCTGGTCGCCGGGCCGGCGCTCGCGCACAAGGCCTCGGACGAGGGCATCATCGCGGCGGAGGACTCCGCCGGACTGCCGACCCATCCGCTCGCCTATGTGGACATTCCGCGCGCGACGTTCTGCACGCCGAACGTGGGCTCGTTCGGCCTGACCGAGGCGCAGGCTCGCGAGCAGGGCTATGACGTGGTGATCGGCAAGGTTCCCTATGGCGCGGTCGGCGGCGGCACGGTCTACGGCGATCGCACCGGACTTGTGAAGCTGGTGGGCGAGTCGAAGTACGGTGAGCTGCTCGGGGGGCACATCGTCGGCTCGCGAGCGACAGAGTTGATTCAGGAGCTCGTCAACGTGCGTGCGCTGGAGGGCGGCTTCAGCGAGGTCGCACGCACGATCCACGGCCACCCCACGCTGTCGGAGGCCGTGATGGAGGCGGGACGTGCAGCAGATGGTTGGCTTATACACGGCTGACGCGGCCTTCTACTTCGATCTGGCCAGCCCGCTGGCGTACATCGCGGCGGAGCGCATTCTGCATGTCTTCTCGAACCCGCCCACCTCGGTGGAGTGGCAACCGGTGCTCGCGAGCGAGCTGCCGGCAGGAGAGACCTTCGATGCGTTTCGCTGCCGCGAGGATGAGGCGGTCTTTCGCGAGAACGTGCTGCGCAGGGTGCGCGCACTGGAGCTGCAGCCTTTGCGCTGGCCCGACCCCTTCCCGTTCGACAGCTCACTGGCGATGCGCGCGGCGACCTACGCCAAGTCGATCGGGCGGACGGTGCCGTTCGCGCAGGCGGCGTTTCGCCAAGCGTTCGCGGGCGGGCGCTCGCTCGGTGAGACCGACAACGTGCTGATCGCCGCGGCGGCGTGCGAGATGCACCCGGCGGCGGTGCTGAAGGGCGCGGGGCTCGCCTCCGTGCACGCGCAGTTGCACGCCGCGACCGAGGCGGCCGCGCAGGCCGGCGTGAGCGACGTTCCGGCGGTGCGCATCGGCGAGCGGGTGTTCGAGGGCGAGCAGTGCCTAGAGCAGGCAGCCGCGGCGCTCGGGTCGACGGCGGGCGGATCGACGGCGGCCGGATGAGGGCCAACCGCGCCTACCGACTGATCCTCACGCGCGGCGGGCTGGCTCCGGCGCTGCTCGCGGACGCGAGCCGGGTCGATCACATCGAGGTCGTGGAGATCGATTCGGGCGAGGTGGTGCTGTTCTGGGACCTACCGCCGCAGGCGGCATCGCGCACGGCGCGGGCATTGCGCGCGGATCTGGCGCAGATGCAGGCGCAGGAGTTCCTCGCGCGCTGGGCTACCGTGCATAGTTGATGCCGGAACCGAACCCGCCGGAGCCCAGCCCGCTGGAGCGCGATCTGCCGGAGCCCGCCGTCGCGCGCGAGTGGCTTGCCACGATGACGCTGATCCGCCGTTTCGAGGAGCGCGCCGGAGAGATGTACGCGCGGGCGAAGATCGGCGGGTTCCTGCATCTGTCGATCGGCGAGGAGGCGACGATCGTGGGCGCGGCGCGAGCGCTGCGCGAAGAGGACTACCTGATCTCGACCTACCGCTCGCACGGGAACGCGATCGCCCGCGGAACTCCGCCCGAGCGGGTGATGGCAGAGCTGTTCGGGCGCGTGGGCGGCTGCTGCGGCGGGCACGGCGGCTCGATGCACATGTTCGACCTCGAGCGGCGCTTCATGGGCGGCTACGGGATCGTCGGCGGCAACCTGCCGATCGGCGCGGGCATCGGTCTGAGCAGCGACTACCGCGGTAGCGACGAGGTGACGCTGTGCGCGTTCGGCGACGGTGCCTCCAATCAGGGCACGTTCGGCGAAACGCTCAACCTGGCGGCGCTGTGGCGCCTGCCGGTCGTGTTCATGGTCGTGAACAACCAGTTCGGCATGGGCACCTCGATCGAGCGCCATTCGGCGGTGACCGACCTGCGCGGCAAGGGCGAGTCGCTCGGCGTGCCGGGGATGCGCTGCGATGGGATGGATGTGCTCGACACCTACACGGTCGTGAGCGAAGCGCTGGCGCGCGTGCGCGAAGACCGCCGCCCGCTGCTGGTCGAGGCGGTCACGTACCGCTTTCGCGGACATTCGATGGCCGACCCCGAGCAGTACCGCACGAAGGAGGAGGTGGCACTGTGGCGCGAGCGCGACCCGATCCCCCAGTTCGGCGACCTGCTCGAACGCGAAGGCATCCTGCAGGCCGCCGATCGGGAGACGATCGAGCGCGAAGCCGCCGAGCGCGTCGAGCAGACCGTGCAGTTCGCCGAGGACTCGCCGTTTCCCGCGCCGGAGTCGCTGTATGAGGACGTGTACGTGCTCGGTGAGCAGTCCCAGGGGCGCTACCACGGATGAGCGAGCTGCGCTACCGGGAGGCGCTGAATGCGGCACTGCGGGAGGAGCTTCACCGCGACGAGCGGGTGGTGCTGCTCGGCGAGGACATCGGCGTGTTCGGGGGCGCGTTCAAAGTCACCGAGGGCCTGCTCGGGGAGTTCGGCGAGCGACGCGTGCGCGACACGCCGATCTCGGAGAACACGATCGTGGGCGTGGGTGTGGGCGCGGCGATGACGGGGTTGCGCCCGGTGGTGGAGCTGATGACGATCAACTTCTCGCTGTTGGCGTTCGACCAGATCGTCAACCACGCGGCGCACATCCGCTACATGTTCGGCGGCCAGGTCTCGGTGCCGTTGGTGATCCGCATGCCCCAGGGGGCAGGCCATCAGCTGGGACCGACCCACTCGCACTGCCTGGAGGCGATGTTCCTGCACGTGCCCGGCCTGCTCGTCGCGGTGCCCGCCACGCCGGCCGACGCGAAGGGCCTTTTGAAGAGCGCGATCCGGGACGAGAACCCGGTCATCTTCATCGAGCACGAGTCGCTGTACGGCGTGCGCGGTGAGGTGCCCGACGACGAGGACGAGCTCGTGGAGTTCGGGCGCGCGCGGGTCTGTCGCGAGGGCTCGGACGTGACGATCGTCGGCGTCTCGCGGATGGCGCTCACCGCCGAACGGGCGGCCGCGACGCTCGCCGATGCGCACGGCGTGCAGGCGCAGGTGATCGACCCGCGCACGCTGCGCCCGCTCGACCTCGAGACGATCCTCGCGTCGGTGCGCACGACCAACCGCTGCGTGGTCGTCGAGGAGGGCTGGCCGCACGGGGGTGTGGGCGCAAACCTCGCGGCGCTCGTAGCCGAGCACGCATTCGATGACCTCGACGCACCCGTCGCGCGGGTGTCCGGCGCGGACGTGCCGATGCCCTACTCCAAGCCGCTGGAGGACATCGCCTACCCGCACGAGCCCCAGGTGGTGGCCGCGGCGCTCGCGACGCTCGGACGGACCGACGCACCGCGCGCAGGCGCCGGCGCAGAGGGCGTGCGCTAATGGCCGAGCGGCGCAAAGCGGGAGCGTGCACCGAGCGAGGAGGGACGGGCTGATGGCCGAGATCGTGATGCCGCGCCTGTCGGACACGATGGAGGAGGGCACGATCCTGCGCTGGCTCGTCGCCAATGATGAGCAGGTGCAGCGCGGTCAGAAGATCGTCGAGATCGAGACCGACAAGGCGACGATGACCTACGAGTCAGACCTCGACGGCGTCCTCACGATCGTCGCGGCGGAGGGCGAGACCCTGCCGGTCGGTTCGCTTATAGCCCACGTCGGATCGGCCGATGCGGGGGCCGGAGATGCAGCCTCTCCCGACGCATCAGCGACTACACCCACAGTGGCAACTGTCACCCCTGAGACCGCGCCCGCCTCGCACGAGACGACACTCGCCCCTCAAGAGGCGGGCGAGCGGGTGAAGGCCTCGCCCGTCGCCCGGAGGATCGCGGCTGAGCAATCGATCGACCTGCACGGGCTCTCCGGCACCGGCCCCGGCGGGCGCATCGTGAAGGCCGATGTGGAGGCAGCCGTTGGCAGCGATCAGGCACCCGCGCCCGAGCGACCGACGACGGCGAAGGGCGAGACGACCGAGGTCGAGCTGTCCCGCACGCAGCAGACGATCGCGCGGCGGATGGCTGAGTCGAAGGCCACGATCCCCCACTTTGCCCTGCAGATGGACATCGATATGGAGGAGTGCGTGGCGCTGCGCGCAGAGCTCAAGCGCCTCGGCCGCGCGGACGCACCTACCTACAACGACATGGTCGTCAAGGCCTGCGCGCTGGCCCTGCGCGAGCACCCCCGCGCGAACTCCAGCTACCGCGACGGGCGCCTGCAGCTGCACTCGCGCGTCAACGTCGGCGTGGCGGTCGCCACCGAGTCGCAGGAGCCCGCGGGTGGAGGGCTGATCGTTCCAACCGTGTTCGACGCGGACGTCAAGGCGCTCGGCGAGATCGCCCGTGAGACCGGGGCCCTGACAGCGCGAGTGCGCGACGGTTCGATAACCCCACCCGAACTCGGCGGCGGCACGTTCACCGTCTCGAACCTCGGCATGTTCGGCGTCGACGCCTTCACCGCGATCATCAACCCACCGCAGGCAGCGATCCTTTCGGTGGGCGCGATCAAGCCACGAGCAGTGGCGCGCGATGAAGGCGACGAACAGCGCGAGATTGTCGCCCGCCAACAGATGACTGTCACCCTCGCGTGCGATCACCGCATCCTCTACGGCGCCGACGCCGCGCGCTTTCTCGCACGCATCCGCGAGCTGCTCGAACAGCCCGCCGCGCTGACGCTGTAGCGAATGACAATCGCGCCGGGTCGGAGACATCGAGGAGACCCCTCGCGAGAATAAACCGCGTCCACAGGGGCGCGACGAAAAAGAGACAGGCGCCGGTTGATCGGTTTGACGGCAGCGCTCAAGATCACTCACTACGGCTA
>DASXMO010000085.1:0-2928 GCA_036495605.1 Solirubrobacteraceae bacterium
TGAGGATCGCGATCTCACCGTCGGACTGGAGCGTGACGAGCGGCAGCGAGCCGACGGGCTGGACCTCGAGCGAGGTGCCGATGCAGAGGATCAGGTCGGCGGCGGCGCACAGCTCGCGCGCGCGCTCCATCGCCCGTTCGGAGAGCGGCTCGCCGAACAGCACGACTTCCGGGCGCAGCGGCCCTCCGCAGCGTTCGCAGCGGGGGATGCCGTCGGGGTCGCCGAGGCGCCGCGCGCGGACCTCCAGCTGGGGGATGTCCCCGCCGCAGTCCGGACAGGTGCAGCGGGCGATCGAGCCGTGCACCTCGATCAGCTGCGAGGTGCCGGCCTTGCGGTGCAGCATGTCGACGTTCTGCGTGATCACCGCGTCGAGCATCTGGCTGCGCTCCATCGCCACGAGCGCGCTGTGGGCGTCGTTTGGCTGCTTGCCGCCGAGCGTCGCGAAGCGCTCGCCGTAGAAGTGCCAGAAGCGCATCGGGTCGGCGGTGAAGGAGTCGATGTGCGCAACCTTCATCGGGTCGACTTTCTGCCATGTGCCGGTTTTGGGCGAACGAAAATCGGGTATGCCCGAGGGCACCGAGATGCCGGCGCCGGTGAGCGCCACAACCGAACTGGCTTCGCGCACGAGCTTGGCCAGTAATTCCACCTGCGCGGACTGACCGCGCTGGTTGCCGTGCGAGGATGACGAAGATGACCCCTTCATCTTGTTATCTTCCCGCAAATCGCGGCGCACGTTTGGCGAGGAACGCGGAGATGCCCTCCTGCGCGTCCGCGCTCGCGAGCACGCTCGCGAACCCCTCCTGCTCGGAGGCGATGCCGGCGTCGATGTCGCCGACGCCGGAGACCCGCTTGATCTGCTCGATCGCCAGCGGCGCCTGCGCGGCCATCCGCCGCGCCCACGCGAGGGCGGTGTCGAGCAGTTCGTGGTCCTCGACGACGCGGTTGGCGAGCCCCAATTCGAAGGCCTCCTCGGCGAGGATCGGGTCGCCGACGAGGTTCATCTCCAGGGCCTTGTTCTCGCCGACCAACCGCGGCAGGCGCTGGGTTCCTCCGAATCCCGGAATGATTCCAAGCTTGATCTCGGGCTGCCCGAACAGCGCGGAGCGCGCGGCTATGCGGATGTCGCAGGCCATCGCCAGCTCGCAACCGCCGCCGAAGGCCAGACCGTTGACCGCCGCGATCGTCGCGACGCCGGAGGTGCCGATCTCGCGCAGCAGCCCGTGCATGCCCTGCAGCAACTCGCGCCCGCCGGCCTCGTCCATCGTCGTGAAGGCCTTGATGTCGGCGCCGGCGCTGAACAGGAAGGGGTTGGAGGAGGCGATCACCAGGGCACGCACACCGGTCTCCTTGACCTTCGCCCAGACGCTCGCGAGATCGGCGACGACCTGCGGGGAGATCGAGTTCATCTGCCCGTTCGCGAGCCATGCGATCGCTACGCGCGCGTCCTCCTCGCCACCGGCACCGCCACGGGCGGAGTCGCCGGAGAATGTCTCCAACTTGACTGTCTCGGCGGGCTGCTGGGTATCGGGACGCGGATAGGCGTAGAAGCCCTGGCCGCTCGACTGCCCCAGACGCCCCTGCGCGACGAGGCGGCGCAGGATCGTCGGCGGGGTGAAGCGCTCGCCGTGGGTCTCGGCGGCGTTCTCCATCCGCTCGAGGATCTTGTCGAGCCCTTCGACGTCGGCCTTCATGAACGGCGGCATCAGCCCGCGGCGGGGGTCGAGGCCGGCGCCGGCCATCATCCCGAAGTCGATGTCGCGGTGGCTGGCGACGCCCTCCTCGAGCACGAGGCAGGCCTCGATGAGGGTCTTCAGCGAGAGCATCTCCACGAGCTGCTCGATGTCCGGGGCGCCCTCGCCGGGCACGTTGGGCTCGCCGGCGGGGTTGTAAAAGCCGTCGCCGCCGGTCTTCGCGCCGAGCTTCTTCTCGGAGACGAGCTTCTGCATGCCCGCGGGGACGTAGAAGCGCTCGTCGCCGTAGGACTCGGCGAGGTGCTCGGCGACGTGCAGGACGGTGTCGAGGCCGAGCAGGTTCACGAGGTGGTAGGGCCCGACCGGCACGACGCCCGCGGCGCCGACGCCCTCGTCGATCGCCTTGATCGACAGCCCCTGCTCCTCCTGCGCGCGCCACACCTCGGAGATGCCCGAGTTGAGGATGCGGTTGACGACGAAGCCCGGGACCTCGGCGCAGGTGATCGGCTGCTTGCGGATCGACTGCGCGAAGGTGACGGCGGCGGTGACGGTCTCCGCGGAGGTCTCCTCGCCCTCGACGATCTCGATCAGGGGCATCAGCGAGGCGGGGTAGAAGTAGTGAAAGCCCACCACCTTGTCCGGGCGCAGCGTCGCTTCGCCGATCTCGGCGATCGACAGCGAGGAGGTGTTCGAGGCGAGGATCGCGTGGCCGGGCGTCGCGGCGTCGAGCTCGGCGAAGACCGCCTGCTTGATCTCCATCCGCTCGGGCACCGCCTCGACGACGAGGTCGACGTCGCCGAAGTCCGCGTAGGAGGTAGTGCCGGTGATGCGCCCGAGCACCTCCGCAATCCGCTCCTCACCCTGCTCTGAGCTGAGCTTGCCGCGCTCGACGAGCTTCGATACCTGTCCCGAGGTGACGTTGCGGGCCTCATCCAGACCGGCCTGCACGAGCGCGTCGTCGATGTCCTTGAGCACCACCGGAATGCCCGCCGCGGCGATCGTCTGGGCGATCTGCCCGCCCATCGTCCCGGCGCCGACTACCGCTGTCTTGAAAACGAACATATCCTGAGCTCCTGGTTGTTTAGATCTCGTGAACAGAAAACCGCATCACCGGGGCGCGCGGCGGGTTACAGGTGGTGCAAGTCGGGGGGACGCTGCCTCCGGCCGGAATCGGAGAGGGTTCGGCCGGAGGCGCGATTTGCCGGGGGACGGGGCGCATCGTGCGGCTGGCTCTGTC
>DASXMO010000086.1:0-24156 GCA_036495605.1 Solirubrobacteraceae bacterium
GTTTGAGGTGGGAGACAAACCCCCCCGAATGGGCCCGCCCGGGGCTGATCCGCGCGGCTCTCGGGTAAGGGCTCCTGGGCGCATCGCGGACGTCAGCCGTCCTCGCCATGCCCGCTCGGCGCCGCCGCTCGCCCTCCCACCCGCGTGTGGGAGCCGCCGCACGGCGCCGCTCTCACAAACCACAAGATCAGGAGAACGCCATGAAGAGAACCATCACCACATTCGCAGCGCTCGCCCTGGCAGCGCTCGCGCTGAGCGCCGCCGCGTCCTCGGCGTCCGCGGCACTACCGGAATTCACCAAATCGGGTGTCTGCGAACAAACCGGGGAGCTGCTCTGGTTATACACCGAAAGCGCCTGCGCGACCGACAGCGTGGGCGAAACGGGAGAATTTGCTCTGAGTCCGATCCTCACCAGCAGCCCATCCGCGACGCTGGAAACCGTCGGCGGGCTGCAGATCGCCTGCACTAAAAAAAGCCTCGGCCAGGGTGAAACGACGGGCGTGAAAACGGTCTCGCGGCTGGTGCTCAAATTCAAAGAATGCAGCTCCGGCGCCAACAGCTGCGGAACCGGCGGCACCGTGACGTCGAACCGCCTGCAGGGCACGCTCGGCTATATCAACGCCACGAACAAAGAAGTCGGGCTCGACCTCACATCCGAAGCCGGCGGCGGAGCGCTGCTGGAATTCACCTGCGAAGGCACCGTAGGCAAAGTGCAGGTCAAGGGCTCGGTCATCGGCGCGATCACGCCCGTGAACACATCAACCGGCGGCTACACCCTCACCTTCGCGCTGACGAAAACCGGCAAACAGAACATAACCAAATTCGAAGGCGGCGCCGAAGACGTGCTGGAACTCTCCAAAGAAGGCGGCGCGTTCGAAAAGACCGCCCTGGAAGCAACCGACACGGTGATCCCGTTGGTTGAAGGCGAAATCAAAGCCTGACTCCTCGCCCGCCACCAGGGGAGGACTCCGGCCGGGGCTCACTCCGGCCGGAGTCTCATTCCGACCGGGCCCTCACTCCGGCTGGGTTCTTCATCTCCGGCCGGGGTGCTCACTCCGGCCGGGGTTTTTCACTCCGGTCCGGTTTTTCACTCCGGCCCGGTTTTTCACTCCGGCCCGGTCTTTCACTCCGGCCCGGTTTTTCACTCCGGCCGGGTTCTTCACTCCGGCCGAACGGCCATCCGTGCCTCTTCGGCGTGAGCCGCCTCGCGCGCGCGCCGGTACTCGTTGACGACGATGTCCGTCAACTCCTCCACCGAGGTCTCCGCCGTGGGCTTGTCGAGCGCGATCACCCCCTCCTGGATCATGCTCACGCGATCGCACGCCTGCAGCACGTGCACGTAGTTGTGCAGGATCATGATGATCGACACGCGCCCCTCCTCCTTCAGGCGCGCGACGAGGTCGAGGATCATCGAGCCCTCCTTCGCGCCCATCGCCGCGAGGGGCTCGTCCAAGAGGATGATGTCCGCGTCGCCGTTCACCGTGCGCGCGACCGCGATCGCCTGGCGCTGGCCGCCCGACAGCCGCGCGACGGCGACGTCGATGCGGGGGATGTTGATCCCGATCTCATCCAGCGCGCGCCGCGCCTGCAGCTTCATCTCGCGGTTGGCCAGGAACGGCAGCGGGCGGTGTACCTTCTCGCGGCGCAGGAAGAGGTTGTGGTAGACCGACAGTTCGTCGATCAGCGCGAGGTCCTGGTAGACGGTGTCGATCCCTTTCGCGCGCGCGTCGTCCACGCCTTTCGGCATGTACGGCTGCCCGTGCAGGAACATCTCTCCACCATCCTGGCGCTGGAAGCCGCTGAGGATCTTGATCAGCGTCGACTTGCCCGCGCCGTTGTCGCCCAGCAGCCCAAGCACCTCTCCCTTCTTCAGGTGCAGGCTGACGTCGCGCAGCGCCGTCACCGGCCCGAAGCGCTTGGAGATGTGCTCGACTCGCAGCACGTCCTCGTCCGCGGCCGCGCTCGGCTGCACGGCCGTCTCCGCCGGGATCGTCGGTTGGTCAGCCACTGCCGTGCCCCCTGCGCGCGCGCTGCACGTAGACGTTGACCGTCATCGCCACGATGATCGCCAGACCCAGGTAGAACAGCAGGTAGTTCGCGTTGACCCCCTGCAACGTCAGCCCGTCGTGCAGGATGCCCAGGAACAGCGCCCCGATCAGCGCGCCCACGACCGTCCCCGAGCCCCCCGCGAGCAGCGTGCCCCCGATAACGGCCGCGGCGATGCCGTAGAAGAGGATTTCGTTCGCCCCCGCCGTGTCCGGCTGGACGGTGCCCGAGCGCACCGCCTCGAGGATGCCCACGAGCCCGCCGGTCAGCGCGCACAGGATGAAGTTGCGCACCGTCACCAGCCGCACGCGCACCCCCGCCTCGGCGGCGCCGAGCTTGTTCGAGCCGACCGCCACCGTGTAGAGGCCCCAGCGGGTGAACGTCAGCACGGTCTGCAGCACGATCACGAGCACGACCGCCCAGATCAGCTCCGAGTAGACGCCCCCGCCGAAGACTTTCGCGAACGTCGATATGTGGTTCACCGTTTCCGGCAGCTGGATGTGCACGCCGTTGACCACGTGCGTGACCTGATGTGTGGTCGCATGCACCTGCGCACCCGGCGTGGCCACGGGCTGACCGTGGGAGATGATCAGCGTGAGCCCCTCCAGCGCGAACAGCATGCCGAGCGTCGTCACGAACGAGCTGATGCCGACGACCGCCACGAAGAACCCGTTGACCATCCCCACCGCCATGCAGGCGAGCAGCGCCACGATCACGCTCGGCACCAACCCCAGCCCGACCGACGCGTCGAGCTTGTAGAAGAGATACGGCGCCAGCAGGTACGTCCCGCCGATCGACAGGTCGATCTCGCCGAGGATCATCACGAACACCTCGCCCGCCCCCAGGATCGCGAACGGAGCGAAGTACGGCAAGAGCGTCTTGAAGTTCGCCGAGGTGAAGAAGCTCGAGGTGTTCACCGCGAAATAGATCGCCACGACGAGCGTGACGACGATGATGCTGCCCTCGCGCAAACCGAGAATCCGTTCGCGCCACAGCGCCGCGGCGCTCGGCGACCCCCGGTGCGAACGCTCCGGGGGTCCTTTCGCCGGCGAATCTACCCCTGGAGGCTCGCCCTGCGGCGCGCGGCTCTCCGGCAGGGCGGGCGGAGCCGGCGGCGAGGACCCTCCCGGGCCCGCTCCCGCCGAGTCCGCATCGGCGCCGGATTCCGCCGACCCCGCACCCGCTCCTGTCGTATGCGACATGACCGCGGCGGCCTACGCAGGCGTTCCGGCCTTGATCGGAACGACGACCACCGACGAGGACGTCCCCTCGTAACGGGTTTTCGATTCGACGTACGGGGCGACGGTTTCTTTGTTCAGGAACTTCAAGCCCGTGTCGGTTTCCGCGGGGCCCGTCAGCGATCCGGAGACGTGCCACAGGAACAGCTGCAGCACCGGCAGGAACCCCTGCAGGTAGGGCTGCTGGTCGATCGTGAATTCGATGTTGCCTTCCTGCAGCAGCTTCTGCGTCTGTTCGGTCAGATCGAAGCCCCCGGCCTTCACGCCTTTGGCGGGCAGCCCGTACTTCTGCATCACTTTCGCCAGCGATTCCGTCGAGCCGCCGTCGACCGCGTACATCCCCTTCGTGTTCGTGTGCCCGACCCAGTAGGCGTCGATCGTCGACAGCTCGCCCGGCACCGCCGCGCCGGTCGCGACGGTGTGCGCGGTGATCGGCTTACCCGAGGCTTTGATCGCCGCCAGCGCGCCTTCGATGCGCGGCTGCAGGTTGGCCGAGCCCGGCGTGGCGATGAACAGCGCCACGTCGCCCGAGGGCACCGCGGCGACGATCCGTTCGCCCATTTTTTCACCGGCCTTTTTCAGATCCTGGCCGATATACGACAGGCGCTTGTTGCCTTCCGCGTCGGCGTTGTACGCGAGCACCGGTATGCCGGCCTTCAGCGCCGCTTCGGTGGGTGCGTTGAACGCGTGTTCGTCGATCAGCGCCACCGCGATCCCGTTGGCCCCGCTCGTGACCGCCGTGTTCATCGCGTTGACCATCTGATTGACGTTGCTCGATTCCGAGCCCGTCCACTGATACGAACAGCCCAGCAGCTTGCACGCGTCCGCCGCCCCGTACTGCGTCGGCACGAAGAACGGGTTGGTCGTGACGTGGTTGACGAACACGAATTTGTAGTTCGGATGAGATCCGAACACGTCGGATGAGCCCCCACCGCTGGACGCGCTCGAACCGCACGCCGCGAGGATCGTGCTCACCGAGCCCGCCGCCACGCCCGTGAGCGCCGTGCGGCGCAGGAACGCGCGGCGGTCGAACCCCGGCCGCAGCGCCTCTGGGACTCCCGCGGCGCGGTCGGCGTGCTCCAGACGCTCCACCGCCTCGTAGGCTTGATCGGTGTCAGACATCTGTGACCCTCCTCCTCACTAACTTTGTGCGGTGGCGCCAGATGGTTGACGCTCACCATCTACATTTCCCTGCATTACGATCCCGCTAACCTCCGTGTCAGTCAAGGGTTTGCAGAGCGGTTAATCCGCCGTCCTGCTGCGGAGTACTACTGACGAGGCAAAGCGCACCGCGTCGCCGCGGCGGGTATACCTCGGGGATGACCGGCGATCCAGCTCACGACAGGCCCGCCGCGTCCTCCTCCGGCGGGGCGCGCGAGCGCGAGGACGGACCCCGCGAGCGCGAGGACGGACCCCGCAAGCGCGAGGACGGGGCGCGCGAGGACGGACCGCGCGAGGGCGAGGACGGACTCCACGAGCGCGAGGAGTCACCCGAAGCGACCACCGAAGCGACCGAGCGCTTCGGCCCGCTCGCGGTCTCGCGCCACGTCAAAGACGACGGGCGCGCGCTGATCCTGTACACGCTCCGCGAGCCCTCCGAGCAGGCCGGCGATCCCGGCGGGCACGGTGAGCGCGCGGCATGAGCGAGCTGCGCTTCGAGGAGCTGCGCGGCGAGCAGGTCGTCTACGCGATCGACCGCCAGGAGCGCACGTTCCTGCCACCCGCCGAGCACTGCCCGCTGTGTCCCACCCGCCCCGGCGGCGAGCCGACCGAGATCCCCTTCGAGAGCTTCGAGATCGCGGTGTTCGACAATCGCTTCCCCGCCTTCAGCGCGCCGCGGGGCGCGGCCGAGGTGGTCGTCTACACCGACTCCCACAGCGGTTCGTTCGCGACCCTGCCGGCCGAGCGAGCGCGCGCGCTGATGTGGGTCTGGCGCCACCGCTACGCGGAGCTGGGCGCGCGCGAGGACGTGGCGTATGTGTTCATCTTCGAGAACCGCGGCGTCGAGGTGGGCGTGACGCTGCACCATCCTCACGGTCAGATCTACGCCTACCCGTTCCTGCCGCCCGTGCCGGCGCGCGAGCTCGCGGCCGACGAGCGTCTCGGGGGCTGCGCACCGTGTGAGCTGTTGGCGCGCGAGCTGCGCGAGGGTAAGCGCGTGGTGTACGAGAACGAGCGGGTCGTCGTGTACGTCCCCTACGCCGCGCGCTGGGCCTACGAAGCGCATGTGGTGATGCGCGCGCACCGCCCCAGCCTCACGGAGTGCGATCCGCGCGAGCTGGACGCGCTCGCCGACGCCCTGCAGAGCCTCGTGCGCGGCTACGACACGCTGTTCGAGCGCCCTTTCCCGTACGTGATGGCCGTGCACCAGGCGCCGACCGGCACCGGCGCGCCCTCAGGAGACGGCGCGCCCTCGGGAGACGGCGCGCCCGGGGGGAGTCGCGGCGGCGCCACGCATGGCAGCGGCGGCCACCTGCACGTCGAGTTCTATCCGCCGCTGCGCACCGCCGAGAAGCTCAAGTACCTCGCCGGCTCCGAGCAGGGCGCGGGCACGTTCATCTCCGACACGCTCCCCGAGGACTCCGCGGCGCTGCTGCGCCGCGCGATCGCCGATGCCGCCTCGATCACCGACGCCGCGTCGACCGCCGCCGACGCCGCCTCGACCGCCGACGCCGCGTCGACCGCCGACAGCTCCTCGATCACCGATGGCGCCTGAGCGAGCGAGCGCGTTCGCGCCGGGACGCGTGTGCGTGATCGGCGAGCACACCGACTACAACGACGGGCTCGCACTCGCGCTGGCGATCGCGCAGGGCGTGACCGTGCGGGCACAGCGCCTGCAGCCGGGGCCCGACGGGAGAGAGATCGTGCGCGCGCACGCGCTCGATCTCGGCGAGCACGACGAGTTCGCGCTCGCGGACCCGGCGCGCGCTGCGGGCTGGCGCGCGTTCGTGCGCGGCACGGTGGCGGAGCTGACCCGGGCGGGGCTGCGCCCGGTCGGCGCGAGCCTCGAGATCTCCGGCGACGTGCCGCGCGGAGCAGGAATGTCCTCCTCGGCGGCGCTCGAGGTCGCGCTGGCGCTCGCGCTGCTCGCGCTCGCGGGGACCGCCGACGCGATCGGTCGCACCGCCCTGGCCAAGCTGGCCTCGCGCGTGGAGAACGAGTGGGCGGGCGCGCGCACCGGCCTGCTCGACCAGCTGACCTCGCTGTATGGCGAGCGCGGGCAGGCGGTGCGCATCGACTTCCAGACGCTCGGCGTGCAAGCCGCACCGCTCGAGCTCGACGGCTGGCGCCTGGTCACGCTCGACACGGGCGAGCGGCGCGAGAACGCGAGCTCCGGCTACAACCAGCGTCGCGAGGAATGCGCGCGGGCGTGCGAGCTGCTGGGCGTGCCTTCGCTGCGCGACGCGACCTTCGAGGAGGTGCTGCCCCTGCCGGAGCCGTTGCGGCGGCGCGCGCGGCACGTCCTCAGCGACAACGCGCGCGTCGACGCCGCCGTCGCGGCGCTGCGCGCTAGCGATCTACCCCGCCTGGCGGCATTGCTGAACAAGTCGCACGCGAGCCTGCGCGACGACATGGAGATCTCCACGCCGATCGTCGAGGCGGCCGTCGAGGGGATGCTCGACGCGGGCGCCGCCGGCGCGAGACTGCTGGGCGGGGGGTTCGGCGGCAGCGTGCTCGGGCTGCTGCCGCCGGGCGTCGCGACGCCCTCCGGCGCCCTCGAGATGCGCCCGAGTGCGGGCGCGCGGGTGCTGAACGGGTAGCCTGTTCCAATGGTCGCACTAGTTACGGGCGCCTCCAGCGGCATCGGCGAAGCCACCGCTCGGCGCCTCGCGCGCGAGCCGGGGGCCTCGCTCGTGCTCGTCGCGCGCCGCGAGGAGCGGCTGCGCGAGCTGGCCGCCTCGCTCGCGCCGGTGCTCGGCGCCGAGCGCGTGAGCTTCCTCAGCTGCGACCTCGTCGCGCAGGACACCCCCGAGCGCATCCGCGCGCACCTCGCCGAGCGCCACGGGCGCCTGGACCTGCTCGTCAACAACGCCGGCGCGGCCTGGCGCAAACGCTTCGACGAGGGCGGCTACGAGAACGTGCGGCGCACGATGGCGATCAACTTCGACGCGCAGGTGCGTCTCACCGAGGCGCTGCTCCCGCTGCTTCGCTCGAGCGCGCCGAGCGCGATCGTCAACGTCGCCTCCACCGCCGCGCGCGTCACGCGCGCGGGCACCGGCGCCTACAGCGCCTCGAAGGCCGCGCTCGCGTCGTGGTCGGACGCGCTGTGGATGGAGGAGAACGCGCGCGGCGTGCACGTCGGGCTGGTGCTGCCGGGGTTCATCTCCACCGAGGGCTTCCCGCAGGCCGAGCTGACGGCACGCCCGTGGACGCGCTGGGCCGTATCCACGCCCGAGCGCGCCGCCGAGGCGATCTACGAGGCGGGCATCGGGCGTAAGGCCGAGCGCTACGTACCGCGCCCCTACTGGCTGGCGGCCGCCGCCAAAGTGCTGATCCCCGGCCTGGCCAGGCGCGCGATGGGCGGCAGCAGCGCCGCGGTGATGACGACCACGACCGTCGCCGACACCGCCGATCACGATGCCGGCGGCTGAGCACGGCCTCGCGGCGAGCGCCGACTCGCCGCGCAAGGAACAGGCGCTCGAGCTGTTCCGCGGGCTGCCCGGGCGCTATGACGAGCTCTCGGCGGCGCTCAGCTTCTGGCAGGACCCGCGCTGGCGCCGCGCGCTCGTGAAGGAGATCGCGCCCGCCCCGGGGCAGCGCATCCTCGACGTGGCCACGGGCACGGGCATGGTCGCGGCCGAGCTGCTCGCCCGTGCCCCGGGCTGCACGGTCGTGGGCCTCGATCAGAGCGCCGAGATGCTCGCCCGCGCCCGCGCCCGCTTCGACGCCGGCCCGGAGTCCGAGCGCGTCGAGCTCGTCACGGGACAGGCCGAGAACCTGCCGTTCGCGGACGCGAGCTTCGACGCGCTCACGTTCACCTACTTGCTGCGCTACGTCGATGACCCGGCGGCGACGATGCGCGAGCTCGCGCGCGTGCTGAAGCCGGGCGCGCGCATCGCCTCGCTGGAGTTCGGCGTCCCCCCGCGCGCCCTCGCGCGCGTGGCGTGGCGCTTCTACACCGCCGTGGGCCTGCCCGTGCTCGGGCGGGCGTTCTCGCGCGAGTGGTATGAGGTCGGGCGCTTCCTCGGCCCCAGCATCGCGGGCTTCTACGCCGCGCACCCGCTGGAGGCGATCGTCGAGCACTGGCATGCGGCGGGCCTGCAGGACGTGCGCGTGCGCCGGATGAGCCTCGGCGGGGGCGTCGTGATGTCCGCCCGACGGGTCGATGCACGCGAGCACTGAGCGCCCGGCGTTCTACGCCGTTGGCCGTGGCCTGACCGGCGATCTGCTCGCGCTGCTGCATCCCCCCTACACCGCCTGGCATCTCAGCTATGTCGCGATCGGCGCTGCGATCGCGCCCCAGTTCCACGCGGGGCGCATGCTGTGGGCGCTGGCCGCGTTCGCGCTGGCGGTGGGCGTCGCCGCGCACGCGCTCGACGAGCTGCACGATCGCCCGCTACGGACTTCGATCTCCGACCGCGCGCTGATCGCGCTGGCCACGCTGAGCATGTTCGGGGCGCTCGCGATCGGCGTCGCGGGAATCATCGAAGTCACGCCTCTACTCGCGCCGTTCGTCGTGACGGGCGCGCTGTTCGTACCGGTCTACAACCTCGAGCTGCTCGGCGGGCGCGCACACTCCGACGTCTGGTTCGCGCTCGGCTGGGGCGCGTTCCCGGCGCTCACCGGCTATGTGGTCGAGTCCGAGCGGATTACGCTCGCGGGCGTCGCCGTCGCCGTCGCCTGCGCGCTCGTGAGCGTCGCCCAGCGACGCCTATCCACGCCGGCGCGCGAGCTGCGCCGGCGCACGCGCTCGATGCAGGGCACGCGCACGCGAGCGGACGGCAGCGTCGAGCCGATCACGGTCGCGAGCACGCTCGCGCCGCTCGACGGAGCCCTCGCGGCGCTGTCGCTGGCGATGGTCGTGCTCGCGTGCGGGCTGGTGCTGGCTCGGGTTTGAGGGACGCGCTACAACCCCAGCGCCTCGCGCGCGAGGCGCTGGTCGGAGAAGACCTGGATGTGGGCGACGAGGTCGTCCTTGAACTTGAACACCCACGTCGTCGGCGCGTCGCGCAGCACCCCCGCGTCACTCGCACCGTTGACGTGACCGAGCGCGACGACCGCATTGCCGGCTTCGCGCAGATGCGACGGGTCGACCGTCAGCTCGCGCCAGTGCGCCTGCACGTCGGCGTAGTAGCGGCGCATCCCCTCGTAGCCGTGGTAGGGCTCGCCGTCGTTGAGGACGGCGCCCGAGACGGGCTCGAAGACGATCTCGGGGTGCAGCAGCGCGAGGGTGGCGTCGAACTCACGCGAGTTGAACGCGTCGAACAAAAGCTGTGCGATCTCCGTGCGGGTGCGCCCGGGTGCTGTCATCGGATGGTTCGGTCGAACGGTCGCGGTTGCGAGGGCCGCTCCGTTATACCCGACCGGCGGATCGTGGACCGCGCGCACGCTCATCGCGCCGAGCGCTCCAGAGCTGGAAGCGATTGACGCAGCGAGAGCACCTCGGCGAACAGGTCGCCGTGAGCGCGGACACGATCGAGCACTTCGATCGGCGCGAACCTCAGCCGCGCGCCGTCCTCGGCATCGCGGCACGCGACGACCTCCTCCCAGACCACCGGCGTCGAGACGGTCGGCGTCTCACCGGCTCGCGGCGAGTAGACCGAGACGGTCGTCTTGTGCTCGTCGTTCTGGCTCCAGTCGATCAGCACCTTGCCGCGCCGCGCGGCCTTGACCATGTGCGAGACCACGAGCCGGGGTCGGTGCTGCGCCAGCAGGTCGGCGACGGCGCGGGCGAAGGGCTTGGTCTGCTCATAGCTCGCCTCGCCGCGGTTCAGCGGCACGTAGACCTGCATGCCGGACAGGCCCGATGTCTTGGCGAGCGCCCTCAAGCCGAGCTCGGCGAACATCTCGCGCAGCATCAGCGCGACCTCGCAACACTGCACCATGCCCGCCGGCGGACCGGGATCGAGATCGAAGGCGAGCGTGGTCGGATGCTCGAGGTCGTGCGCGCGGGAGAGCGAGGGGTGCAGCTCCAGGTCGGCGAGGTTGCCGAGCCACACGAGCGTCGGCAGATCCTGGCAGAGGCAGTAGTCGATCTCGCGCTCGGTGTGCCCGCTCCACACGGCCGCCGTCCGCACCCACTCGGGACGGTGCGCGGGGCACTGCTTCTCGTAGAAGTGCCCGCCCTCGACACCGTCCGGGTAGCGCTTGAGCGTCAGCGGGTGGTCGCGCAGGTGCTCCAGCAGCATCGGCGCGACCGCCGCGTAGTAGCCGATCAGATCGCCCTTCGTGAAGCCCGTCTGCGGATAGAGAACCTTGTCGAGGTTCGTAAGCCGCAGCACGCGCCCCTGCACGTCCACGTGCTTCGGCCCCTGAACGTCGGCGTTCTTCGACTCCTGGGCGTCCGCGTTCGTCGCCCCGCGCACGTCCACGCTCGCAGCGGCGCCGCTCGCCCTCGGCGTAGGCGTCTTCCTCGGGGCGATCGTCTCGGGCACGATCTCGGTGTTACCCGTAATCGCGCCCGCGCCAACATCGCCGCTCGGGTTGGCGCCGTGTGACCGGCGAGGGCCCTGCCGGTAGCCGTTCGCATCGTTCGCATCGCTCTCCACGGGGCGCTCGCGCTCCCGTGTGACTTCGACGGGATCCTTGTCCTCGCGCAGACCCTTGTAGGAGGCCTGTCGGACCTTGCCCGCGCGCGTCCACTCGCTGAACTCGACCTCGCAGATGAGGCGCGGCGCCACGAAGTGCGCGCCGCGCGGAGGCTGCGCACCGACAAATGGAGAGTCCGCGCGCGCGAGCGGCACGAGCAGGCCGGCGAGTCGTTCGAGCTCGCCCTCGTCAAAGCCCGTGCCGACGCGCCCCGCGTGGCGCAGTCCGCTTGCCTCGTCGTAGACGCCGAGCTCGAGCGCACCGAGCAGCCCCGCGCGTCGGCCCTTGCCCTCGGTCCAGCCGCCGATCACGAACTCTTGGCGGCGGTGGATCTTGACCTTGATCCAGCCGCCCTCGCGCCGCCCCGGGGTGTAGCGGGAATCGAGGCGCTTGCCGACGATCCCCTCCATACCCAGCTCGCGCGTGGCGGCCAGCAATCCCGCGCCGTCTCCGATCTGCAGCTCCGGGGTGCGCCAGTGCGCTCCTTCCAGCTCCAGAGCCTGCAGGCGCTCGCGCCGCTGCTCGTAGGGGAGCTCGAGGAGGCTGTGGCCGTCCAGCCACAGCAGGTCGAACACCACGTAGGTGACCGGGGCGCTCTGCAAGAGACCTCGCGTGACCCCCTCGCCGCGCTTGTGCATGCGCGGCTGCAGCGCCTCGAAGCTGGGGCGTCCGCTCTCGTCAAAGGCGACGATCTCGCCGTCGAGGATCGCCGCGTGCGCGCCCAGCGCCTCGTGCAGCGCGCGCAGCTCGGGATAGGCGGAGGTGACGTCGTTGCCTTTGCGGCTGCGCAGGCGGATGCGCCCCGGCTCGCGGTGGGCGAGCGCGCGCACCCCATCCCACTTGACTTCGAACGCCCACCCCGACTCGTCGCGGGGGAGCGTCGAGAGCCGCGCCTGCATCGGCTCGATGCGCTCGGGCATCGCCGTGGTAGTGGGATCGATCTCGACGATCTCGCGAGACATCAGGCGGGTACGGCCTCAGGCAGGGCGAAGCGGAAGGGGGGGGATTCGAACCCCCGTCGGAGGAATCTCCCCCGAAACGGTTTTCGAGACCGCCGCATTCAACCACTCTGCCACCCTTCCACCGAGCAGGCTAGACGATTGCCTGCGCACGAGCCCAGCGACACGAGCGACTCCGCGAGCGTCCGGGCCTACCGCCGGGAGGCAGGGGCCAAGCACCCGCAAGTCCGCTGCTGTAGCGTCACCGCGCTGACCGCCCCGGACCCAAAGGAGATCTCGTGCCACTAACGCAATCACAGCTCGCGGGCGCGCTCGCCGAGCGCGTGGAGATGACCAAAGCCGACGCCAAGTACATCCTCGAGGCCTTTGAAGAGATCGTGCTCGAGGAGATCGGCAACGGCGAGAAGGTTCGCATCGGAGGCCTGGTGCAGCTGACCGTACGTGTCAAGCCGGCGACGAAGGCGCGCAAGGGTCGCAACCCGGCAACCGGCGAGGAGATCACGATCGCCCCGAAACCCGCCAGCGTCGATCTCAAGGCGCGACCCCTGGCGAAGGCCAAGGCCGCGCTGCCTTCGGTGCAGAAGGCCCGCCGCAAGCTCGCGGCCTGACCGGGCGTGGAGGTGAGTGTCCCTCGAGTCAGCGTTGCGAGGGCGTGATCAACCTCGTCTCGTAGGCGAACACGACGATCTGCACGCGGTCGCGCAGCTCGAGCTTTGCGAGGATGCGACCGACGTGTGACTTGACGGTCGCCTCGGAGAGCACGAGGCGTTCGGCGATCTCGGCATTCGAGAGGCTGCTCGCCACCTGCAGCAGCACCTCGCGCTCGCGCGCGGTCAACAGCGCCATGCGCTCGCTTTGCTCATCATCGGGTTGGCCGGAGGCGGGGAGCCGATGTGCGTAGGTGGACAGCAGCCGCCGGGTGACGCTGGGGGCGACGACGGCGTCGCCGCTTGCGACCGAGCGGATTGCGGAGAGCAGGTCTACCGGCGGGGTGTCCTTCAGCAGGAAGCCGCTCGCGCCGGCCCTGAGCGCTGCGTAGACGTACTCGTCGAGGTCGAAGGTGGTGAGGATGATGATTCGGGCTGCGCTGTTGGACTCGACGATCTGGCGCGTGGCCCGCACGCCATCCATCTCGGGCATACGCACATCCATCAGCACGATGTCGGGTGAGAGCTCGAGCGTGGCGTGAAGTGCGTCGCGACCGTTTGCGGCCTCGCCGACGATCGACAGGTCGTCCTGACTGTCGATGACCATCCGGAAGCCGACTCGCATCAGCTCCTGGTCGTCGGCCAGCAGCACGGTGGTCGTCACGGGGTGGCGGTCTCGGGCTCGGGCTGCAGATGCAGGTGCACGCGCCAGCCGCCGTCTGGTGTGGGACCGGCCTCGAGCCTGCCTCCATAGACGGAGGCGCGCTCGCGCATACCATGCAGTCCGCGCCCGCCGCCGGACGCGGGCGCTCGCGCGATCGCCCGGTTAGCGCTGCGATTGCCGGTATCGGTCACATCGAGCTCCACCTCTCCAGGACGACAGCTCAGTGCGAGGTGCGCGCGAGTGGGACGATCGGCGTGCTTGAGGGTGTTGGTCAGCGCCTCTTGAGCGACGCGGAACACGGTCAACTGCACGCCATCGGCGAGCTCGTGAGGGTCTCCGTCCATCTCCATGCTCACCGGGATCCCCGCGGCGTTGACGCGCGCGAGCAACTCGTCGAGCCGGTCGAGGCTCGGCTGCGGTGCCAGCGGATGCACAGAGGAGCCCTCGCGCAGCACGCCGAGCAGCCTGCGCATCTCAACCAGTGCTTCGCGACCGGTCGCCGAGACACGCGCCGTGGCCTGTGCGGCGCGCTCGGGCTCGGCGCTCATCGTGTAGGTGGCGCCGTCGGCGAGCGCGATCATCACGCTGAGGTTGTGAGCGACGATGTCGTGCATCTCTCGTGCGATGCGCGCGCGCTCGGCGGCGGCGCCCAGGCGGCCCTCTTGATCGCGCTCGATTTCAAGCCGCGAGGCCTTCTCGTGCAGCGAGATCAGCAGCGCTCGTCGCTGGCGGATCGTGACGCCGAGCACGCCGGCCGCGACCGTCAGGCCGGAGAGCCCGACCCAGACCTTCACCGGCGTGGACGATGACCAGCGCACCGCAGCCATGACCGCGCCGGCCTCGACGGTGGCGGCCGCGAGCACGACCTCGGCCAGCTCGGCTTCGAGCGCGACCCAGTACAGCGCGACGAGGACGGCGGCATCTGCCGGTTGTGGTGCGGCGAGCAGCCACTGAGTGAAGGCGACAAGCGCGATCACCGTGAAGCACAGGCGAGGACTCCCGCGGCGCAGCAGCAGCGGAGCACACAGGGCGCCACAGAAGATCAGCGCGGTCAGATCGAGACGGTGCTGGCGTGCCAGCAGCACCGTGCTCAGCCCCGCGATGCCCAGAGCAACGGAGGAATCGCTCGCGAACCGATGGTCGGTGCTCCAACTGCCCAGGCGCTGGACTCGGGTCAGCCAGGTGGAGGCGAGCTCGTCGGCTGTGTGTCTCACGCCTCTATGTTGACGGCTACTCGAGCTCTTGGGCAAGCTGCGGCAGCGGGTGCGGGTGGGTGCTCATAGCTTTTGGGGAAAGCGAGTTGGAGATAGGAAAAAAATCAGACCTCAAGCGTCGCGGCGCACAAGCAGGTACGCGGCGATCGCGAGCAGCACGATCGTATAGCCGCAATACAGCGCAAACCCACCCCACGGCGAGAGCGTGTGCGCCTCCGGGATGGCCTTGGCGATCGCACCACCGGCGTTCGAGGGAAGGTACGGATTGATCGAGTCGCCGATTTCGCTCGGGAGGATCTCGACGATCCCCGGAAGCACGAAGAGCAGGCCCGCGAATGTCGCGATCGCGCCCGCCGTGCTGCGAATGATCGTTCCGAGCCCGACACAGAGAATGCCGGTGACGGTCATGAACAGCACCGTCCCGACGAGCGTGCGCAGCGCGGGAGCATGGCCAAGGCCGACGTTCACGTGATGCTGGGTGAGAATCGCCTGGGCGCCGAAGAACGCGACGAACGCGCTCGCGAGCATCAGCACGAACGTCACCGAGGCGAACACCGCGATCTTCGCCCACAGCACCGGCAGGCGCTTTGGCACCGCCATCAAACTCGAGCGGATCATCCCGGTCGAGTACTCGCCGCTGATCACGAGCACTCCGAGCACGCCGATCGCGAGCTGCGCGAGGTGATAGCCGCCGAGGCTCCTGTCGATCGCGTTGAAATTCGCGCGGTCCTGGGGGCTTAGGTGGGACCAGCGGTCCATCGAGACCGCCGCGATCAGCACTCCGAGGCCGGCCATCGAGATGACGGCGAACAGCAGCGACCAGCGTGTCGAGCGCAGCGACCACAGCTTCGTCCACTCCGAGCGCAGCACGTGCCACTGAGTGACGCGGCCCCTGAACGCTGGACGGCTCGGGGTGGTGGCGGTTGCGGCGGCGGCGACCGTCTCGGCGGCACTCACGCGGCGGCGCTCACGTTCTCGACGACTGCCGCGTCCTCGTCGGCGCCGGCGCGATACTCGACCGACTCGCCCGTGAGGCTCATGAAGGCCTCCTCCAGCGACGCCTGCCGCGGTGTCAGCTCGCAGAGCACGATCTTTGCCTCCAGGGCGCTCTCACCGATCCGCTCGCCCGTGAGGCCGCTGACATCGAGCAGGTCGGGCTCGATGCTCGTCACCTTCGCCCCGGCTCGGAGCAGCACGCCGGCCAGCTCGGTGGCCTGCGGCGAGCGTACGCGTACATCGGCGCCCGATGAGGCTCGCCTTACGAACTCCGCCACTGAGGTGTCTGCGATCAGGCGTCCGCGGCCGATCACGATCAGGTGATCGGCGGTCTGGGCCATCTCGCTCATCAGATGCGAGGAGAGGAACACCGTGCGACCTTCCGAGGCCAGGCGCTTGAGCAGGTTGCGGATCCAGTGGATCCCCTCGGGATCGAGGCCGTTGGCGGGCTCGTCGAGGATCACGGCCGCGGGGTCGCCGAGCAGCGCCGCGGCGACGCCCAGGCGCTGGCCCATGCCGAGCGAGAAGCCGCCGACCCGTTTGCGGGCCACCTCGCGCAGGCCGACCAGCTCGATCACCTCATCCACGCGTGAGCGAGGGATGCCATGCGTCTGGGCCAGCGCGAGCAGATGGTTATAGGCCGAGCGTCCCGTGTGGATCGCACGGGCCTCGAGCATCGCGCCGATCTCGTGCAGCGGCGCAGGCAGCTCGCGGTAGGGCTTGCCGTTGACCGTCGCAAACCCCTTGGTGGGCACGTCGAGTCCGAGGATCAGCCGCATCGTGGTCGACTTGCCGGCCCCGTTGGGACCAAGGAAGCCCGTCACGACGCCGGGCTGAACCTGAAAGGTCAGATCGTCCACGGCGAGCTTCTCGCCGTAGCGCTTGGATACCCCGCGAACATCGATCACCCCCGGAACCGTACGGGTCGCGGGATTCGCTCGCAAGAGTCCTCGGGAGCGATCTTCAGCCGGCTGGATATCCGTCTGAGGTCGTAGTCGCGTGCTACTCGAGACTGAGACCGCGACCGGGAAACGCCTCAGGGAGCCGCCCGGCGAAGTGAGAGCGCGAGCAGCACGATCACCGCCAATGGCATGACCCACCACGCCGAGATGCCGGCGCCGGCGATCAGCGCTGTGGAGCCGAGCGCGACGATTACGCCGAGCGCCGTGCGCCAATCCTCGCCGACGACGAACTCCCACACCGCCGGAACGAACGCCCATGCTCGTCTCATGCGCCGATCGCCTGCCGCGAGGGCTCGACGACAGCCCGGTTCGCCGCCCGCCGCAGGATCCGGATCGACGCGAGCGCCATCAGTAGGACACCCAGCACGAGGACCGGCAGCGCGGCGTCACCGCCCGGCCAGTGCGCCCCGGCGCCCTCAGCACCCCAGAACATTCCGAACGAGCTGAGCATCACTCCGACCGTGAACTTCATCGTGTTCTCAGGAACCTTCGCAAGCGGCGCCCTGGCCGCCACACCCGCGGCCACGACAACGAGCACTGCCAGCCCGGCGGACGCCGCGGCGAGGCCCACATCGTGCTGGTTGGCGCCGAAGGTGAGCACGATGAAGACGACCTCCAAACCCTCCAAGAGCACACCCTTGAACGCGATCGTGAAGGCGTAGCCGTCGAACCCCGAGCGTGGGCGCCCGGCGGCCCGTGCCGCCTCGGTCTCCTCCTCGTAGGTCCGCAGCTCATCGTGCTTTACCTTCAGCCCCGCGGCGCGGAGGATCGCCTTGCGCAGCCACTGCAGGCCGAAAATCAACAGCAGACCGCCGACGAACACCCTCAGGGCGTCGATCGGCAACCTCGTGAGCGCCGGGCCCAGCGCGGCAACGATCGCGGCAAGCGCAAGCGCCGCGGCGGCCACGCCGCTCATCGCCGAGGACCAGCTGCGCGTGGTTCCCACGGCGAGCACGATCGTCAGCGCCTCCACGGCCTCGACCGTGCACGCGAGGAACACCGACAGGGCGAGCCCAACCTCAGCGCCGCTCATAGTTCTCGGTTGCGCCCGCGGGGACGGGGTCGCGCCCGTACGCCGCGCCCGTACGCGTTAGCAAGGTGACCGGAAGTCCCACGTTTCGGGCAGATGGGTTTCGAGACCGCCGCATTCAATCACTCTGCCACCCTTCCACCCGAGCAGGCTAGACGATCGCGCCCACGCTGGACGCGCCGTAAACCCGGCCGGCTCAGGTACCTCGGCTCGTCCCGCTACACGGGTTGCGTGGCGGGTACGGCTGCCGCGTCGCCGCCTCGGAGGTACATGAGGATGGCGACGACGACCGACCAGATCAGGAACGCCAACAGTGCGGGGAAGCTCGCGGGCGGGATCAGCACGACGATGCCGATCACGAGCGCGACCCAACCCAGCCACTTCGGGAGCGCGGCGCCGCGCAGGATCGCGAGGCCGCTGCAGACACCGAATATGAACCCTCCGGCGAGGACCGGTAGGAACAGTTCCTGGCTGATGAAGTTCAGCGTCTTGGCGGTTTCGGGGCTGAAGTTATGGAGGTTGTGAGCGAGCCCGTATTCGACGCCGGTGGCAGTGAGTGCGCCGGCCGCCATCAAGATCGCGCCGGCGAGCACGAGCGCGCTCAGGCCCTCGGCCGCCGCGGTGCGGCGCAAGTAGGAGCGCAGCGCGCCGGCGAACAGCACCAGCACGAGGAACGCGAGCGCGAACAAGATGCCGGACGTCTCGACTTCCGAGCGGTGCACGGAGTAGTACGCGAACACCTTCGCGGCGCTCGCGCTCGATTTCGGCGATTCCGCATTGTTGGTGAACACGGCCACGACGACGATCACGCCGAACAACACGCCCGTGAGCGGCGCCAGACGACCCCAGCGATCAGACATTCTTCAACCTCCTCATGGATTGCACGTCCCTCGCGGGCGCGACTCTACAGCCACCGGCGGCGGCTTGTGCGATTCAGCATCAGGCGCGCTACCGCCGCGAGGCGAAGAACCCGCTCAGCAGCTGCCCGCAGTCGGGCGCGAGCACCCCGGAGAGAACCTCCGGGCGGTGGTTCAGGCGCGGCTCTGCGAGCACGTCGAGCACGCTGCCGGCGGCGCCGGCCTTGGGGTCGGTGGCGCCGAAGACCACGCGCGGGACGCGCGCGAGCACGATCGCCCCGGCGCACATCGCGCAGGGCTCGAGGCTCACGTAGAGGGTGCAGTCGAGCAGCCGCCACGAGCCCAGCGCGCGCGAGCCCTCGCGCAGGGCGAGGATCTCGGCGTGGGCCGTCGGGTCGGCGCGCAGCTCACGCTCGTTATGGGTCGCCGCGAGCACCTCGCCGCTATGCACGAGCACCGCGCCGATCGGGACGTCCTCGTGGGCGGGCGCGCGCTGGGCCTCGCGCAGGGCGAGACGCATGAAGTAGGCATCGTCCTCGTCCTCGCGGCGGTCCTCGTCGGAGCGGTAGTCGGGAAGGTCTGGGGTGTTCATAAGCGTGGTGGCCGCGGGCTCTGCGAAAGTGCGGACGCAGCGTCGCGCTCGCCACCGTCGCCGGTCGGGCCGGTAGAGGGATGATTACGCAAGGGGACCATGCAGCCGAGCAGAAGGAATACGAGAACGCCGGCGAGCGCCCCCCCGGGCGGCCCCCGCGACCGGCATCGCCCCGGAACCCGCGACCGGCATCGCGCCGGAACCCTCGACCGGCAGCCTGACGCTCCCCTCGACTGGCATCGCGCGCCTGCAGGCGCGCACAGTCGCCGGCTCGCGCTCGTGCTCGGGGCGGCGTTGGCGTTCGCGCTGGTGCTCGTCGCGATCCTGGCCGCGCAGGCGGGCGCCGAATACTGGGCGCACGAGGCCGGCGGGCTGATCCCGAACGACACCGGCATCCCCGGCCAGGGCGGCGCCCCGGGTGACTGGGTGCCGGCGCAGTGGAACTTCACGGGCCCCTTCGGCGTGCGCGCGCCGCAGGCCTGGGCGAACGTCGCCGCGGACGGCGCGCCCGGCGGCAAAGGGGTGATCGTGGCGGTGCTCGACACGGGCGTCGCGTACATGAACCACGGGCCCTTCCGCCGCTCGCCGGACTTCAGCCGCTGGGGGTTCGTGCGGGGGTATGACTTCGTAAACCACACCCCCTATGCGCTCGACCGCAACGGCCACGGGACGTTCGTCGCGGGCACGATCGCCGAGGCGACGAACAACCGCTACGGACTGACGGGCCTGGCGTTCGCCGCGCAGATCATGCCCGTGCGGGTGCTGAACAGCGAAGGCGAAGGCGACGCGACGACGATCGCCGAAGGCGTGCGCTACGCCGTCAACCACGGCGCGCGGGTGATCAACCTGAGCCTCGAGTTCTCAAGCGACGTGACCGCGCGCGACATCCCCCAGCTGATGGCCGCGCTGCGCTACGCCTACCGCAGGAACGTCGTCGTGGTCGCGGCCGCGGGCAACGAGGGGCACGCCGCGATCGCCTACCCCGCGCAGGCGCCGCACGTGATCGCGGTGGGCGCCACGACCGAACATGGGTGCCTGGCGAACTACTCCAACGACGGGCCCGGCCTCACGCTCGTAGCGCCCGGCGGAGGCGCCGACGCCGACCTTCCCGGCGACCCGAACTGCCACCCCGAAGCCCCCTCCGGGAGGGACGTCTTCCAGATGACCTTCACCGGCTCCTCCCCGCGCGTGTTCGGCTTTCCAGAGGGCTACGAGGGCACCTCGATGGCGACCCCGCACGTCGCCGCGACGGTCGCGCTGATGCTCGCCGCGCACATCCTCGGACGCCGCCCGACGGTGGCGCAGGTCACGCGCAAGCTGCGCGCGAGCGCACGCAAGCTCGGCGGCCCGAGCGACGCGGGACTGTACGGAGCGGGACTGCTCGACGCCGCCGCCGCGACCACCCGCTGAGCATGCCGCCCGCTGACACCGAGCCGTCCGCAGCCCCGCCGGCGCGCTGCGACGTCGCGATCGTCGGCGGGGGGATCGTCGGGTTGGCGGTCGCGCGCGCGCTGACGCAGCGCCACCCCAGCCTGGCCGTGTGCGTGCTCGAGCGCGAGACCCGACTGGGATCGCACCAGACGGGACACAACTCGGGTGTGGTGCACGCCGGCGTCTACTACGCCCCCGGCTCGCTCAAGGCGCGCCTGTGCGTGCAGGGCGCGCGCTCTCTCTACACCTACTGCGCCGAGCGCGCGATCGCGGTGGAGGCCTGCGGCAAGCTGATCGTCGCCACCGAGCCCAGCGAGCTTCCGCGGCTGGATGAGCTCGAGCGCCGCGCCGGCGCCAATGGGGTGGCGGGCGTACGCCGGCTCGACGCCGCGGGGATCTCCGAGATCGAGCCGCACGCGCGCGGGATCGCCGCCCTGCACGTGCCCGGAACCGGCATCGTCGACTTCGCCGCGCTCGCGCGCGCATACGCGCGCGATGTGCTCGAGGCGGATGGTGAGATCGCGACGGGCTGCGGGGTCTCCTCGATGCGCGCCGGCGCGCGATCGCTGCGCATCGCGCACGCGCGCGGGACGACCGAGGCCGGACACGCGATCGTCTGCGCGGGCGCCTGGTCCGATCGCCTCGCGGTCGCCTGCGGGGCCGATCCCGACCCCCGCATCGTGCCCTTCCGCGGGGCCTACCTGCGCCTGCGCCGCGAGCGCCGCGCGCTGGTGCGCGCGCTGATCTACCCCGTGCCCGACCCCTCGCTCCCCTTTCTGGGCGTGCACCTCACGCGGCGCATCGACGGCGAGGTGCTCGTCGGGCCGACCGCGCTGCTCGCGGGCGCGCGCGACGCCTACGCGCTCGCGCGAGTGCGCGGCGGGGATCTGCGCGACACGCTCGCCTGGCCCGGAACGTGGCGGCTGATGCGCCGCTTCTGGCGCACCGGGCTGAGCGAGCTGCACCACGCCGCCTCGCGCGCGGCGCTCGTGCGCGCCGCCGCGCGTTACGTGCCCGAGCTACGCGCACAGGACGTGCGGCCGGCCTTCGCCGGCGTCCGCGCCCAGGCGTTGGGGCGCGACGGTCGCCCGATCGACGATTTCGTCTTCTCCGCCACGCCGCGCGCGCTGCACGTGCGCAACGCCCCCTCCCCCGCCGCGACCTCCTCGCCGGCGATCGCGCGTCACGTGATTGCCGAGGCCGAGCGGGCGTTCGGACTGGGAGGGTGACGAGGCCCGGCCGTGCCGGCTCGCGCAGATGCCATCGCCGGGCGCCGAGACCAGACGTCAAGACTGCGAGCCGCGAGCGCCACACAATTCGATCTGCTCGTGCAAAGTCTCAACGACCGCAGGCCGCAGCCACAACCGATACATCGAGTGGTCGACGTCCTTCATCTCCACAACCCTGACTCCACCCGAGCGCTGCACCAGCCGCAGCCGGCGGCTGAGGCGATTGCGCAGGTACTCGATGCCGTCGTCGTCCTCGGCGAACACCAGCACCACATCGGTCTGCGCGGCGCTCAGCTCGTCCAGCCACCGTCCGGCCCACGGGCGGTGGCCCGCGCGGTCGAGCACGCTCCACAGACCCCAGCGCCCTCCCGACTGCTCGCGCTCACGCTCGGGCGTACGACGCAAGCGGACTTCCGCCAACGTCGCCTCGATCGGGTCGCCCATGCGCCAGTAGAGCTGGGGATTGAGCGCGATCACCCCCGCGACCGGCTCCAGCAGGACCGCTCGCAGGGCGACCCAGGCGGAGGCGCAGAGACCGACGAGCACGATCCGCTCGTGCCCGGACTCGCGCAGCGCACGGACGATCGCGATCGTGTCCTGCCGACAGTGCGCATCGTAGAGGCGGCCCGGCGCGTGGCCCTCGTCGGGGCTCTCACCCCATCCGCGGAAATCCACCCGCAGGCAGCGATGCCCGCGCACGGCCAGCGCACGCGCGTACTCCACCCACGCCCTCCCGGGTCCGATGTGCGGCTCGGAGCCCGAGTTCAGGAACACCACCGTCGCGGCGCCATCGGCGGGCGTCTCGGGCTCGGTCATGATGCCGACGAACCGCTCGGGACCCAGCTCGAGCACTCTCTCCGCGACGACCGCGTCGCCCCAGGCCAGCCGCGCCGCGGTGCGCCCGGCGGCCGCTCGGCCGGAGTCGAGGTCCGGGCTGGGGTCGAGGCCGGGGTCCGGGCGTGGATCAGGGCCAGACTCCGAGCCAGAGGCGCGGTCCGGGCCGCGATCCGAGCCGAGCGCCTGGACAGGGTCGAGATCCCGACCGGGGGCGCCGGGACCGATCCAGGTGCGTATCGCATGCACGATCTCCGCGGGGACGGTGGCGTACTCGGTGTGAGTCTCCAGCGCGCTCTCCCCGCCGGCGATCTGGCACTGCGTGACATCGCCGCCCGCCTCGCGCAGCCGATCGGCCAACTCGGTCTGAGGCGCTCCATCGACGAGCATCACGCGAGCCGCCGGCGTCGCGTCGAGCGAGCTCACATCCAGCGCCGCCAGCTCGGTGAGGGTCTGTGCGGTGAAGATGCTCCCCGCCGAGACCACCGCGCCCTCGGCGCCCTCGCGCGAGACCGTCGTCGGGACTGGCATCGACATCAGCTTGAGCTCCCGCACGTAGCGACGGCCAGAGATCACGGGCGCCCAGGCCACGACCGCATCGGCGCCGAGCTCAGCGCCGTCCAGCAGGGCGAACGTCGCACCGAGGCGCACCCCGACCACCACCAGCCGCCGGCAGCCGAGCCCTCTCAGCTCGGCCGCCGCGCTACGCACGCTCGCCCTCCAAGCGGCAACCCGGTCGAGGTCGGACTGCGCGCCGGCCGAGTCTCCAGTCGCGTCGTAGTCCAAGCGCAACGCCATGTGCCCGTCCTCGGCGAGGTCTTCGGCCAGCACGCGCAAAGTGCGATGACTGCTCCAGTAGGCGTAGCCGACGGGCGGGAGGACAAGCACGCCGCTGTCGGCGCCCGCCCCCTCGGCGACGCTCAGCCAGGCCATGAGCGGCCGCTCCTCGGGACCAATCCAGCTGCCGCTGGTATGCACGGCGGAACTCATGCTCGCGCGATCACCATACATAGCCACCATCCGTATCTTCCTATAGACAGACAGGTCTACCCGATCTGCGAGCATCCGCCTGTCTGCAAATATAAGGAGGTTCACATGAAACGATGCCGTCCCGCCGATCGCCCCTGTGAAGCCATGCAGTCCGCTGACGAGACGCCGTGACCGACGAGATTCGCCAGATCATCAAGGACCATGCTCGCCTGTCGGTCGACACGGAGGGGATATCCGACGAAGACGATCTCTACCTCGCCGGCATGACCTCACACGCGAGCGTCAACGTGATGATCGCGCTGGAGGACCACTTCGACGTCGAATTTCCCGACAGCATGCTCACGAGAGACACCTTCGAGAGCATCGGCGCTCTCGCCTCGGCGATCGCCCAGATACGGACGGGGGCGAGCGTATGACGATCGCCGCGCAGCCCTGATGGCCGACTTTCGCCCCGGCGCACCCGATCAAGCGGAGTTTCTCGGCGAACTGCTGGAGCGTCGCCTGTTGATCGACACCGGCGTTCCCGGGGTCTACGGTCGAGGTGACGATTTCGAGCGGGTGCGCGTGGGCGTGGCGGGACTGATCAGCCACGCCGGCGCCGCCGAGGAGCCCGAGCAGGTGCGCTTCCCGCCGGTCATCCCCCGTCGCGATCTGGAGACGGTCGGCTACCTCAAATCCTTCCCCCATCTCGCGGGCAGCATCTTCGGCTTCAGCGGCG
>DASXMO010000087.1:0-2047 GCA_036495605.1 Solirubrobacteraceae bacterium
AGAGCCGCGGTAACAGCGATAGCCAGGTGCAAAAAGCGTCCTACCTCCATGGGCCCGCCGAGCAAACGGTCGAGCGGCTCGCCGCCCAGATCATCGAGCACCAGTACGGTCCGACCGGCGTCGCGCATGAGGGCCAGCGGCAGCGCCGCCCATGCCCTGTCGAGCTCATCTTTCAGCTCGTATTCGTGCGTGAGGCGATCGAGTCTTGAGCGGGACGGGTGGTCGGCGGCAGGGGCAACAAGCAGCACGGCGAGCCGGTCGCCATTGTCGTCCAGTCGCCAACCACGCCTGAACACGCGCTCGCCGTCCTCCCACAACACCTGAGAGCTACCGTCCGAGTAGGCGACGTTCAGCGACTGCTGCACCATCTGTCAGACTCCGGCGTCGAGCGTCGGCTTGAAGTCGGCTGATCAAGCTCTTCGTGCGCTACACGCGTGGCCTCTCTCCAGCCTCGATAAATCGTACTCCATCGCCCAAGAAATGCCAGCCGTCCCTTGGTCTTGCCGGACACGGCGGACGCGGATCCCCCTTCTTCTTAGCAGCAATTTGGAGCGATTTGCCCGGTTTTACTCGCTACGGCGGCACACACGGGTCAATAAGCGCCATGCCCGCTGGTCCCGAGGGGACTCGGAGCGCAACTGCGACCCAGAACAGAAAGATCATGACGGTACTTGAAGCAAGCAAGTCGACGAATGCACGCGCGGATGGCTTCGCAGCTTTGCGCGCCGGAAAGACGGCGTGCAGTTCGACCTCGCCCATTTCCCAGTCAACGAGGACGCGCACGAGCAGACCCTCCGAGATCTCGTTCCTCGCGGCGCCGACGGTCATCGAGACGAGCCCGGCGACCTCGGCCGCCAACCCGACCTCGTTGATGGTGACGACCAGGCTGCCGTTGACAGTCACCGAGGTCGCCTTCCCCCTCTTGGTGAACGACCACGAGCGCCCGAGTCCGGACGGGGCGACGCAAGGCTCGTCAGTATAGTCCGCGGCAACTTGACGGAGAACAACCCATGGAGCTTCATCAAGTTCGCTACTTCCTCGTCGTCGCATCTACGCTCAACTTCACCCGGGCAGCCGAGCAGTGCAATGTCACGCAGCCCGCCCTGACCAAGGGGGTGCAGAAGCTCGAGCAGGAGCTCGGTGGCCAGTTGATCTACCGCGAGCGCCAGCTGACGCAGCTCACCGACCTTGGCAAGGAGGTCCTTCCGATGCTGGAGCGCACACTGGCCTCGGCAGAGACGGTGCGTCGCAGAGCACGGGAGTTCCAACGCAAGGAGGTCGCGCCACTGAAGATCGGCCTCGCCCCCTCCATCTCGGCGTCGCTCGTCCTCGATCCGATCGCGGAGACCGCAAAGTTCGTCCCTGGACTTCACGTCGAGCTGCGCGAGGGCGCAGCGGAGAAGCTCGTCGAGCTCTTGCTTGAGGGGGAGATCAACGCCGCAATGGTCGGGGACCTGCAGGACGTGCCCGACCGCATTGACGACTGGTCGCTGTTCGAGGAGCGCTACGTCGCGGTTCTCGCGCCGACACACCAGCTCGCAAACCGTCCCTCGATCGGCATCGACGACCTCCGTGAGACCGTCTTGCTGGAGCGCGCCGGATGCGACGTCGCGCTGAAGATACAAAGGTCGTGTTTTCCCGAGGAACCGCTCCAGCTCGGCCATTGCAGCGGTCACGACTTGCACCTGCAGCACATGGCCGCGGCTGGCTTCGGCGTGATACTCGCGCCCGAGCACATGCCGCGCCTCCCGACGCTCAAGACCATTCCGCTCGAAGGCGAGCCGGTTTCGCGGACGGTGCGGCTGCTGACTGTGCAAGGGCGCCGCTACTCGCCGGCGCTGGACGCTTTCGTCAAGGTCGCGCGGCTTCGGGACTGGTCGGTCGAAGTTCCCCAACGGGGCATGCCGCATACAACACTCCCGGAGATGGCCAGCGTGCCCGCATGACCACGTGCGGAGTGCGCCAGGAAGCTGGCAAAGAATAGGAGGTGCACGCCCCCCACGGGGAAGGTCTGGCCAACCACCCCGACCCCGAGTGATGCGCGGCG
>DASXMO010000088.1:0-2664 GCA_036495605.1 Solirubrobacteraceae bacterium
GTCGCCTGGCGCGGCGAGCGCAAACTCAGCCTGTCACTGCTGGAGACCGGCCGACGCGATGCCACCTCTCGCGGCGAGGGACGCACGCTGAGCGTGCTCGAGTATTCCAACGCCGTGCTGCTGAACGGCCTGGGCCGCTACGATGACGCGCTCGTCGCAGCTCGGCGGGTGTGCGACTGCAACGAGCCCGGAATCCGTGCCTTCGCCTCCGTCGAGCTGATCGAGGCAGCCGCTTACTCCGGCAAACCGGAGCTTGCCGTCGAGGAGCTCGATCAGCTGTCGGCGCGGGCGGCCGCGAGCGGGACCGACTGGGCGGTCGGGGTGCAGCTACGCTCGCGCGCCCTGCTCTGCAGCGACCAGGACGAGGCAGACGGACTGTTCCGGGGCGCGATCGAGCGGCTCGAGCAGACGGCGATTCGCACCCAGCTCGCGCGCGCCCATCTCGTGTACGGCGAGCGGCTGCGCCGCGCGAGCCGGCGCAGGGATGCACGGGCACACCTGACAGCCGCACACGACATGCTGACGTCGATGGGAGCGGGCGCGTTCGCAGCCCGGGCCGCCCGGGAGCTGCGTACCATCGGCCAGCGCGCACGCGCGCGCACGCCGGACACGATTGACGAGCTGACCCCCCGGGAGCTTCAGATCGCGCAACTCGTCGCCGCCGGGGTGGCCAACAAGGAGGTGGCGTCGGAGTTGTTCCTCAGCCCTCGGACGATCGACGCGCACCTGCGCAGCATTTTCCGCAAGCTCGACATCACCTCACGGCGCCAGCTGCGCGAGCTGCCGCAGCTCGGCCCAAGAGGCGCGCGCCACAGCTAGGGCTCTGCGGCGTCGTGCTTGCCTGGCGGCGACGCGGTTAGGCGATATTCGCCGGCGCGAGGCGCGAGGTGTCGCTGCGAGGCTTGAGCCACGTGCGGCGCCGTATGAACGCGCGCGGCGCTCGGCTCCGGGAGGTTCCCGGCCCCGCGAGATCGGCGCTCAATACTGCCTGCAACCGAAGGAGAGTCCGCTTGGAGACGTTGATGCAGAATGAGATCGCGGTCACTCGCGACGTGATCTACAAGCGCGAGCCCGACCACGACCTGCCGCTCGACGTCTACGAGCCCTCGAGCTACCTCGCTACGATCGTGGATATTCACGGCGGCGGCTGGTTCCATGGCGACAAGGCGAAGGACGAGGACCTGGCGACCAGGCTCGCGCAGAGCGGCTTTCGCGTCGTCGTCCCCAACTACAGCCTGACGCCCGCCTACCACTTCCCAGCCGGCGTCGATGATGTGCTCGATGCCGGTGCGTGGGCGCAGTCAACCGCCGCGGCGGGCCTGAAGAAGGTCGCGTTCATCGGCAGTTCGGCGGGGGGCAACCTAGCCGTCGAGGCTGCGCTGGCCACGGGCCAGCCGGGAGTGAGCTGGTCCGGGCCGATCGACCTGGCCGGCTTCATCAAGGAAACCGACGGAACCGCGGCGGCGGATGCACCCGCGGAGGACTACTCAAAGATCTCGAGCGCAGATATCAACCAGGGCGGCCGCAACGACGGCTTCCTGCGCTGGGTGATCCTGGAAAACGTCGCCAACGACCGATCCCGGCTCCCAGACGCCACGCCCCTCAACCGCGCGGTGAGCACCTCCGGCCCGATCTACATGGCCAACTCGATCGGGGAGTTCGTCCCGCCCGACGGCGCGCTGGCGATGCAGCGAGCCCTCCTCGATGTCGGTGTCGAATCAATCGCGCACGTGATCCCGGGCACGCAGCATGCGAAGGGATACATGGACATCGCATTCGACAGCTCCCTCACCTTCCTGAAGAGGACGCTCGATGTCTGATCAGACCGACGCGACCGTGGCTCGTGTGGAGGCGGCCTACGCGGCGGCGTACTCCGCCGCCGATCCTCATCGTCTCGGCGCGATCTTCACCCCGAAGGCGACCGTTCAGACGGAATGGGGCCCGATACTCGACGGGCGCACGGAAATCATGGACGGACTGGCGGCGCTGTTCGACGCGAAGCCAGTACCGGACGCGCTGGTCAACGTGCCACTCCTATCCCGCCAGCTCACCGCTGACGTGATCGTCTCGCACGGCAAGGCGTTGCGCCGGCCTCCGGGTGGGCCCGAGGAACAGTTCCTCTACACGCGCGTATATGTCAACGACAGCGGCACATGGCTCCTGGCGGCGAACCAGATCGCGCGACCAAGCGAACACGTGCGCCCGAGCGGCGTGGGCCAATGAGAACCCCGATCATCCCCATCATGACTCCCGCTGGCCAGATCGGCCTGAAATGAGGTCTTTGACCGGAGGCCTGAGATGAACGACTTGCAATTCGGGGTCTTCTTGAACCCGGCCCGAGATCGGACGGCCTCGATCGTTGAGAACACCCATGCCGCCGAGGCGGCCGGCTTCGACTATGTCTCGATTCAGGATCACCCGTACTCGGGCGAGTTCCTCGACCCGCTGGCGCTCATCGGGGTGCTGATGGGTGCGACCGAGCGCATCCGTTTCATGACCAACGTGGTCAACCTTCCGCTGCGACCCCCGGCGACCCTGGCCAAGTCTGCGGCCTCACTCGACGTCCTCTCGGGGGGTCGTTTCGAGCTCGGCCTGGGCGGCGGTCGGGCGTGGGACGCGATCGCCGCGATGGGAGGGCCGACGTGGACGCCGCCGCAGGTCGTG
>DASXMO010000089.1:0-2513 GCA_036495605.1 Solirubrobacteraceae bacterium
ATCTTCTTGGCAATCGCTGCCTGCGTGTCCGCTGTGGCGAAGCTGACCTCGTTCGGGGTGTAGCGAGACGTGTCGACCTGGCCCGTAGCGTAGAACGTGGTCAGCAGCTGCGTGCTGGCGCTCGGCTCGTAGGACTCGAAGTCGTCCACGTGCCCGAGCCCGGACAAGATGACCTGATGCCCGTTGGAAAGGTGCGGCAACAGCTCCTTCGTGGCGTTCTGGGCCGGTGTCTCGAAGTCGAGCGTCCCGCCGATGAGCAGCGTCGGGACGCTCGAGTTCTGCACGGTGGTGTACTGGTTGGCTCCCGGGTTGGTCGGCCAGGCGTGCACAAGGCCTCCTGCCCCCCATATGAACTCCCCGAGGGGATTGCCGATGATCGAACCCCGGTCCGCGCCGGAGCTGAAGTAGCGCTCGACGGGCTGCGCGTCGGCCATCCCGATGCTTGCAAACTCGCCCCAGGTGAACGACTGGGGAAGGACGAGATTGGCCATCGTCGAAAGCAGCCACAGGCCACTCGGGTCGCCCTGCGCGGCGGAGATCCACGAGTCGAGGGTCATCGGCCCGGACAGTGGCGAATCCACCGAGGTCGCCTCTGTGAGCCCGAGGAACGTCCCGACCAGGGCGTTGCCCGGCTTGATCGGCAGGGAGTACCAACTGCTGGGCATGTCTGCCGCCGTGTGCTTCACGCTCGCGGCGAGGTTTTTGGTGCGGGCGCGGCAAGCAGCCTGCTTCGCGCACAGCGCCGAATAACGCTCGATCCCCTGATCGATCTCGGCTCCGCTGTAAATGAAGTTCCCGGGCGGGTTGACCCCGACCATCACCGAGCGGTCGACACTGTTGGGGTACCGCCATTGGTAGATCATGCCGAGACGGGCCCCGGCACTATTGCTGAGCAGGTCGATGCGCTTGTAACCGAGCGCGACGCGAGCGGCATTGATGTCGTCGGCCTGCTCTGCCAGCGTGTAGCCGGCGAGGTCTACGCCGGATCGCTCAAGCCGCTTCGCGCACGAGGCGAAGGCCTGTGAGTACGCGGTGAGCGACGCTTTGCCGAGGTAGTCCGACTTGTTCAGCGCCGCCGTCACCTCGGGACAGTTGAGCACCGAAGAGCCGTCGACGCCGCGGTAGCCGACCATGACGACATCGTGCTGGGCGACCAGGCGGCTCGCTTGGGGAAACGTCATGTTGGTAATGCCGGGGCCGCCGTTCAGATAGAAGATTGGCGCCAGCGGGTGCGATGAGCGAGCGAGGACGCGGGTCACCGGCAGCGCGATCAGGCGCGACTTCGAGCTCGCTCGGTTCTCCGGCACGACCAACGTGCCGCAGTCCGCGGGCATCGCACCCTTCTCAGTCGCGTAAGTGCACGAGTGCATGGTCAGCTGGCCGGCGTGCGCCCCCTGCGGGACGGAGACCGCGACGTCGCCGGGTGCGAACCCGATGTATGTCATGCCCAACAACAACACCCCGATGACCACCAGGGCAACGATTCGTGTCCAGGTGAACGCCCGTGGTCTTTGGGTCTGCGGTACTGGTTGGTCGACTTCCACGGGCTTGCCGCCGCGCTTGGTCGGGTGGTTTTCCTCGATCATCGTTCTTCCTTTCCTCGATCCTCGTTGTGCCATGTGGCGAACCTAAGATGCGACGGCGAGATCGGCATCGTCGGGAGGCCGTGTTGCGGCTCCTACCATCCGACGATTTCGCCTCCTACTTGGGTAGGAGGCGGGAACAGAGGGAGCGGAGTACGTTCAGCTCGTGAGCCGAATCGGACATCTCGCCCGCACGTACTGGTTCGACCTGTTGATCGCTCTGTTGGCGATCGTGGCGATCCTCGACGTGGTGCTCGGACGCGGCTCGTCGGGAGCTCCGACAACGACGCTGTGGTTCTGCATTCCCGCGCTTGCGATCTTGGCGCTACCCGTGTTCGCGCGGCGATGGTTTCCGTTTGCCGCGCCGGCGGCGTATTGGCTTTTGGCCGCGGGAATCTCGTTCATCGACCCGCTGTTGATCCCCTATCCCGAGTCCGTGTTCCTGATCGGGCTGGCGACCGCATTCCTGCTCGGGAACCTTCGGGACCTCCGGCGGGCCGGCCTCGGACTGGCGATCGTCGTCGGCTCTGCGGCCACCCTCGTCTACAACATCCCCGGACACACGGTCGACCAGCTCGTCTTCATTCCCGTCGACTTCGCCGTCGCCTGGGTTGCAGGCTTTGCCGTCCGCGCGCGAGCCGAGCAGGCCGAGGTGGCGGAGTCACATGCGACGCAGGCCGAGCAGGAGCGCGATGCAGCGACGCGCGTCGCCGTGGCCGAGGAGCGGGCGCGGATCGCGCGCGAGCTGCACGACATCGTCGCGCACGCCGTCAGCGTGATGGTGCTGCAAGTCGGTGCTGTCAGGCACCAGCTCCCCGACGCGATGGCCGAGGATCGCGATGCCCTCAGGAGTGTCGAGCAGGCCGGGCGCGGCGCGCTGGCCGAGATGCGCCGTCTGCTCAGTGTGATGCGCCGTGAGGGCGACGGCCT
>DASXMO010000090.1:0-9290 GCA_036495605.1 Solirubrobacteraceae bacterium
CGTGTCGAGCCTCGACCCACTTGACGGTTCCTCTTCCTTCCCGACCTGCCAGGCAGCAAGGATCAAACCCGTGATCATGGAGAGACAGCGAGTAGCGGCGTGTTGGCGAGCCCGTACTCGCCGTTAGCCGCCGCGGATACAGGATTCTGCGTGACGGTCTCGAGGAACGCCGCGACGACCTTCGGATCGAAATGGCTCCCGGCTTCGTTCTTGATCTCGGCGATCGCCCTGGCGACAGGCCAGGCGGACTTATAAGGACGGTCATGGGTTAGGGCATCGAAGACATCGGCGACGGCGACGATCCGTCCTACGAGCGGGATCGCTTCACCGGATATCCCGTGGGGATATCCCTTGCCGTCCCACCACTCGTGGTGGCTTTCGGCTATCAAGGTAGCCATCTGAAGCACCGGTGAGCCACTGCCGGTGAGCAGGCGCGCACCAAGAATCGTGTGCGTCTGCATCACTTCGTACTCCTCTAGGGTTAGCCTCCCGCGCTTCAGCAGGATGCGATCCGGTATCCCGATCTTCCCTACGTCATGCAGGAGCGCGGCCAAGTGCAGGGTATCGACCTGGTCCTCGCCGAGGCCCAGCAGAGCGCCGATTTCCGCAGACATCGATCCCACGCGCGTGGTGTGCTCAAACGTGTCGTCATCGCGGTACTCGGCCGCCAAAGCCAGACGCCGAAGGGTTTTCGCGCGCGCGTCCTCGAGCTCCCGTGTTCGCTCGGCGACCTTGGACTCCAGCATCTCAGCATGCCTGGCGAGCTGCTCCTCGGCTTCGTGTTGCACCGTCACATCGCGGGCCACCGCGTTGATCAGGCCATCGGACAACGTGGCGTGTCCGCTCCATTCCAGCCAGCGATAGCTTCCGTCGGCTGCCCGGTAGCGGTTGCGAAAGCCCACGATGTCGCGCAAGCCATCCGTCACGGCGTCGTTCTCCGCGAGCGTCGAGGCACGATCCTCGGGGTGGACGAACTCGATGAGCGGCCGCGAACACAGCGTCTCGGCGGAATATCCGAGCGTGCGCTCCCACGCTGGATTGACGCGGGTGAACCAGCCATCCAGGTTGACCGTCGCCAGCAGGTCGAGCGACCCGTCGAAATAGTGCGCGAGCACGGCCTCCAGTCGCCGGCGATGATCGACAAACGCGCCGAGCAACGCGCCTAGCAGCACGAATGTGGGCCCCCAGCTCAAATAGCCCTCGACATTGAGACCGATGTCCTTGTCCTGTAGATCCCACGCGCCGATCAGCGCGACCGCGATCAGCGCGCCGGCGATGCCGCCCGCAAGACCAAACTGCAGCGCCAACAGCGCCAGCGGCAGCACCAGGAGCACGTCCTCTCCATCGACCGCGTTGGCATCGCTTGTGCGCAGCACGTAGATGACGACGCACAGCACGATCACCACGACCACCGTTGCTCGACGGCCAAGAGCAAACCGGCGCTGCTCGGACGACAGATGAAGCATATGCAAGCGCATATCCACGAGATTCAATCGTTCGGTCCCGTGGACTATTGATGCCGGTTGGCGGGCAGTGGACGAATGGACGGCACCAAAGCGAACGAGCCGACCAAAACGACTAACCGCTGATGGGTAGGACGTGCTGGCAAAGATCGCCGGTCAGCCTCCTCAGCCGCCGATGCAGCCCGCCCTTGGTCTTCCCTTAACAGCGCTCTCGTTGCTTGCAAGCACCGACGGAAGTCGTTCTTTGCTTGGCTTTCCGCTCACAGACAGGACCAAAGCGCGCGATAGCCCGACACCCAGGTGCTCGGGGCTGGGTGTTCGCAATCCTTCGGGGCTACCATTGGCTCATGGCAACAGTGGTCAAGAGGCTCGATTTGACGATCGGTGAGCTCGTGGAGGTCGCGGGGCGCCGCTATGAGGTCATCCCGGATCGCGAGGGCGGCGTGACGCTCGAGCCGCCGATCACCCCCGCGGCTCAACTGCACGCCCACCTGGGAACCAAGCCAGCCCCCAAAGAGGACTTCGAGCGTCTTTCAGCCGACGTCCCCCACGACGACGAGGGCTAACGGTGCCGGATATGCCGGCGGGCGGTCTGCCGCCCGTCTCGATCGAGTTCGGCTCGGTCGAGTGGAAAGAGGAGGTCGAGCGCTACGACCCTCGCTCCCAGCTCGCACTCAGGCACACGTCAGGGTGCGCCAGTGGTGGCCGGAGGTTGCCTGCACGGGCACCCCAGGAAGAATCGCTACGCAGACGAGTACGATCGAGATCGCGGCTCCGCGTCGCACAGCACGGGCGATGTCGGCCACGGTCATCATCAAGCCGCCATGCGCTCGGCCGCTGCGGTTCTGATGGCCTGAGTCGACCCGGACTGCGATCGTTGGCGCCGAGTCACACCGGCCGGCGTAAAGGAGACCCACGCGCTCCCCGAATGGGCTCCCTGAGAACGTCTTAGCTTAGCCGTCCGGTCCGGCTATGGGCCGGGATGCTAGGGGCCGCCTCTTACGTTGTCGTGTTCGTGGGAGAGCTCGAGCTCCATCGTCAGGGCTCCAGTTGCACGGGCAGCGTCTTGTGCTGGTTGGCGAACGCGGACTCGACGTAGGTGCACTCGCCGGCGATCTGGATCTCGGGATAGCGCTTGAGCGTCTCCTCGATCAGGATCCGCAACTCCAGTCGCGCGAGCGCGGTGCCCAGGCAGAAGTGCCGCCCACCGGCACCGAACGCCTGGTGCTCGGCTTCGCGCGTCAGGTCGAAGCGGTCGGGGTCCTCAAAGCGCGTCTCATCGCGGTTGGACGATGGGTACCACATGACCAGCTTCTCGCCCTCACGGATGCGCTGCCCGTGCAGCTCGGTGTCGCGTGTGGCCGTGCGGGCGAAGTGCGCGAACGCCGGGAACATGCGCAGTGACTCCTCGACCGCCGCCGGCACCAGCGAGGGGTCATCGAGCACCATCCGTCGTTGCTCGGGGTTTTCCATCAGCGCGCGCATGCCGCTGCAGTAGGTCGCCTTGGTGCTGTCGTTGCCGGCGGCCATCAGCAGCAGGAACCCCATCACGATCTCGTGGTCCTCGAGCCGCTCGCCGTCGAGCTCCGCGTGCACGAGCACGCTCGTCAGGTCGTCGGTCGGCGCCGCGCGTCGTTCGGCGATCAGCTTGCCGCAGCGCGCGAACACCTCGGGCACCTCGCGCTCCATCACGCTCTGCGCACCCTCCGGCGTCGCGTCCGGGTCGCCCGCGCCGACGATCGCGTTCATCAGGTTCGCCCATGCCTGGTCGTCATCGGGCGAGAGGCCCATGAAGCTGCCGATCACCCGCGCCACCACCGGCTGGGCGACGTCGTTGACGAGATCACAGGTCTCCCGGCCCTCGAGCCGCTCGAGCACCTCGATCGTGATCGCGCGGATCGCGTCCTCGTGCTCGGCGATCCGCTTCGGCGTGAAGCCACGCTGGAACAGCGCCTTCAGCCGGTCGTGCTTGGGCGGGTCCATCCCGATGAACATCGCCTGCTGCATCTCCAACGACAAGCCTGCATTGGATGCGGTGAAGCCGCCGACTTCGGAGGAGTAGATCTGCCAGTCACGGCTGACCTCGAACACGTCCTCGGCGGTCGTCACCGACCAGAAGCCGGCTTCGTCGGGAAACTCAGCGATGCCGCTTGACCAGTGAACCGGACACTCAGCGCGCAACCGCCTGAACAACTCCAGCGGCGGCCCCTGCTGGAAGTGCGCGCGGTCAGCGACGCCCAGCTCGTCAAGCGGCATCTGATCCTGGCTTGTAGTGCTCAAGTGTCCTCCCGTCTCGACTTGGCTTGATCTACAGACGCAGCCTACTCCTCGGGCTGGCCGCCGCCCACACGCCAGGCACTCGCTTAGTCCGGCGGTAGCAGTGGTCTGAGGTCGGGCGATGTGCGCCGTCGGTCGTCGTCCAACTCGGGCGTCTGCTCGGGTCCAGCGTCGACGCTCGCTCAGCCTCACAAGGCGGTAGCCACACGGCCTGCGTGATACTTCGTTGCCTGATGTCTGAGGAGTCCACGACCCCCGATCCGGTTGAGCTTTTGGGCAGGGCGGTTGAGGCTGCAAATCGTCGTGATCTCGACGCGGCGGCCAGCAGCTTCGCCGAAGATGCGACCTTCGACGGGAGGGCGTTGGGGGACCACTTCCAGGGGCGGGCGGCCATTCGCAGCTTCCTTGAGGACTGGTTTGGCACGTACGAGGAGTTGGAGTTCGGGCTTGAGGAAGTCCGCGACCTCGGCAATGGGGTTGTGTTTGCCGTGGTCGTTCAGAACGGTCGTCCGGCTGGCAGCGCCGGTCACCTTCGACAACGCGAGGGATGGGTATTCGTCTGGGTACGAGGCTTGATCGCACGCCTTACGATCTCCGAGGTCGACGAGGCCCGTGCTGCCGCCGAACGCCTCGCGCAGGAGCGGGGTAGGTGATGCCGCAGGAGAACGTGAGATTGGTTGAGCGCGCGATCGCCGCGATCAACGCGAGGGACATCGAGAGCTATCGCGCCTGCTGCACTGAGGACGTTAAGTTGGAGACGCCAATGGCCGCCGTTGGAGGGGTGTACGAAGGAATCGACGGCATCAGGCGTTTCCTGACGGACGTCGAGGAAGCCGCACCCGATTTCCGGATGGAGCTTGACGGCGTGGAAGAGCTCGACAGCAAGCGGGTGATCGCGTTCCTGCGCAATAACTCCACAGGCCGAGCCAGCGGCATTCGCATGGCATGGCCTCAAACCAACGTGTACGACCTGATCGACGGCAAGATCAGCCACGTTCGCATGTTCGTCGACCGTCAGGAGGCCCTCAAAGCCGTGGGACTGGAGGAGTAACGGACAGGAGCAGGTGCCCCATGAGACGGCGACGTCGGCGAACGCCCGACACGAGTGCTCCGTCATCGACGCGAGCATGTCGGTGAGAACCGCCGAGACTGCTGAGTTGGACGATCCCTCGAGAGCATCGGCGGCGGGTGGAAGAGGGCTTACTCTGACGTTCTCTCGAGTGGAGGTGAGCGGCAGCCCGTGTTTGGTTGCGCGCCCCAGGCGCGAGCGCCGGCCGTTAGTGTCGGGCAGCGTCTGAGCCCGCCAACTCGCGGGCGCGTGCTGCCAGGTGGATGACTCCCAGCTCGTCGTACTCGTTCGCGGCCTGCTCGAGCGACACAAGGGCTGCTTCGCGGTCATCCTCGAGTAGTCGCTGGCCGAGCAGCAGGTCGCAGCGGGCGGCCTCTAGTGGGCGGCCGAGGTTCTGCCAGGCTTCGTGGGCGCGCTCGAGTTCGGTCAGCGCATCCGGCAGGGGCCCGACGATGCCCGCGGCTTCGATCGCGGCCGCCTCGCCAGCGGGGTAGCGGACGCGGTCGGAGAGCTCAATCGCCTCCTGTGCGGCCTCGCTCGCCTTCTCGTGCCGACCGGCGAGCGTGTGTAGGAGGGCCCGTGCGGAGTTGGCCTGGATCGATTGCGCGATCAGCCCGGCGCTCTCGCAGACGTCAAGCGCCTGCGAGAGCGCGGTCTCCGCGCCCACGAGCTCGCCCTGGTCGCGGAGTGTGTTCGAGAGCCCGTACAGCGCGTCGAAGCACACCTCCGACCAGCCGATCTGCTCCGCTAGCTCGTGGGCGCGCCTGTACGAGCTCTCGGACGCCTGCCACTCTCCGCTGCGCCACTGCAGTCGCCCGCGGAGAGCGTAGGGCAGGCAGAGCTTGCCGATCAGGCCCTCACGCTCGGACAGTTCCGCGCTGGCGTCACTCGAGCGCACCACCGTCTCCCAGTCGGCCGCATAGAGCGCCAACTGCGCGACAGCGGCGTGCAGCTCAATCTCGGCAGGCACGTCTCCGACCTGCCGCGCGAGTGCGAGCGCCTCGCGGTAGTAGTCGCCCGCGGCCGGGTAGTCGCCGTCGGAGGTCTCGAGGTGATGGCCGAGTGCCATCAGCGCTAGGACCGTCTCATGCGCGTCGGACCCGCGCGCAAGCTCGACTGCGCGCTCCAGGTTCTCACGCGCCTTGGCAGTGTCTCCGATGCGCCCGAAGACGCGACCGAAGATGCCATGTGCGCGGCTCGCGGCGCGAACCTCGCCGAGGCGCTCGGCAAGCCGCAGCGCCTTCTCTGAAGCGTAGATCGCCAGCATGTTGTCGCCCGTCTGCATATACAGCCACGCGGCCTCCTCATACAGGCGCACGAGCGCGAGCGACGGCTCGCCGTCCTTGATCAGATTGATGCCTCGCTGGTGGTGCTCGATCGCCCTCTTACGCTCTCCCTTGTGGGCCAACCCAGCGCCGATCTTTCGGTGTAGCTCGGCGACGTGCTCGAGATCCTCTCGCGCGCCGTGGCGGTCGAGCGCCCGTCCCCAGACCTCGATCGCAGCATCCACCCGACCGAGCCGCAGGGCGACATCGCCCTGCTTCTCCAGGAGGCGGGCGACCGCGTCGGCATCCTCGCCGGCCTGCTCGAGCGCAGCCTCGTAGTTGGAGAAGGCGTCCGCGTTGGAGTAGAAGGCGGTTGCCGCGTCGCCAGCGGCCTCCAGATAGGAGAGCGCCTTTGCGCGGTAGGGCGCCATCTCGGCGGCTGCCAGGCCGAGCTCACCCCCGAGCTCCGCCGCTTTGCCGTAATGCTCGGCGAGCAGCGCAACGACCTCCTCGCCACGCTCCCCGGCGCCGTCCTCGATAAAACAGGCCACCTCGAAATGCTTCTGCGCTCGCACGGCCTTCGGGAGCATCTCGTACGCCGCATCGCGGATCAGCGCGTGCTTGAACGCGAGCTCGGGCTCGCCGGCAAGCGCTGTGCCCTCGCCGGCGACGATGATGTCCTTGTCTCGCAGTGCCCTAAGAGCCTCCGCCAGATCGCCCCCCTCAGCTTCCGCGACAGAGGTCAGACCGCCCTCCCAGAATGTCCGCCCGATCACCGCCGCGTGCGCGAGTAGGCGCCGCTGAAAGGGCTCCAGCGAGTCCAGGCGGGCCGCGAGCAGAGCCTGCACCGTGGCTGGAAGCTCGGCGGCGCTCGCACCCTCCTGCTCGGAAAGGCGGCGCACCATCTCCTCAGCGAACAAAGGGTTTCCCTCCGCACGGGCAGCCACCGCAGCGACCACGCCGTCGTTGGGGCCAGCGCCACGCATCAGCGAGGAGATCAACTCACGCGTCTCGCTCTCGCCGAGCGGCTCCAGGAAGATAGTCGTGGAATCGCGCCGCACGCCCCCCCACCCGACACGGCGCTCCAGTAGCTCTTCCCTGGCCAGACAGATCTGAAGCACCGGTGCCCGCACCCATTGCGCCAGATGCTCGATCAGATCGAGCATCCCCTCGTCAGCCCAATGGATGTCCTCCCACACAAGCACCAGCGGCCCATCACGCGCGAGGCCCTCCACACACGAGCGCACGGCCGCGAAGAAAACTTCGCGCGCCTGCTGGGCATCCTCCCGCTCGGCGGCCACGGGGTCATCCGGTCTCTCGATCCCGAGCAGGCGACCGACTACGGCCACCTTTGACGCTGCGGACCGGCTGTCTGACCCCGAGCCATCGAGCAGCTCACCGATGCGGGTGGACAGCTTCTGCCACGCAGCTGCAGGAGGATCGCCGTCGACGATCGCGCACTCGGTGCGAATGACCTCGCCGAGTGGCCAGTAGACGATGCTCGATCCATACGGCAGGCAACGCCCGTGGCGCACCAGCGGCCGGGCGTCCCCACTGTGCAGCTCCTGCTCGAACTGGCGCACAAGCCGCGACTTCCCGACGCCCGGATCGCCGATAACCGTCGCCAGATGCGGCCCGCGCTTGCCCTGCACCCGCGCGAGCAGATCGTGGAGCTGAGCGAGCTCGGCGGCGCGGCCCACGAGTGGAGCTCGCACGGGGCCCGCCGAGGTGGCGCCCGCCGGCTGCCCGTCGCCGCCAATCGCCTCCCAAGCAGGGACCGGCTCGGTCTTGCCCTTGAGCACCAGCGGCTCCGCCAGAGCGCTGTAGTTGATCGTCTCGCGGGTTGCCTGGTAGGTCGCCTCACCGACGGTCACGCTCCCAGGGTGCGCAGCCGCCTGAAGCCTCGCTGCCACGTTCACGGTGTCGCCGATCACCGTGTAGCTGTCCCCGACGTGACCCGCGAGCACCTCGCCCGTGTTGATACCCACACACAGCTCGAACGTGACCCCGTGCTGGGCCGCCAACGGCTCATTGACCTCGCCCATCGCGGCCTGCATACCCAGGCCGGCGCGCACCGCGCGCTCGGGGTCATCGCCGTGCGCGACCGGAGCGCCGAAGATCGCCATCACGTTGTCGCCGATGAACTTGTCGACATACCCACCGTGGGCAAGGACCTCCTCACCGAGACGCCCGAGAATCCGCTCAAGCTGACGCTTCACGGCCTCGGGGTCCAGCCTCGCCGCGACGGCCGTGTAGCCGGACAGGTCCGCGAAGAGGACCGTTACCATGCGGCGCTCATCAAACGTCGGCGGTGCAAGAGCGACACGTGGCGCATCCGCGTCAACAGCATTGCTCTGCTTCGCGGCTGGCTCGCTTGCGGCTCTCGCCGCATTCAGCGGAGCGCCGCAAGTCATACAGAAGCGTGCCCCCTCGGGCACCGGCTCACCGCACGACCCGCAGCGCCACTCAAGTGGTGCTCCACACGCCATACAGAACCGCGCCTCGGCGGGACTCTCAGCAGAACACGCCGAACAGCGACCCATAGGGCTCAGCTCAAGATCGCAAGAGTCATGGACATCGCTGCGAGTATCACCGATCCCCCGCATGCCGGCGTCTGAGCGTTTGGTGGGCGCGAACTTGCGTATCGTCCATCTCAGCAGTCTCGGCGATCTTCAACGACACGCTCGCATCCATGACGAAGCACTCATGTCGTGTGTTCTCCCACCTCGGCCTCACACCGAACACAGGCAGATGACCGCTACTGCTCCAGCCCCACGGCTTTGAGGGCTTCGGCGCGATCAAAGTACGCCCGGAAACGCCAGGTCCTGTCGCCGCGAAAGTCGAAGATGGCCGCGTACGGCTGATCCACCGGAGCGCCGCTGCTCTTGCCGCGTCCCTTGAGCCTACCCAGCAAAAGCACCCGATCACCGAGATCACGATATTCCTCAGCAACGCTTTGGAGCTCCTCCCAGTTCTCGCGGGTATCCGCGGCGAACCTTTCGGCGCCCTCGCGTCCTCGGTAGCAGCCGCCTTCGTAGGCCTTCGTCAGGGCTGGCCACCACTCGAAGTCAGAGGTCGCGAGCTCGGCGAACACGGTATCGACCTCGCGCCGGTTGTAAGCGTCCGTGACTCGCTTGGCGATCTCCACGTTCTCCGCCGACATCGCCTACCCCCGCTCCTGCGCGAGGCGTTCGGCGGCAGCACGGGCCTCGTCGA
>DASXMO010000091.1:0-10277 GCA_036495605.1 Solirubrobacteraceae bacterium
ACCAGGTCGCGTAGGTGGAGAACTTGAAGCCCTTGCGGTAGTCGAACTTCTCCGCCGCGCGCACCAGGCCGAGCGTCCCCTCCTGGATCAGGTCCAGGAACGGCAGGCCCTGGTTGCGGTAGTTCTTGGCGATCGAGACGACGAGGCGCAGGTTCACTCGACCATCTTCTGCTTCGCGTCGAGGTCGCCGCGCTCGATCCGCTTCGCCAGGTCGACCTCCTCCTGGGCGGTCAGCAGCCGCACCTTGCCGATGTCCTTCAAGAACAGCTGCAGCGAGTCGGTCGTCATGTCCGGCTTCAGGTCGAGCGCCGTTTTGGCTTTGCTGCGCCGACCGCGCTTGTCGGGGGCGCGCTCGACCGCCTGCGCCGCCGCGGTCGCCGGGTCGATGTCCTCGACGAGCTCGATCTCCGATTTCTCCAGGAACCCGTGCAGCTCCTCGACGTCGGACTCGTCCAGATCGAGCTCCGAGGTGGCCGTCGATATCTCCGCGAACGTCAGCACGCCCACCTGCTGGCCTTTGGCGAGCAGGCCCTTCACCTCGTCGAGCTCCTGCAATTCGACTACTGACATACCTGTTTACGCTCGTTTCGATTTCTGAGTGATCGCGATCCCTCCGGCTCCCCCGGAGGTCCTTCTGGGTGCCGTGCGCGTATGCGCGCCCGACGGTCAACTACCGCCGCGGGCTCGCGACGTTACGCGCGCCGCGGCGACGATGCCGATGCCAATCCATATCTCAACTTCTCCGGCGCCTATGCTAACGCGCATGAGCGACTCTTCCAGCGGGGATCTTCGCGAACCTGCCTCTGCCGAGGGCCCGGGCATCCTCGCCGGTCTGCCTCGCACGCGTCCCCAGCGCGCCAGCGCCCGCCGCGCCGCCTCGCGCGCAAGCGCGGCTGACGCACCGAATGGCACCCGCGCGAGCACCTCGCGACCTGTGGGCAAACGCGCGGCCGCGTCCGCCCTCGCCGAGAAGCAGACCTCTGCGACCGCCGGTAAGCCTGCGAGAACCTCCCGGACCCGCGCCGGTGCGAAGGGACGTCCGAGCGTCGATCGCCACACTGTGCCTCGGGAACGTGCACCACTTCAGGGATTCGAGGCCGAGCCCGACTCGGTGGGACCGGTTCTGCCCCCCGGCTCCACGGAGCTGATCTCCTCCGCCGCCGAGTTGGCCGGCGAGCTTGCCAAGGCCGGCGTCAACACCGGCGCCCGCGTGCTCCGGGATTTCCTCTCGCGCCTGCCTGGCTGAGCCGCGAGTCCGCGCAGGGAGTCCTGCAACTGGTGCAAGCGCGCAGTTCGCAAGTTGCGGGATCAGCTATTTGCGTGGTTGTCATAACTTCGCCCCTACCCGATCGATCCGCAGGGGCGATCTGTATACTCGCGCCACGCCGAGCTTCTGCCACCCAGGTGGCAGAGGGCGGGGGACCCAATGCGGATCACACGATTCGCTGGGGCGAATCGGCCCATCGAGGGCCGTAGCGCCGTCGTCGCAGACCACGCGAGCCCGTCAGCTGACCCCGTAGGCGCCGACGATCATCATGCGTATCCCCCGTACCGTCACGACGACCCTGCTCGCCCTGCTCGCCGCCACGGCCTGCTTGGCCTTCGTCGCGAGCGCGCTCGCGACGACGACTGTCGCAACAGGCGCGACGGGCGCCACAGGAGCGACCGGCGGCGCAAGTCCGGCGCCGGCCAAGACGAAGATCCACAAGACGGGCATCGCGACGTGGTTCGGTCCGGGCTTCTACGGTCAGCAGACCGCATGCGGGCAGATGCTCACGCCGGCAGTCGTGGGCGTCGCCAATCGCACGCTGCCGTGCGGCACGCTGGTGAAGGTCACCTACAAGGGACACGCGCTGGTCATACCGGTGCTCGACCGCGGCCCCTACGCCAATCACGCCGACTGGGATCTGACGGCCGGCGCGGCACAGGAGCTCGACGTCAACGAAACGGTCCGCATCGGCACCCGCGTCGTAGGCGCTGCGCCCAACACCCCGCTACTCGGCTCTCCGCCCGTCACACCCGCGGAAATCGCCACCGGCGGGGCCCAGGCCACAGCCTGAGTACCGACTCCTCGGACTAGACGCCTGGGGTGGCGCTGGCCGCGACGATCTCCTCTGCGCTCAAGCGAACATCGAGACCGTCGAGGTCGAAGCCGTTGCGGGAGACGCCGATGAGTAGGGTCTCGTCGGTCGCCCCGGGTAGGACCGCGCGGTGCTGAATCAGCTTGCTCAGGTCGCTGCGCCCGAAGTTGCACTGCTCGTGCCACTTGATCGAGCCGGCGAAGTCGATCTGCTCACTAGTGGGGAGAGTGCGGCCGCCCACCAGGTCGATCTCGACGCTGTTGTCGCGGTTCCAGAAGGAGCCGACGAACTCGGCGGCACCGAAGCGCGGGTCGGGGAGCAGCGCTCCGATCGCATCACGTACAAGCGGCTCGATCGCACGTCCGGCGAACGACGCCCACGACTGACGGATATGGGAGTGGACGAGGTCCCCGCGACCGCGCTCGAGCGCGGGAATGCCCTCACGGATGAAGCGCAGCCAGAAACGCAGATAGTGGTCGGAAACGTAGTAGCGCGAGAGCTTTGGCCGCGGCTCTGAGGAGTAGGGCAGGATCTTGTCGATCACACGCTTGTCGATCAATGTCGTGAGCGTGCTCTCGAGCGTCCTGTTGGACATCTGCCCGCGCTGCATGATCGCCGTGAAGACCCGCTCCCCCGCGCCGATCGCTTCGAGTGCGTCCTGCGCCTTCAGCTCGGTAGGAAACTCGGCGCGAAGCGTTCGCTCGCCGAGCACGATTAGCGAGGACTCCGGGTTCTGAAGCTCGCGGCGCAGGAACTTCCACAGATCCTCTCCCTTATGCCAGATCTCCGCGAGCCGTGGAAAGCCTCCGATCACGAGATACGCATCGAGCGCGTTACGCGGCGCAAGTCCGAGCATGTCGCCGATCGCCGCCGGCGATAGCGGTCCGATCGTCATCTCGCTCACCCGCCCATACAGCGGCCTGCCGTAATCGTTCAGGGCTGCCATCATCGAAACGTCAGAGCCGACCAACAGCAACAAGACAGGTTGCGCCTCCAGCCTACGATCCCACTGCTTCTGAAGGATCGCCTCGATCGCCGGTTCGCTCTCGATCAAGAACGGCAGCTCATCGATCACGAGCACGATCGGTTGCTCTCGGGACGCACCGCTCACAGCAACCGTCAACGCCGCCTCCCATGAGCCGATCGGGCCCGCGGCCGCGACGCTCGCCCCATCGGTGCCGGACACCGCGATCTGCTCACCGAAGCTCCGCAGCTCGGCGTCGACGCGCTGGCGCGAGGCGGTGTAGAAGATGGCCTGAGCTCCGCTTGAGCGGATGAACTCCTCGACCAGCCTCGACTTGCCGATCTGCCTGCGTCCCCGCAGAGCGACGATACGTCCGGTCCCGCTCTCGCGCACATGCTCGAGGTGCTCGTGGAGCTTCGCCATCTCAGCCTCTCGACCGACAAAACGTCGCCTATCCATGAGCGAAGTGTAGCGTAGTAAACACTACTTGACTACACACTACTTGACTACACTTTACCGTTGTTATCGCCCACGCGAGGCGATCGGCCCCGCTAGACGACGGGCTTGCCCGAGGCCCGCGCGGCGTACAGCGCGACCTCTGCGTGCGCCGCGAGTCCGCCCGCCTGGGCGCCGTCGGCGGGATACGCGGCGATGCCCACGGCGACCTCCAGCGGAGCACCGCCGTGACTCGCGGCACCGCGCACCGCGCCGGCCAATCGCGCGACGAGTTCACGGGCTGCGCTCGGGTCGGTGTCGGACGTGAGCAGCCAGTAGCGGCCGGGGGTCTCGCGCGTGAGCGAGTCGGCCGGGCTCAGCTCCCCTGAGAGCGCGGCCTCGACGAGGCCCATCAGGCGCGATATCTCACCCGGCAGCTCCGTGTGGCGCAGGCGCTCGACGTCGACCAGCTCGACGAGCAGCACAGCGAACGGCGCTCGATCGCGCTCGTAACGCTCCACCCGGCGCTCGATCGCGTCGATCCACGGGCCGGACTCCTGGATGTCGCGCACCGGCGCCAGACGCACGCGCTCGCGACGTTCGTCTCTGATCTCGATCTCCGCGATCTCCGGAGCCGCCTGCGCACCCGGCTCGAGCGGCGCGGATGGCGTCTCGGCAGCCGGCGCCTCCGGCGCGAGCTCATCGACGAGCACGCTCCGCGCCGAGGACTCGCGCCCCGGCGCAGGCGCCGCGGAGGATCCCCGCGACGGCGGGGTCTGCGCACGCGGCCCACTCGCGGGCGCTGCTTGCGATTGCGACTTCTTCCCGGCCTCAGGCCGCTCGTCATCATCGCTCGCCGGCATCTCCCGGGCCTGCGCGACGCCCGATGTTGCGGGGCGCTCCTCGACGAGAGCCTCCGTCGGCTCGCTACGCGCGAGCAGCGCAACCGTCGCGGAGACCTCCGCGAGGCGATCGGACAGCTCGGCGACGCGCCGGGCGCTCGGATCGCCGAGCTCCTCGTGCAGCGCCTCCCACAGAGTCTCGCTGAGCGCCTGCGCCGCGCGCGCGGCGCGCGCGAGACGCTCGGCGCTGCGGGGGTTGATCTGCTCGTGGTTCACGGGCGTTGCATATCAGCAGAGAAGGACGCCGCGCGCAGTAACGATCTCGCAACGTGCGCAGCACGCGCGCGGAAGCGGCCCCGCCCTGGTAGCGCGCCCGAGGAGCCACGAGTGCACACGATAACTCCCTGGCGTACGGGGTACCCGTGCCCGAGCGCCGCGACTGCGTAGCCTGCACGTCGATGAGGCCCGCGACGATCTCGAACCTGCAGGACCGCACGACCGAAGACGCGCGTACGGGCGCGATGCGCTCGGTTCAGGCCGCCGACCTGAGTCTGCCGCGGGACGCGCTGAGCGAGCTGTGGTCGCCTGCCTCGCTCGAGCGCCTGGCACGCACCTACTGGCGCTTTCTGACGCGGGTCACGCTCGGGCTGATCCGCGTGCGTTACTCCCAGAACGAGCGCTCGATCGTGCTGCTCGGCCTGCGGCTGCGGCTGCTGACGTTCGCGGCGCCCGAATACGAGCTCGAGCCCGACCACGGGATCGTGCGCTGGCGCATCGCGCGCGGCGTGCTCGTGGCCCGCCACGGCCACGGGGGCGCGGGGCACCTGCAGATCGACGTGCGCCGCCTCCCCGAGGCGCAGCGGGGCTGTGGGCGGCTGCACGTCGAGGTCGAGGTCGCCAACTTCCACCCCGCGATCGCCTCGGGCTTCGGGCGGCGCGTCTACAACGCCACGCAGGCGCGCATCCACGTGCTCGTGACGCACGGTTTCCTGCGCTCGCTCGCACGCCTGGACCTGGCCGAATCACGCGTGGGGAGGTTCGCCGGGCCGGGCGAGCCGGGAGCGAGCGCCTGAGGCGCTACGCGCGCAGCGCCGCGAGCTTCGTGCGGTCGTGCGTGGCCTTGATCCGCCGCACGGTGCCAGAGCGCGTGCGCATCACGAGCGATTCGGTCGTGGCGCCGCCCGCGCTGGGGTAGCGCACGCCCTGCAGGACGTCGCCGTCGGTGATGCCGGTGGCGGAGAAGAACACGTCCTCGCCGGAGACGAGATCCTCGATCGTGAGCACACGCTGCAAGTCATAGCCCGCATCCAGCGCGGCCTTGCGCTCGTGCTCGTCGCGCGGCCACAGCCGTCCGAGCAGCTGCCCGCCGAGGCACTTGACGGCGGCCGCGGAGATGACTCCCTCGGGCGTGCCGCCGATGCCCCACAACAGGTCGACGGGGGAGCGCTCGGTGACGGCGAGCAGCGACGCGGAGACGTCGCCGTGGGCGATCAGGCGCACGCGCGCGCCGGCCTCGCGGATCGCCTGGATGCCCTGCTCGTGGCGCGGGCGGTCGAGCACGAGCACCATCACGTCGCCCACCGCGCTGCCCTTGCGTTCGGCGACGAGCTCCACGGTCTCCGCCAACGGGCGGTCGAGGTCGAGCAGATCTGCGATCTCCGGGGAGCCGGCCATCTTCTCCATGTACACGCACGGCCCGGGATCGAACATCGTGCCGCGCGCGGACAGCGCGATCACGGCGAGCGCGCTCGGCATGCCGTGCGCGGCCAGCGTCGTGCCCTCGAGCGGATCGACGGCGATGTCCACCTGCGGCGGCGAGCCGTCGCCGATCTGCTCGCCGTTGTAGAGCATCGGCGCCTCGTCCTTCTCGCCCTCGCCGATCACCACGAGGCCGTCCATCGGCACGGAGTGCAGCATGTAGCGCATGCCATCGACCGCGGCCTGATCGGCGGCCTCCTTGTCGCCGCGCCCGACCAGCGGCGCGGCGGCGAGCGCGGCGGCCTCGGTGACGCGCACGAGCTCCAGTGCGAGGTTGCGGTCGGGGCGCTGATGGGTGGGGTCGGGGCTCATCGGCTGCGGGCAACGTATAACAACCGCGCCGCCACTACGATCGTGGGCACATGCGCCCGATCGCGACCGCCGCCACCAAGACGGACAACCCGTGAGCCCGCGCGCGACCGCCACCGCGACCGCCAGCGAGACCGACCGAACGTGAGCCCGAGCGCCACCGCGATCGCCACCGAGACCGAGAACCCGCTCGTGCTCGGCCTCGAGCGCCGGCCGGTGGCACCGACGGCACTCGTGATCTTCGGAGCCACGGGCGATCTGGCGAAGCGCAAACTGCTGCCGGCGCTCTACAACCTCGCTCACGAGGGGGCGCTGCCCGAGCGCTTCCAGCTGATCGGGGTCTCGCGCAAAGAGAAAACGCACGCGGACTACCGCGCGGAGTGCGAGCAGGCGATCCGCGCGTTCTCGCGGCGCACGCCCGATGACGCTGTGCTCGCGGGCCTGCTCGAGAACGTGCGCTATGTGCCGGGCGTGTTCGACGATCCGAGCGTCTACGCGCAGCTGGGCGAGGTGCTGGACGGGTTTGACGAGGACACCGGCGAGCGGCTGAACCGCGCCTTCTACCTGTCGACCGCGCCGAGCTTCTTCCCCACGATCATCGGCCAGCTGGGCGGCAGCGGCCTCTCGCGCCGCGCCGAAACGGAGGTGCGGGTGATCATCGAGAAGCCCTTCGGCGCCTCGCTGGAGGAGGCGCGCGAGCTGAACGCGCGCGTGCTGAGCGTGTTCGACGAGGCGCAGGTGTTCCGCATCGATCACTACCTCGGCAAGGAGACCGTGCAGAACATGCTCGCGTTTCGCTTCGCCAACGGCATGTTCGAGCCGCTGTGGAACCGCAACTACATCGACCAGGTGCAGATCACCGCGGCGGAGGACATCGGCATCGGCAGCCGCGCGGGCTACTACGACAGGGCCGGGGCGCTGCGCGATCTGATCCAGAACCACATGCTGCAGCTGCTCTGCCACGTCGCCATGGAGCCCCCCGGGAACTTCACCGCCGAAGAGGTGCGCAACGAGAAGGTGAAGGTGCTGCACGCGATCGCCGCGCCCACGCCGCAGGAGATCCCCGCGATGGCCGCGCGCGCGCAGTATGCAGCGGGGCACTCGGGTGGTGAGGACGTGCCGGGTTACCTGGAAGAGGAGGGCGTGCCGAGCGACTCGACCACCGAGACCTACGCGGCGCTGCGCCTGGAAGTCGACAACTGGCGCTGGGCGGGCGTGCCGTTCTACCTGCGCGCGGGCAAGCGCCTGGCGCGCAAGGTCACAGAGATCGCGGTCACGCTGAAGCCCGTCCCGCACCTGGCCTTCAGCCATGACGGCTCGCTGGGGGTGCAGCCCAACCAGCTGATCCTGACCGTGCAACCCAACGAGGGCGTGACGCTGCGTCTCGGCGCGAAGATCCCTGGCACGCGCATGTCGATCCGCCCGGTGAACATGGAGTTCCTGTACGGCACCTCCTTCCTGTCGCAGTCGCCGGAGGCCTACGAGCGGCTGATCATGGACGCGATGCGCGGCGACCCGACGCTGTTCACGCGCAACGACGAGGTCGAGGCGCAGTGGCGGATCTGCGATCCGATCCTCTCCGCGTGGTCACAGACACCCGGTCCGCTCGCGCAGTACGAGGCGGGCTCCCAGGGACCGCGGGTGGCCGCGGAGATCCTGCGCGAGGGCAATTCATGGCGGGCGATCTGATGGCGGGGCACATCCGATGACAGGCACGATCCGGCGGTGGACACGATCCGACGGTGGACACGGATCGACGATCGAGACGGCCGGGTCGACGATGAGACGGAGGATCTGAGATGGCCAGCGCGGCCCTCCCGGAGGTGGTCTGGAGCGAGAGCAACACGACGCCGGATGCGATCGAAGCGGCTCTACGCGGATTGCTGGCGCAGCGCGCGCGACTCAAGCAGGACGCGAAGGGCGACGGGTTGGTGCCGGCGCGGGTACTGAACATGCTGGTGTTCGTAGAGCACGAGCACAGCCGGGAGATCGCCGAGCGCCTGAGCGGTGTGGGGCGCTATCACGCCTCGCGCACCGTCGTGCTCTCCTACGAGCGCGAGCGCAAGGAGCTGGACGCGCGGGTGCGCATCGCCTCGGAGCGCGACCGCGGCCCGGGCGAGCCGGCGCTGGCTCGCGAGATCGCGTTCGTGCAGATCGGAGAGCGTCACCTGGACGATCTGAGCACGATCGCCGATCCGCTGGTGATCAGCGATCTGCCGACGCTGTTGTGGTCGCCCCACCGCCATCCCGCGCAGGCCGACGCGCTGCTCGAGCTGGCGCAGGCGACGTTGATCGACTCGATCGAAGAGCCCGTGTGGAGCGCGGCGATCGAGCGCGCGTGCGCGCTCTCCGAGCGGGCCTACGTCGTGGACCTCGCGTGGCTGCGCTCGACACCGTGGCGCGAGCGCGTGGCGGCGACGTTCGATCCCGCGCGCATGCGCACCGAGCTTCACTCGCTGGAGCGCCTGGAGATCCGCCACCACCCCGCCTCGACGGTCGCGGCGATGCTGTTCGTCGGCTGGCTCGCCTCGCGTCTTGACTGGAAGCTGGAGCGCTCGCAGATCCGCAGGCGCGCGGGCGAGGAGGGCGCGCTCAGCACCGACGCGCGCACACCGGCGGGCGGGCGCATCGAGCTGTGCCTGCGCGCCGCGCCCGAGCTGAGCGTGCCGGGCCTTGCGGGTGTGCGGCTGTGCAGCGCCTCGGGACTGCAGATCGACCTCGATCGGGGACCGGGCGGGCTGCACGAGCGCCGTCGCGACACGCACGGCTCAGAGCGCGAGTGGACGCTGCTCGGGGCCTCGCGCGGAGAGGGCGGCATCCTCGGCGAGGGCATCCGCCAGGCGCTGCTGCGCGACCCGGCCTACCTGCCGGCGCTGCACGCGGCGCAGGCGATGCTGCCGCGGGACGGCACGGAGTTGGACGAGGCGACAGCGGTGGCGGCATGACCCGACTCACGGCGCTGGGCGAGACGAGAGCGGTGCACGGTGACCCGACTCACGGCGTCGATGAGGCAAGAGCGGTGACCTCGGCATGACTCGTCTCACGACGCTCGTAGACGCCGAGGCTGTCGCCGCGCGCGCGGCCACTGAGATCGCGCGCGATCTGCGCTCGGCGCGAGAGGCGCGCGGGGTCGCGCATCTGACGCTCAGCGGCGGCACGACCCCCGCGCGCACGTACGAGCTGCTCGCGCACGAGCTCGAGGACTGGACGGGGATCGAGGTGTGGTTCGCCGACGAGCGTTGCGTCGGGCCGCAGGACGAGCAGAGCAACTACCGCCTCGCGCAGGAAACACTGCTCGCGACCGCGCAGATACCGACCGAGCAGGTGCACCGCATGGAGGGCGAGCTGGGGCCCGAGCGTGGCGCCGAGCGCTACGCGTTCCTGCTGGGCGAGCGCGTTCCCGCGCAGGCCGACGATCCCGCGCGCGCGCAGGCGCAGGAGGCGCAGGCGCGAGACGAGGAGGACGATGGGCCGCCGGCGCTCGATGTGATCGTGCTCGGCATCGGCCCCGACGGCCACGTCGCCTCGCTGTTCCCCAGCGCCCCCACGCTGGACGCCGGCCCGCGGGAGCTGTGCCTTCCAGTGCACGACTCGCCCAAGCCCCCGCCCGAGCGCATCACGCTGAGCCTCGCCGTGCTGCGTGCCGCGCGCGCGTGCGTGCTGCTGGCCACGAGCGCCTCCAAGTCCGACGCCGTCGCGGCGATGCTCGCCGAGCCCAGCCATCACGTCCCCGCGAGCCTGCTGCGGCGCGGGCGCCTGAACGTGATCGTCGACGACGCCGCCGCACCCCCACCACCGCTGGGGACGCACACCGGCTGAGAGGGGTGAGCAGCACACCGCACGTCCTTCACGGGCGACGCCGCATGCTTTAGATGAAAGCTGATGGGG